>URGF01000025.1 GCA_900547285.1 uncultured Collinsella sp.
CATGACTGTGATCGTTCCTGCCGACGACGTCGAGGCCCGCGCCGTAACGCGCGCCGCCTACGAGTGCGACGGTCCGGTGTACATGCGCTTCGCTCGTTTGGCCTCGCCGGTTATCAACGACCCCGAGACCTACAACTTCGAGTTGGGTAAGGGCATTGTCATGCGCGAGGGCGCCGACGTCACCATCATCGCCTGCGGCCTGATGGTCGGCGAGGCTCTCGAGGCCGCCGAGCAGCTCGCTGCCGAGGGCATCGACGCCGAGGTCATCAACATGCACACCATCAAGCCCATCGATGCCGACCTGATCGTCAAGAGCGCCACCAAGACCGGCCACGTCGTGACCGTCGAGGAGCATTCTGTAATCGGTGGCCTGGGCAGCGCCGTTGCCGACGTCCTGTGTGAGCAGTGCCCGACGCCGCTCAAGAAGATTGGTGTCAACGACACCTTCGGCGAGTCCGGCCCGGGTGCCGAGCTCCTGCACAAGTACGGCCTGGACGCCGCCAACATCGTGGCGACCACCAAGGAGTTCTTGGCATAAGGCAAGGCGGATCTCAAGGACTGCTTCGCCAGAACTATGGAAACCCGGCAGGGGCGCTCTCTTGGAGAGCGCCCCTGTTTCAGTTGCGGTGAAATAGGGACTGATTAGACCTTTTAACTGGTAAAACAGTCCCTATTTCACCGCAACTCATGAAGACGCCCCTCAAGCACGGTCCCATCAGGAAAAAGGGCATATATCGACAAAGCGCAATTCAGACCCTTCCAGCTTTGTATATGCAGCACCTCAAGATAAACGCAGCGACCCCTTAGTTATCGCAGGCCGGGCACGGGGTTACTCTCCAAATCTTTCCGCAGGACGGAGGAGCCCCTGCCGCGCGAAGCGCGCAGCGGGGGCTCCGACATGTCCGAGGACGATTTGGAGAGTAACCCTGTGCCTGGCCGACGGGATCCCTAAGCACGCCATGCTTCTTATGTGCAGCAAAGCTAATGCTGCTAAAATACAAAGCGCTCATGTAGTTTAAACGCACGACGATAAGGAGCACCAGTGGGTAACCACTTCCGTACCTCCGGTGCGGGCGATGATGCCCCCAAGACGCAGACGGGCGTCCAGGGCAGTCGTTTCGCCACTCCGGATTCAGAGGGCCAGCCTGTTGCTCAGGCCCCCGCTCAGCCGGCAGATCAGGCACAGCCGGCATCCGATCCCTTTGCCTACAATCCCACCAGCGATGTCGCGCTTTCCGGCACGGCGGGTTTTGAGCCCGTTCAGGCCGTGACCGCTCGCGTGGAGCAGCCTCAGGCTGGCGCCGCCACGCCGCAGCCTACCATGGCCGGCATTCCCGACCCCATGGCCCCTGCGACGCCGGTTCCTCAGCCTGCGCAGTCCGGTCTCTTTGCCGCAATTCCCGATCCCACGCAGCCTGCTGCCCCGGTGGTCGAGAGCGATCAGGCCGCCGAGGTCGCAAGCCTCGATAACGCGCTCAACAACCCCGATTTTACGTCGGTGTTTGCGCCCATCGATCCGCAAGCCAGCCGCAAGAAGATGGCCAAGCAGGCCGGTGTCGAGCCCGTCATCCTTATGGAGCATGTCACCAAGATCTATCCGGCACAGCCCAACAAGCCTGCACTCGACGACATCAACATCGAGATCTATCCGGGCGAGTTCGTCTTCCTGGTCGGTCACTCCGGCTCGGGTAAGACCACGCTGCTGTCGACGCTCAACCGTGACGTCAAGCCGACGAGCGGCCGCATCCTGGTTGCCGGTCAGGACCTCATGAAGATCAAGAACCGCAAGGTTCCGTTCCTGCGCCGCCAGATTGGCGCCGTGTTCCAGGACTTTAAGCTTCTGCCGCAAAAGACCGCCTACGAAAACGTGGCGTTTGCCCTGCAGTGCATCGGCAAGCCCAAGGGCGTCATTCGCAGCCAGGTGCCGGAGGTGCTGCGTCTGGTCGGTCTGGCCGATCAGATGGATTCGCTGCCCGACCAGCTTTCCGGTGGCGAGCAGCAGCGCGTTGCCGTCGCCCGCGCTATGGTCAACCGTCCGCCGCTGCTGATCTGCGACGAGCCGACGGGCAACCTCGACCCGGCGATCTCGCTGGGCATCATGAAGCTGCTCGAGCGTATTAACCGCACCGGCACCACCGTGATCGTCGCCACGCACGACCGCGAGATGGTCGATAGCATGCACCGTCGCGTGATCGCCCTCGAGGGCGGCCACGTTATTCGCGACCAGGAGAGGGGAGGTTACGGCAACTATGGCACCAACTAACGTGGGCTACTCCTTCAAAGAGGCAATCAGTCACTTCTTCCGTAACTGGACTACCTCGCTCGGCGCCGTCATCACGATCTTCCTTTCGCTGTTTATCATCGGCCTGTTCATTATGGGTTCCGCGATGCTGAACTCCGTGATCGGTACCGTCGAGGATCAGGTTGTCATTAATGCCTTTATTAGCGATGACGCCGATCAGGCAGACGTCCAGGCCTTTGAGGCCGAGCTCAAGACGTGGAGCAACGTCAAGTCCGTGACCTATAAGGACAAGGACGACGCGCTGGCCGAGTATACGAGCAAGATGTCGGGCAACGCCGACGCCACCATGAGCGCGCTCGATGGCCAGAACCCGCTGCCGGCTTCCTTCGCTATTGAGATGGACGATCCGTCCAAGGTCGAGAGCACGGCAAAGAAGCTCAAGAAGGATGCCGATTTCCAGAAGATCGCGGATGACGGCGACGTCAACGCGAGCGTGTTGTACGGCCAGGAGGAAGTGAGCCGCCTGTTCCAGGTGACCAACTACATCCGCATCGCCGCCGTGGTGCTCGTTGGCCTTTTGACCTTTATCGCATTCATCTTCATCAACAACACGATTCGCCTGTCCATCACGGCGCGTCGTCGTGAGATTGCGATTATGCGTCTGGTCGGCGCCAGCAACGGCTTCATTCGCGGCCCGTTTATCACCGAGGGCGTACTGCAGGCTATTTTGGGCTCGCTGCTTTCCATCGGCGTTCTGGAGCTGCTGCGCAATCTGATGATTCCGCGTCTGCAGGAGAGCATCGGTTGGATGTCGTTTGCCCTGCCGATGCAGTACTACCTGGTGACCTATGCTGCGCTGGTTCTGGTGGGTGTGATTATCGGTCTCTTTGGTTCTGCCATAGCCATGCGCCGCTACCTGCGCGTGTAGGCATGCCTGAAATTCATCCCTTCCAACGGGTCGTCTCTTATGGGGCGGCCCGTTTTTTGATCTCTAGGGGACGGCAGGAAAGCGAATCATTTGGGTAGACTCTTTGGAGTTCGTCATCGATAGCAAGGAGGCGCCATGGGGCGCAATAACAAGCATAAGCGCGGTGCTCGCAATAAGCGTGGGCCGGTGCGCAGCGAACGCCGTCCGAGCCTGACCGGGCGCGTGCAGCTCCATGAGCATGGCGCCTATGTCATAACCGAGAGCGGCGACTACAAGGTTATGGGCCGCGGTAAGCGCGAGATCATGGATGGCGATACCGTTGCCGTGAGCATTAAGAACAGCCCGCACGGTGAGCGGCGCGCCGTGATCGAAGGCGTGGTTGAGCGCGCAGCCATAAGCGTGGTGGGTACGTACCATACCGCTGGTCCGCTCGGTGTGATTGAGCCGCTCGATTCGCGCCTGAAGGCCGACTTCTTCATTTTGCCCGAGGACACCTCGGCGGATCGTCTGGGTGTCCACCCGGGTGATGCCGTTGTCGCGCGCATTTTGACCTACCCGACGCGCCTGGAATCGGGCACTGTGACGATCGAGCGCCGCATTGGCGGAGATGACGCGCCCGATTTGGGCGTTCAATATGTGATGGCGCGCTACGGCTATACCGATAGCTATCCCGAGGCCGCGCTGGACGAGGCCGAGGGGCTTTCGCTCGATGTGTCCGCGGCGCTTAAGGACCCGCTCCGCCGCGATCTGCGTGACCGCTTTGTCATCACGATCGACCCGGTCGACGCGCGTGACTTTGATGATGCCATTTCGCTGGAGCGCACGCCCGAGGGTGGCTACAAACTGGGTGTGCATATCGCTGACGTTTCTCACTATGTGGCTTGGGACGGGCATATCGATCTTGAGGCTCGCCATCGCACGACATCGGTGTATCTGGCCGATCGCGTGCTTCCCATGCTGCCCGAACGCCTGTCCTGTGACCTGTGTTCGCTTCGCCCTGACGAGGACCGTCTTGCGTTTACCGTTGACATTGAACTCGATGCGCAGGGTCGCGTGCGGCATTACGATCCGTACCCCAGCGTGATTCGCTCGCGTGTGCGTATGGACTATGACGGCGCCGAGGCGCTGCTGGTGCGTGCCGGCGCGGTGGAGTATGGGGTGCTGGAGGGTGCTGCCGAGGATGTTGCGGCTGCTGAGGCCTCGCGCGAGGAGGCGCTTGAGCGCGGTCTTGCGTGCGAGAAGGCCGCCCGCGGCTGCAACGTCGACCTCGGCAATTTCCTTGTCGCCGCCAACGAACTCGCCGAACTTCGCCGTCGTATTCGTCGCGTCCGCGGCTCAGTCGATTTTGACACGGCCGAGATTCGCGCTCTATTGGACGAGGACGGAGTACCCGTGCAGATTGTGGCGCGTGAGCGTTCGTGTGCCACGTCGCTTATCGAGGAAGCCATGCTGCTCGCCAACGAGTGCGTTGCAGAGTGGCTGGCAGACCGTGATATCGAGGCCTGCTATCGCGTGCATGAGGATCCGAGCCCCGATAGCCTGCACGGTGCCGCCGTTGCGCTGGCGCAGCTGGGCATCATCGACGATCGCCGTGCTGCCGGTATTGCCCTGGGGAGTCCCGATGAGCTGCAGGCTGCAGTTGATGCTGCCGCCGGTACGGCAAACGCACCGCTCGTCAACACGCTGCTTCTGCGCAGCATGCAGCGTGCGCTGTACAAGCCGCGCAACGAGGGCCACTTTGCGCTCGCCGCGCCGTGCTACTGTCACTTTACGAGTCCCATCCGTCGCTATCCCGATCTGGTGGTGCACCGCGTGCTCAAACTGCAGTTGGCCTATGAACAGCTTGGCGGCAAGGACGCCTTGGTCCGTACGCCGCGACTGATCGGCAAGGGGCGCGAGTCGCTGCCGCGCATTCTGCCGCAGATCTGCCGCGCATGCAGCGATGCCGAGCGTGCGGCCGATGCCGCCAGCCATGCGACGCAAAAGATCAAGATTGCCCAGTACTATGAGGACCGTCTGGGCGAGCGCTATGCCGGATCCGTCTCGTGGGTTAGCAGCATGGGCCTCTTTGTGCGCTTGGACCTGACGCAGGTCGAAGGCTTGGTTTCGATCAAAAGCCTGGGCAACGAGTGGTTCGAGTTCGACGAGGATGCGCTCACGCTCACAGGTGCCGACACGGGGACTCGCTATGAACTGGGCCAGCGCGTGATTATCGAGGTCTCGCGCGTCAATACCACGCGTGGGCACTTGGACTTTAAGCTTATCCATTAGCCAAATCTCGACTCATGACGGGAGAGCGGAGGGCGGTCTTTCGGGGCCGCCCTCCGCATTTGGATCATGGCTACCTTGCCGTCTGCACGGCCGCCCGCTTACCTGCTATTGGAGAGGTAAATCCTACCAAAATAAACCTGTCCCTTTTTGGCAGGTTTACAAGAAAGCGGGGATGAGATGGCGACGGTGTATGGTTATGCGCGGGTGAGTTCGCGCGATCAGAATCTAAATCGGCAGCTGGATGCGCTGGGCGCCTATGGCGTGGGCTCGGCGAATATTTATGCCGACCATGCGAGCGGCAAGGACTTCGATCGCCCGCGGTATCGCGAGCTGCTGCACATCCTGGGAGACGGGGACGTGCTGGTGGTGCTTTCTATCGATCGACTTGGCCGTAATTACTCCGAGATTCTTGAGGAATGGCGACGCATTACCAAGGAGCTCGGGGTTGCCATTGTGGTGTTGGACATGCCATTGCTTGACACGCGCGCCAGGGCCAGCGGCGCGCCGGATGTGACCAATACCCTGATTGCCGATATTGTGCTACAACTGCTGAGCTACGTGGCGCAGGTGGAGCGCGAGAATATTCATCGGCGCCAAGCGGAGGGGATTGCAGCGGCGCGGGCGCGAGGGGTCCGTTTCGGTCGACCTCGCAAGCCGTGCCCTCCTCAGTTTGAGCTGGTACGCGATAGCTATGAGGCAGGCGATATTACCCGCAGCCAGGCAGCAAAGTGCCTGGGCGTGTGCGTGGGGACGTTCGATCGCTGGATGCGCGAGGCGGGGTAGGGGTTTGCGCCGCTTTGGCGCTTCCTGTTGCGATTCAAATTTTGATACGGTGACGATGCCATTTGGGGCTACACTCGCTGATATTCAAAAAAGGAGGTAGGCCCTTGGCGCGCGTAAAACAAATAATCGGATGGACCGCGATCGTTCTGTTTACTGCAACGCTGGCGGGCATCTGGGTGCTGACGGAGCAAAATGCGGTGGAGACGTCGTTGCTGAGCGAGTCCACCGCGCGTGTGGTGGAGGGTCAAGCTACGGGCGTACAGGCTGCCGATGTCGCGGGCGAAGCTCAGACCGAGAACGGGATGACCGGGGGCACCGATTCGGCTGCTTCGAATGTCCGGTCTGGCCGACTTGCTTCCATTCGCATGTGGGTGGGCACGAACGTCCGTCGCGTTGCCCATACCGTAGAGTTTTTCTTCGTCGGATTGTTCGCCTCGGTGGTCGTGGTTTGCTTTTCCAGGCGTCCGTGGAGCGTATGCTCCCGTTGCGTGCCCGTGTTGCTCTTTTGCGCCGTCTGCTCCGTTGGCGATCAGGTACATAAGATCTTTGTTCCCGGCAGGCATTTCGACGTTATCGATTTAGGATTCGATGCTGCGGGCTATGTTACCGCGATGCTGTTGGTATTGCTGGCAGCGGTGTTGGTGCGCCATGCGACTCGGCCGATCGGCGCCCATGCGAGGCGCTAGCCGGTAACAAGCCCGTTTTTGATAATGCGATCTTGTTGAATTATTTTGTGTCGCGCGTATTTCCGAGCGGTCGGATTTGAGGGGCGAGCGGTAGAACGCTCGCCCTTTGTGCGCCACGATGCGGCACAATGTACCGTAAAAGCTGTTTATATCCGGTACGAATCGTTCGTTGGTCTTTAATTCTTCTCAACGGAGGTGTTTGAGATGGCAAACGGATTGCTTTTGCGGCTTCGCGAGCGTGAGCTCAGCGCGAGCCCGGCGGAACGCAATGTCATCGCATATGTAAGCGCTCATCCGCACGAGGTGGTCGGGCTGTCCGTCCGCGGTCTTGCCGATGCCACGTTCTCCTCACCCTCGAGCATTTTGCGCTTTTGCAAGCGCTTGGGTTTTGCGGGCTACAAGGAGTTCCAGCGCGAACTGATTGCCGAGCTGGCGCTCTTGGGTGACAAGAAAGACGTTGCCCTCGAGGACATCTCCATGGATGACAGCGTCGAACGTATCGTGGGGAAGGTGATGAAAAGCAACGTGCGCACGATCGAAGCGACGGCGCGAACGCTCGATTACACCGTCTTGGAGCGATGTGCGGCCTATCTTAAGCGGGCACGCGCGGTCAATCTGTTCGGTATCGGTGCCTCTCGTTTGGTCGCGCACGATCTGGCGCAAAAGCTCATGCGTGTCGACAAAGAGTGCCATCTGTACGACGACTGGCATGATCAGCTCTTGTGTGCCAAGAACATGCATGAGGGCGATATGGCAATCGCCTTTAGCTACTCGGGCTTGACGCAAGAGGTGCTGGACTGCGCCGCCGAGGCCCAACGTCACAACTGTCCCGTTGTGGCCGTGACCAAAGTAGATGGATCATCCAAGCTTGCCACCATGGCCGATGCCGTGCTCGGCGTCGCTGCGAGTGAGCCCTTGGTCCGCAGCGGTGCCATGGCTTCGCGTATGGCCCAGCTTATGGTTGTCGATGCCCTGTACGCTGCTTACGTTGCCAGCGACTACGAACGGGCGACGCATGTCATTAAGCAAAACTACATCGAGAAACAGGAAAGATGAGGTGAATGAAATGCTCGATTTAACAAAATTCACGACCGAACAGCGTAATCAAAGGTCTATGGACCTCGATACGATGACATCGCTGCAAATCGTCACGACGATGAATGATGAGGATCTTCGTGCCGTCCAGTCGGTCACGAAGGTGTTGCCCCAGGTTGCCACAGCAATCGACTGGGCTGCTGAGGCACTCGAGCGCGGCGGGCGCGTCTTTTACATGGGCGCAGGCACCAGCGGTCGTCTGGGCGTACTCGACGCTTCGGAGTGTCCGCCCACGTTTGGCGTGTCACCCGATCTGATTGTCGGGCTCATTGCCGGAGGCGAGACGGCGTTTATCAAGGCTGTCGAAGGTGCCGAAGACAGCGAGGAGCTTGGCGCGAGCGACCTGCGGGAGCGTGGACTCTCGGACAAGGATCTTGTCGTTGGCCTGGCGGCAAGCGGTCGTACTCCCTATGTGGTGGGCGGCCTTGTGTACGCCAAGGCAACTGGGTGCAAGACCATTGCAATTGCCTGCAACCAAGGGTCGAAGATCGGGGAGAGCGCAGATCTTGCCATTGAACCCGTGCCCGGTCCCGAGGTGCTGACCGGCTCAACGAGGCTCAAGGCGGGAACGGTTCAAAAGCTCATTCTCAACATGATTTCGACCGGTGCCATGGTCAAGATCGGCAAGGTATACCAAAACCTGATGGTCGATGTGCAGCAGACGAACGAGAAGTTGGTGGTGCGCGGCCAGAACATCGTGATGGAGGCGACCGGCTGCACGCGCGAGCGCGCTATTCAGGCGCTTGCAGATGCCGGCGGCCACGTAAAAACCGCTATTGTCTCGGTACTGCTGGGCTGCGATGCCGAGCAGGCTGCGGTAGCTCTTGAGCGAGCGAGAGGCCATGTCCGTGCTGCGGTGAGTGGCCATGAGAAGAGCAATGCCGATGCCCAATAGGTGCGCGGCGTGAGCTGATATGACATCCAGACGAGATACCCAATACAAGGAGGAGTTATGACGAACAAAGAGCTGGCTCAAAAGCTGCTGGACCTTTTGGGCGGTAAAGACAACGTGCTCGCAAACGCGGCGTGCATGACGCGCCTGCGCGTGACCGTCAAAGACACGGGCAGCGTCGACACGGAGGGTATTAAGGCACTCGACGGCGTGATGGGCTTGGTCGAGGACGACACGATGCAGATCGTGCTGGGGCCGGGCAAGGTGAATAAGGTGCTCGAGGAGTTCTCCAAGCTCACCGGCCTTGCGAAAGGCGTTGCTGACGAGAGCGTGGTTGACGCTGCGGCCACAAACAAGGCCGCGCAGAAGGCCAAGTACGAGTCCAAGCCGGTTCAGGCCTTCCTCAAGAAGATTTCCAATGTCTTCGTCGCCCTGCTTCCCGGCATCATTGCGGCTGGCCTCATCAACGGCATCTGCAACGTCATTAACGTCTCGACGGCAGGCGCGCTTGCAGGCGAGTGGTGGTACCAGGGCATTCGTTCCATGGGCTGGGCCCTGTTTGCCTATCTGCCCATCTTGGTGGGCTATAACGCGGCACGTGAGTTTGGTGGCTCCGCTGCGCTGGGCGGCATCGCCGGCATGATGTGTATTGCCAACAGTGCCATGCCCCTGCTTGCGCCTGGCGCGGCTGATCCTGCCACTGCCATTCTGCTGCCGCTCACCAATGCACAGTACAACCCCGCAGCGGGCGGCATGATCGCGGCTCTTATCGCCGGCGCATTTTTTGCCTGGATGGAGCGTCAGATTCGCAAGGTTATGCCCAACGCACTCGACACGTTCTTGTCCCCGCTGCTGGTGCTCATCATCGGCGCCTTTGCTCTGATGCTCGTCATCCAGCCGGTTGGCGCATGGCTGACGACTGCCATCTTTAGCGTTTTGACCTTTATCTTCGAGAAGCTGGGCGTCCTGGGTGGCTATATCCTGTCGGCAGGCTTCTTGCCGCTGGTTTCCGTCGGCCTGCATCAGGCGCTCACGCCGATCCACGCTATGCTCAACGATCCCGACGGCGCTACCAAGGGCATCAATTACCTGCTTCCCATCCTTATGATGGCTGGCGGCGGTCAGGTCGGTGCCGGTCTGGCGCTGTACTTTAAGACCAAGAACGCCAAGCTCAAGAAGTACGTCGCAGAGTCCATTCCCGTTGGAATCCTCGGTGTGGGCGAGCCTCTGATGTATGCTGTTACGCTGCCGCTCGTTCGTCCGTTTGTGACGGCCTGCCTGGGTGCCGGATTTGGCGGCGCGCTCGCGGCGCTGCTTCACATCGGCACGGTTTCTCAGGGCGTTTCCGGTCTGTTTGGCCTGCTGATCGTCGTTCCTGGCCAGCAGCTCGGTTACGTTGCCGCTATGCTGCTTGCCTATGCCGCCGGCTTTGTCCTGACGTGGTTCTTTGGCGTCGACGAGCAGAAGATCGACGAGTTCTTTGGCGAATAGTTTGATATCGCGAGCCGTGTTGCTCAGGGCTCGCGGCGCGCGGCAGATTTCTTGATGCTATGGTTGTGCCGGTGGGGCTAACTGCTCCGCCGGCCTTTTTTAAAGGAGCGTTGAAACGTGAAAACGGGTATTTCGATTTATCTTTCCAGCCCTCTGCAGGATATTGAGCGGACAATTGAGCGTGGTGCCGCGGCGGGTGCGCGCTATGCGTTCACCTCGCTGCATATTCCCGAGGATGGGGGAGCGGCGTATGCCGATAAGGTCCGTCATGTGCTGTCGCTGCTTTCCGCCCGCGGCATTGCGCTCATTGCCGATGTGGGGCCTCGCACGTGCGATTTGCTCGGGCTTGAGCGCATCGAGGACCTGCGCGATCTGGGGCTGGAATACCTTCGTTTGGACTATGGCTTTAGCGCCCAGCGGGTCGCGGAGCTGTCCGGTGTATTTCGCATTGTGGTCAATGCATCGACGGTGAGTTCTGATGAAATCGCATCGTGGCGTGAGGCCGGTGCCGATGTGACTCGTTTTGCCGCCTGCCACAATTTTTACCCCAAGCCTTATACCGGTTTAGCTCTGGAGGACATTGCTCGGGTGAATCTTCGTCTTGCGGCGCTTGGATTCGAAATCATGGCTTTTGTGCCGGGCGATGCTAACGTTCGCGGGCCGGTATTCGAGGGACTGCCGACGGTCGAGACGCAGCGCGGTCGCGCGTCAAAGGTTGCTCTCAATATGCTTGAGCTTGCACATGGCGCCGATTGCGACATTGTGTTGGTCGGCGACCCCGATCTTTCCGATGCGGGCTGGGCGCAGTTTGCTCAAGTTTCCGCCGGATACGTGGACCTGCAATGCGAGCTTGAGCCCGGTTATGCCTATGTGCGCGGGCAGATTCATCACGACCGGCCCGACTCGAGTGTCCTCATCTTTAGGTCTCAGGAGTCACGTACGACGCATAAGCCGGATTCCGTGCCGACGGATGCCGGAGCCGGCCTGCCGCGAAAGGCGGGGTCGATCGCTGTGAGCAATAGCGGATATGGGCGCTACGAAGGCGAGCTTGAGATTGCGCGGGTCGATCTTCCCGGTGACGAGCGCATGAACGTTGCGGGCCATATCACGCCCGAGGCAATGGAGCTGCTGCCGTTCATCAAACGCGGATTCGGGGTACGGTTCGTTTAGCGTGTGACCCGTGGGCTACAATTGGCCCATCATGCGAAGGCGCCTCGTGTGGCGTGTGCCTGCGTTGGCCGATCTATATTCGGAGGATTCCCATGACCGTACTGTTTGTTGAATATCCCAAGTGCTCGACCTGTAAGAAGGCCAAGGCATGGCTGGACGAACACGGGGTAGAGTATATCGACCGCGATATCGTTTTGGACAATCCCACGGCTGATGAGCTTGCGACCTGGATTGCTCGTTCGGGACTGCCGGTGCGGCGCTTCTTTAATTCGTCGGGCATGAAATATCGAGAGCTGGGCCTGAAGGCGCGTCTAGATGCGGGCATGACGGATCGGGAGTGCTACGAGCTGCTGGCGACCGACGGCATGCTGGTTAAGCGTCCGCTGTTGGTGGGCGACGACTTTGCGATTCCCGGCTTTAGGGAATCGGCTTGGGTCGAGGCGTTGCTGTAGCGGCTGCGGAAAGTGCGACCCGGAATTCGCTTCCAGAATGGGATGCGCTTTCCCAAAGTGGCCGGTTGCGGAAAGCACGTCCCATTCTGAGCTTCGATTGTGGGACACGGTTTCCGGTTGAGGGCTCGACGGGAAAGTGGGGACCAGTTTGAGCTTGAAATCTGGGACGCACTTTCCGCCGGCGGGCCTGCCCCAGTCAGTCCGCCAGCTGTGCCCATTCGTGCGGATCGTAGACCTTTACGTGTTTGTTGGGCTTGCCGCTCCAGTACTCCTCGTCCATAAAGGGCAGATATGCCTGAACGCCGGGGCAGATAAAGGGAATCCGCTGCTGTTGCAGTCGCTCGCGCTGGCGCTGCTCCAGGTGCGCCTCGGATATGACGGTCGGCATACCGGACAACTCGACGAGGCTTGCCTGGATTCGCTTAAGGTCGGGGAGTCCCGCGTGCCATGACATCCGCATGATCAAAAAGGATGCACGGCGGTATTTTGCCTGCACCACAGTAATGGCGGGGCGCAGTGTGGGATGGATTTTGTCCCGTTCGGGCCAAAGGTCGGCAGTGATCTCGAGGCCCAGGGTCTCCCATAGGTAATCAAGCTCTTCGTCCATGGTACCTCGATATCTACGCGATCATTGATACTTCGATTGTGTTGCCTGGTGCTATCGTTTTCGCGGTAGAATCTGCCAACGGTTGACGGCTACCGCTCGCGGTGTTTTGCCCTTCGTGTACAGCGGTCGGCTTCACAGGTCCTTCACGGGTTGGACTAAATTAGGCCAATTTGACTGAATTTCAAAAAAGTCAAAATTGGGGCTTGCGTCACGGCGAGACTTCCCGTATATTTCTTTCTTGCGCAAAGGCACAGCCGAGCGCAGCGATGCAGTCATTGGGATGTCGTCTAATGGCAGGACAGCGGATTCTGGTTCCGTCAATGGGGGTTCGACTCCCTCCATCCCAGCCATTGCATTTGCTACATATGGCCCGTTCGTCTAGCGGTTTAGGACGCCGCCCTCTCAAGGCGGAGATCACCAGTTCGAATCTGGTACGGGCTACCACGCATCTGATACCCGGTCTTCCCATGGAAGGCCGGGTTTTTTATTTTCAAACAACCGTCTGCAATTCCCGTTTGAACCAGAGCTTTGCGTTCTGCCTATGGCCCTTACGGGTACAATAACCAAGATATTTTGACTGTTAGAAGGAGTCTCATGACGGAGTCCTCTCAGCATACGTCTAAGCCCCAGGTCGAGGTTGAGGCCTCGGGCGGAGATGACAATAAGAGCGCACGCCGCGGCGCCATCTTTATCGGCGTCGTGCTGGTGGGTTATATCGTCTATCTGGTGGTAACCGGGCAGATGGGGCAGTTCTGGGCCGCTATGTCGAGCGTCCAGGCGCCATGGCTCGTTATCGCGTGTCTTTGCATGTTCCTGTACCTGTTCTTTGGCATTGTGGCCTATGCGATCGCCGTTTGGCTCGACCCTTATTCGCCCGTCGGCATTCGCGACCTGATCTCGGTCGAGGCGAGCGGTATCTTCTTTGGCAACCTGACGCCCATGATGATGGGCTCTACGCCCGCCCAGATTTACCGCCTGACCAAGGCAGGCCAAAATGTCGGCGAGGCCGGTGCCACGCAGTTCACGCGCTTTATCGTGTATCAGTTTGGCCTCGTTGCCTGGGGCGCCATTCTGCTGCTTGCCCGAATGCCGTTTTTCGCCGAGCGCTATGGCGACATGACGCTGCTGTGCGTCTTTAGCTTTGGCGGTCACTGCTGCATTCTGCTTGGCATCTTTGCCGTCGCGCTCATGCCTAAGAGCGTCACGCGCGTCGCGCACTGCATTATCAATTGGCTCGAGCGAATGGGCGTCTCGGCCACCAAGATTGAGGGCTGGCGTACGTTTGTCGACGGCGAAATCTACTCTTTCTCCGAGAAGTTCAAGCTTTCAGCCGGCCACTTTTCGTCCATGCTGCTCACGGTGGTCATCACCATGATGCAGCTCGCGTTTTTCTACCTCGTGCCGTATTTCCTGATGCTTGCCTTTGGCCACCACGAGGTCGACTTTTTCTCGGTCATGGCCGCGAGCGCCTTTGTCCAGCTGTTGAGCTCTGCGGTCCCCTTGCCCGGTGGAACTGGTGGCGCTGAGGGCGGCTTTGCATTGTTCTTGGGTCATTTCTTTGGGTCGGCTTCGACCGCCGGCTATCTGCTGTGGCGCCTCATTACGTTTATTGCGCCGACCATTTTGGCTGCGCCCCTGTTGGGCCTTAAGAGCGCCCACAACGAGAGCATCCATGCGCGCTGGGATCGCGTGATGCGCAAACTCGGCCGCACGCCTCAGACGCCCTCTGCGCCCACTAAGCCGCACCCCACGAATGCTGTTACCGTTGATCCCAAGAAGCACGCTCAGAAGGCTTCTGGGACCGCTAAGCCGGCTCATAAAGCCTATGTGCGCCAGACAGGCGACGGTATTCGCGTATCTCCGTCGGCACTCAATAAGAAGAAGCACCCTAAGTCGCAGTAGGGCAGTCGTGCGTTCTTCATATTGCCGGGCTTTTTTGTGCCGGATGGGGGATAATCCTCTTACGTAGATTATCTCTCATCTGTTGATGAATGCCCGCATATCGAAGGGACACGCCCATGGCCACCAGCAAACCGCGTATTGATCGCCGCATCGTTCGCAGCCGCAATGCCATCCTTTCCGCTTTCGAGCGCCTGCTCATGGAAAAGCCGCTGGCAGACATTACGGTGAGTGCCATCGCGCGCGAGGCCAATGTCGACCGCAAGACCTTTTACGTGCACTTTGGTACGGTTGATGGCTTGCTCGATGCCATTGCCGTCGATGTGGTGGAGATGATTGTCGACTCGGTCGAGAAAACGCTTGCCTCCATGGGCGGCGATACCAACGAACGCGCCCTGGGCGCGGCGGCGACCTTCTTTAAAACCGTTAACGAGGCACTGTGCGACAACCTGGTACTCAATCGTCAGCTGATCGAGAACATTCCGCTCGATGATTTTATGGCTCGTCTTCGTGCGCCGCTCGAACACGAGATTGCCGAGCGCGATCTGCTGCCCCAAGGTCTCAAGGACGAGATGTTCGACTATTATCTGGCGTTTTTGCTGTCGGGTATTATCGGTATCTATCGCACGTGGGCCCTGTCTGATGGCTCGGTTCCTATCGAGCGCGTCTCGGAGGTCGCCAACGACCTGACTCTCAATGGCCTGTCGAGCCTGGAATCTCGCTTGGATTAGGCGCAGGCTCGAGTTCGTGAGGCGCTTGTCGGGGTGCAGCCCGATCGACCAGGCGACGAGCATCCCGCCGAAGCAGTCGATGACCGGGCTCAGGTAGACCTTCTCGCCGCCCGGGAGTCTGAACTCGGTGATGTCGGTGAGCCACAGCATGTTGGGCTCGTCGGCGTGGAAATTCCTGTTCACGAGGTTCTCCGGCGCCTTGTAGACCTCGCCGGCGTAGGAGCTGTAGCCTGAGGATCCTTAAAAGAAAGTCCAGTTTATCCTTTCCACTCCAATTGGGAATCCTCCGATGCGCCTTCGAACGCTCGCATGACCTCGATACCGTGCGAGCGTGCGAACTCGACGAGCTCTGCGTTACGGGCGTTTATGGTGCCGAAGGCGGCGGGGCACACGATAAGGCGCGCGCAGTGGACGAGGAGCTCTTTGGCGTGGGCTATGGTGTTATCCCCGATCGGTTCGAAGGCGCGCTCGGCCACGCATTCCGCCGCCAGGTCGCGCGCGAGCTCGCAGTCGATGTCCCCTTCGTGCAGAACGCCCGCGTAGAACGCTTTGCCCTGCCGGATGAGCTGGCGAAACACAGCCGACCCCGTACCTGCGCCGGCGATGACGAACGTGTGCGCATCGCCGTGCGGGCGCCCAATTTCCACGCTGCCGAAGCGCTCGTTGAAGGTACCATGCTGAAGGCCGTAGAGCTCGCCAATCGTCTCGCGCGTGAATATGTCCTCGGGCGCGCCGGCGCGGAATACCCGGCCGTCCTTCACGCAAATCACCTTGTCGGCGCTTTTCTGCGCGAGCTCGAGTTCGTGGATGGACATGATGACAGCCACATTCCGCGATTTCGCAAGGTGGCGAAGTATTCGCAGCAGGTCGATCTGGTAGCGGATATCGAGATACGACGTGGGCTCGTCGAGCACGAGCACACGCGGATCCTGCGCGATGGCGCGTGCGAGCATGACGCGCTGGCGTTGCCCGTCGCTTATCTGCATAAAGTCGCGCTCGGCGAGCTCTTCCACATGTGCGGTTTTCATGGCCTCGTCGACCCGACTATTGTCGTCGGGCGAGAGTGTGCCCATTCGCCCGGTGTAGGGATGCCTTCCCGCCTCTACTATATCGCGGCAGGTGAGGAGCTCGGTCCGGGGGCGATCTGTCAGCATAACGGCAAGGTTCCTTGCGAACTCCGCCGTCTTCCATCGGGAAATCTCCCGCCCGTCGAGCTCGACCGCGCCGGCAAGCGGTGCCAGATGGCGTGTGATGGTTTTCAAGATGGTCGACTTGCCCGAGCCGTTCGGCCCGATGAGCGCCACGACGTCGCCCGCGCGAACCTCCAGATCGACGCCTTCGACTACGACCTTCTTGTCGTAGCCCGCCGACAGGTCGCTTATGTGGAAAAGCGGCGTTCCGTCAGCCTGCGTTTCGACCGTAGTTTCGAGGTTCGGCTCCGCTCGGAGGAGGCGTTCCGCGCGCAGTTCCGCACGAGCCGAAAGTGCCTTCTGGCGCTTTCGTGCGAGCTCAGGACTGTCTAAGCATGGAATGTCCCCTCCGAGCGTTTTGGGCCGCGGCACGAATTCCCCCATCTACCTCACCCGCTTCTTCAACATGAGCGCGATAACCACCGGAGCGCCGAAGATGGCGGTGACGGCGCTGATGGAAAGCTCGACGGGAGAGAACAGCGTGCGCGCGATCAAATCGCAGCCCGCGCAGAAGATGGCGCCTCCCAAGAAGCACGCAGGAATCACGCGGATGGGCTTCGACGACTTTAGCGCCGACTTCACGAGATGCGGAACCGCGATGCCTACGAACGACACCGGACCAGCGAACGCGGTCACGCAGGCGGAGAGCATGCTCGCTAGAAGGACGAGCACCACGCGGAAGCGTTCGACGTTCACGCCGACGCTTTTCGCGTAGGCTTCTCCCAGCTGGAAGGCGGAAAGGGGCTTCGATATCGCGAATACGCATGCGCTTACGGTGATCACCACGACCGTGATGACCGCGACGTCGTCCCAGCTCGAACCCGAGAAGCTACCCAAAGACCAGTTGTGCAGGTTCACGATGGACTGGTCGTCGGCGAAGGCGATGAGGAAGTTCGTCGCCGCCGAGCAGATGTATCCCACCATGACGCCCGCCACGATGAGCATGGCCATGGAACTTATGCGCCGTGCAATGAGGAGCACGAAACCGATGGTGATAAGCGAGCCCAGAAACGCTGCGGCCACCATGGCCGGCGAGGACATGGCCTGGTTTGCGCCCAGAAGTACGATCATCGTAAGCGCGACGACGAACTTTGCGCCCGAGGAGACGCCCAAGATGAACGGGTCGGCGATGGGGTTGTTGAAAAACGTCTGCAGCAGGAACCCGGAGAGCGAAAGTGCCCCGCCGAGAAGCACGGCTGAAAGTACGCGCGGCAGTCGAATCTCCCAGATGACCTGGCTTTCCATGGAATTGGCCGCGCCGCCCGAAAGGATGCCGGGGATGTGGTCTGCGGGCACGAGCACGCTCCCGATGCACAGGTTGGTCCCGATGAGCACGATGAGGGCAACAGCGAGCAGCGCCGTCACGACGCGACACCGCGCGGCGCGCCCCGATTCGTCGTATGCCATGGAAAGTCGGCTTTTCATGGTGCTAGCCGAGCTTCCTCAGATAATGGAAGTCGCTCGTGTCATCGCCGGTGAACGCCCCGTGCAGCTCGTCGATAATGTCGGCGGTAGAAGTCATCTGCTGGTACATGTCGGCGCTTGTGACCCAGACGTTGCCGTTCTTCACGGCTTTGAACTGCGACAATAGCGCGTTTTTGCCTACGAAGTCGTTCAAGGTGGCAACCGATTCGTCGATGGTGCCGTTGTAGACGATGATGTCGGCATCCTTCGCTGTCGCGTAGAAGCGCTCCATTTCGAGCGTTACTGACGAACCTGACGTCGACGCCGTCTGCGCGTCATCGAGCGCGTAGCTGCCGCCTGCAAGCTCGATCATCTGCGCCACGTAGTCGCCCGCCCGCCGCGTGACGGCGGCCCCGTTCGAGTTAATGTAGAAATACGCCACGGTTTTACCTGACGACGCGAGCCCCGACGTTTGCTCGACGCGGGCCTTCTGCTCGTTGAACAGGTGCGTGGCCTCGTCTTCCTTGTCGAACAGGACGCCGAAAAGCTTAATCCACTCGACGCGCCCGAGTGCTTTGGGCTCGCTCGACGACTGTTCGGTGAGCACGACGAGCCCGAGCTTCTGCAGCTTTTCCTTCACATCGGGCGTGTGGTTGATCATGGTGTTCTCGATGGCGAGCGTGCAGCCCGAGGCCGATATTCGCTCGTAGTCGGGCGCGCTGTACTTGCCGCCGTAGGCGATCGCCCCACTTCCGAGCGCGCTTTTGAAGCCCGCGACCGAGCAATCGTCGGCTTTCGTGCCCGACATTAAGATATTGTCGTTCGCATCGAGCGCGTCGACCAGGCACATCGTCGCCGACGACACGAGGTACACCTTGTCGGCGGGGCGCCTTATGACCGCGATGTCGGAGCTTAACCCATCAGGTACCTTCGCATCTTGCGGCACCACGAGGAAGCGCTCCCCGTTCGAAACGCAGATAAGCCGCAGGCCGCCTTCGAACTCGTCGACAGTGAAGTGCTCGGCGTATTCAAGCTGAAGCGCTCCCGTCGGCTCCCAGCCGCAGCCCAAATCGGCGTTGTGGAAGTCGGCCGCGGCGCTTGAAGCCGTTCCCGCAGGGGAGCCGCCGCTTGCATCGTCGCCCGATTTCTCCTTCATGGTGGATGAGTCGAAGTGGAGCGTGTAGTCGATGGTGTGCGGCGTCGACATGGCGACGGTCTCGGCCGACACGGCGATGTCCTCGTCGAGCGTGACGGGTATCTCGAACGTGGAGTTGCCGCCGTCGTTTACGGGCGCGTAGTCCACGCCGTCGACGGTCATCTTGTCGTAGTTCGAACTCGACCAGGTGATGGTCGCGGTGTAGGTGTCGCCATCCTTCACAATTGTGGTGGGTGAGGCGATGCTTGCGCGCCCTGACCCGCCGGAAAGCGAGACGCTCACCGTGTATTCCTGAGAGCCCGCCGTGCCACCGGTCGCGTTCGGGCTCGCACTGCACCCCGCGAAGGGAAGCGCGAGCAGGGCGACGAGAACGCAGGCGATCGCGCGCGCCGCGATGCTGTGGAGCTTCCTGTTTTCCCCCTTGGGAAGAATCGACCGCATGGCGTTACTTCAGTGCGTCGGCGCGCAGATCGACGCCGGCGGATTCGAACACAAGTGTGCGGTCGTACCACTGCTCTTTTCTAATACTCCACGCGGCACAGGCGGTGTCCTCGTCGAGCGCATCAACGGGCACGTCGTAGGTGTACTTGCCTTCCGCGTTTTCCACATAGGGGATGAAGTCGGCCTCGCTCGCGGCGGCAGCCTCGTCGCCCGTGCCCATGAAGAGCTTGCCGTAGCCCGTGCCGGAAAGCGTCATCACGCAGTGCATGGAGCCGTTTTCCACGATGAGCTGGGCGTCCACGATCCTGAACATGTTCGAGCTGGAATCTACGGTGATCGGATAGGTGCCGTCGGCCACCTTGTCGGCGGTGATGGGGGCAGCGCTTGCGCCCGCGGGCGCATCGGCCGCCTGTTCGGTCTTTTCCTGGGAATCGGCATCGCTTGCCTTTGCGCTGTCGATTGAATTTCCGGCGCAGCCGGCGAGCGAGAATGCGCAAAGCGCCGCCGACAGGGCGAAGACGAGGGTTTTCTTCAACATGGAGGGGGTTCCTTTCAATCGCTTCGACCGCCCGTGCCGTGCGGTGGGCGGTCGGGATGCGAATGCAACGGGCATGCGTCGTCAGTCGGG
>URGF01000026.1 GCA_900547285.1 uncultured Collinsella sp.
ATCACGGCGGTTCGCCTTAATGCTGCCGGTGGTGTGCCGCTCTCTGCGTACGATGACCTCAAGGCATTTAAAGTCTACTGTCTTGATGTCGGCTTGCTGCGCCGCATGGCAAGGCTGGATGCGTCCGCTTTTGCCATCTCGGATGCGCTATTTTCGGAGTTCAAAGGTTCGTTCGCCGAGAACTATGTGCTTCAGGCATTACTTTCACAGTTAGATGCTGCTCCGCGTTACTGGACAAACGAGAAGCCGAAGCACGAAGTCGATTTTTTGATTCAAGTCGGAAACGAAATCGTTCCCGTCGAGGTCAAATCGGGAGAGGTCGTTCACTCCAAGAGCCTTAAGTACTATGCCGACAAGCATGCGGAGACGACTCCATTGAGGGTCCGCTACTCACTTAAGAACCTAAAGCTCGACGACGGGGTGCTCAACATTCCGTTGTATTTGGCTGATCGATCTGTCCCTCTTATCAAAAAGGCGCTTGATTGTGCGCATCTTGACGTTTAGATCCTGGGTGAGCTGACGGGCGGTGGCTAATTAATCGCTCCGTTACGGCCAGGGAGCTTGGGCCTTAGCGATGCTTGCTTCGCCAAGCGGTGGGGGTGGTGCCGGTGTATTGTTTGAAGGCTTGGGCGAAGGCGGCCTGCTGAGGGTAGCCTAGACGCTCTGCCACCTGCGCTATCGTGAGCGCGCTATCGGCCAAAAGGTCCTGTGCTCGCTCCATACGGCGTCTGCGAATGTAGGCGCCCAGGGACTCGCTAGTTTGGGCCTTAAAGGTGGCGCATAGCTTGGAGCGGCTTGTGTAGAGCCTCTCGGCCACCTCGTTGATACCCACACGTTTGCCCTTGTCGAGCGCGCGCTCAATCATTGCCGTTGCTTCTTCGGCAATGGTTATGCTGACGCGTGTGTCTGCCGCCTGCCGCGCCTGCTTGTGGGCCGCGCGCGAACAGGCGAGCTCCGCGACCATGGTCTCTACGATGCCTTGCATATAGACGTGTCCGCCTACGGTACGGGCGCGTTCCTCGTTAATCCTGCGCAGCGTGTGGTAGATGGCAGACGCTGCCTCCTCGTGCCACGACTCGGCAAACGCCTCAAAGACTCCCGCGAACTCAGTGGGATACCGATGCTCCAGCTCGTCAAAATACCCGGGCAAAAAGAGCACCGAGCGCGAGTGATAAAGCTGCCCTGCAAACAGCGGACTTAGTTCCTCGCCGCAGCTATCTTGGATAAAGCTGCACACCGCGCTGTTCGGCCACGGTCCATGCAAGGGTTTAAGGTTCGCAGGCGTTATGCCAGCCTCGGGCATGCATATAAGTGTGGGCGCGCTGACCTCGCTCACGCAGGCGTACGGTTCGGGTGTGTATTCGGCCAGGTACATATCGTGCATCGGGGTAATGAAATGCTCCATAACGATGCAGGCGGGGGAGAGAGGCATGATCCATGCGCGTCCGTGCGCCCGATCGTTTGCCACCTCGCCGGTAAAGACGGCGCCCTTGCCGGTAAGCTCCAGGCCAAACTGCTCAAACTGTGGTGCGTAGAGCTCGGTTATGTCGGTCGCTGCCCGCCGTATTTGCAAAAGCGTCCCTTTCCTTTGCAGAAACGTCCACGCCTGGCTCGATTGTGAGCCATGGCTAACACATCAATGATAAGTTCATTACGGTTAACTCTCAAGCCGTTAGAAAGGAATCTCATGGCAAAGGGATCAAAAAAGGAAGGCGGCGGTATCGGCGAGCTGCTTGCATATGCCGGCGACCGTAAATTCCTAACATATTTGGGCATGGCCCTCTCGGCGCTCTCGCAGCTGCTGAGCTTTGGCCCGTACGTGTGCATTTGGCTTGTCGCGCGCGATCTGATCGCCGTGGCACCTAACTGGAGCGAAGCCTGCGATATCGCGATGTATGGTTGGTGGGCCGTCGGTTTTGCCCTGGTGAGCATCGTGATTTATTTCGTGGGGCTCATGTGCACACACCTATCCGCGTTTCGTTGCGCGTCCAATATCCGCAAGGCTACGAGCGAGCATCTGCTTAAGCTGCCGCTCGGCTACTTTGACACGCACGCCACCGGTGAGCTGCGCCGTATCGTAGACGGATGCGCCGCCTCAACCGAGACACTGCTCGCGCACATGCTGCCCGATATCGCCGGCGCCACCGCCATGGTCGCAGGTCTGCTCGTGCTGCTTTTCGCCCTCGATTGGCGCTTGGGCGCGGCATGCCTTATCTCGGTCGTCGTTTCGCTTGGCGCCATGGCCGCCATGATGGGCGGCAAGGGCGGCGAGTTTATGAAGGCCTACATGGGCGCGCTGGTCAAGATGAACAAGACCGGCACCGAATACGTACGCGGTATCCCCGTGGTCAAGGTATTCCAGCAGACGGTCTACTCCTTTAAGGCCTTCCACGATGCGATCGCCGAATACGCCGACATGGCGCAAAGCTATGCGGGCACGTTCTGCCGAGGTCCACAGGTGCTCAACCTTACCGCGCTCAATGGTCTTGTGGCATTCCTTTTGCCCGTGGCGTTGCTGTTGGTGCCGGGCGAGACGGACTTTGCACGCTTTATGACCAACTTCACGTTTTACGCGATCTTTTCGGCCGTGGTGCCGACGGCCATGACCAAGCTTATGTTTGTGGGCGAGGCGTCTCAGATGAGTGCCGATTCGCTGGCGCGTATCCGAAGCGTTATGGATTCCAAGCAGCTCTCCGTGCCTGCCCAGCCCAAGCATCCTGTTGGTAGCGATGTGCGCTTTGAGGACGTGAGCTTTACCTACGAGGGTGCCGAAGCGCCTGCCGTCGATCATGTGAGCTTTAGCGTTCCCGCAGGTAGCACCCTTGCGTTGGTTGGTCCCTCGGGCGGCGGTAAGTCAACCTGCGCAAGCCTGATCCCGCGTTTTTGGGATGTTTCCGCGGGTCGCGTGCTCGTAGGCGGCGTAGACGTTCGCGACATGGATCCCCACGAGCTTATGGACCAGGTTGCCTTCGTGTTTCAGACCAACCAGCTGTTCCGACAAACACTTGCCGACAACGTGCGCGCCTCCAAGCCCACGGCCACTGACGACGAAGTGCGCGCGGCCCTCTCCGCGGCCCAGTGCGACGATATCGTGGCCAAGCTTCCACAGGGCATCAATACCATGCTCGGCCCCGGCGGAGCATATCTTTCGGGCGGCGAGGTCCAGCGCGTGGCACTCGCCCGCGCGATCCTTAAAGACGCGCCTATCGTGGTGCTCGATGAGGCCACGGCGTTTGCCGACCCCGAGAACGAGGCGCTCATCCAGCGCGCCTTTAGCAAGCTGGCGGCGGGTCGCACGGTCATTATGATCGCGCACCGGCTTTCGACCGTGGTGGGGGCCGGCAAGATCGTGGTGCTCAACCAAGGTAGCGTGCAGGAGGCCGGCACCCATGCCGAGCTGCTGTCCCAAAAGGGTCTATACGCCAAGATGTGGGCTGAATACGAACAGGCCGCGAGCTGGAAAATCACTGCAGCGACCGCGGATGCCGCCGTCACGAAGGGAGGCGAGGCCTAAATGTTCGCCTCATTCCAAAAGAAGTATTTCCTATCCGATAAAGGCGTCGCCGGCGTAAAACGCGGCATTTTCTGGACCACGCTCACCAATCTCATTACCATGGCCGGCATGGGCTTATTGTTCCTGGTCATGGCCGGTTTTGTCGAGCATCTTGCCAGCGGGGCCGATCTGCCGGGCGCACTGCCCATTGTGGGTGGTCTTGTTATCTTTTTTGCGCTGCTCTTTGCCTCTAATTGGCAGCAGTACTATTACACGTACTGCATCTTTTACGAGGAGTGCGGCAAACAGCGCATGGAGATCGCCGAGCGCTTGCGCAAACTGCCGCTGTCGTTTTTTGGTCGTCGTGATCTGGCCGATTTGACCGAGACCATCATGGGCGACGTTCAGACCATGGAGCATGCTTACAGTCATGTGCTGGGAGAGCTCTGGGGCGCCATCATCGCAAGCGCCATCGTGTTCATATCATCGCTGTTCTTTTGCTGGCAGCTGGCGATAGCGGCGTTCTGGAGCGTGCCCGTGGCCTTTGCCGTGCTGTATCTAACGCGCGGCCCCATGGCCCCGGTGTTCGACCGCGTGCGTGCCGAGAAGGTCAAGGTCACCGAGGCCATCCAGGAGACACTCGACTGTGTGCGCGAGATTCGCGCTACCAACCAGGAGGCCCATTATCTCGAGGGACTCAATGCCGTCATCGACGCCGAGGAGCGCGAGACCACCACAGGCGAGCTCGCTAGCGGGCTTTTGGTCAATTCCGCTTTTGCCATCCTGCGCCTGGGGATTGCCACTACGTTGGTCACGGGCGCCGCGATGGTCGCCTCCGGCCAGGTCGACTTTTTGGTGATGTTTGCCTTCCTGCTTATGGTGAGCCGCATCTATGCGCCCTTTGATCAGGCGCTGATGCTGATGACCGAGCTGTTTGCCGCCGAGTCGTCGGCCAAGCGCATGCGCTCCATCATGGAGGAGCCCATAGCGCGGGGCAGCGAGAAGTTTGAGCCCGTGGGCCATGACGTGGTGTTCGATCACGTGGCATTTAGCTATGGTGCGGGCGAGGACGGCCGTGCCGGCGAGAAGGTCTTGACCGACGTGAGCTTTACCGCCAAGGAGGGCGAGGTCACGGCGCTGGTCGGTCCTTCGGGCTCCGGTAAGTCCACGGTGAGCCGCCTGGCCGCGCGCTTTTGGGACGCCACCGAAGGCACGGTCACCGTGGGTGGCGTGGATGTTGCGAACGTGGACCCCGAGGTGCTGCTGCGCGACTACGCCATTGTGTTCCAAGATGTGCTGCTCTTTGACGATACGGTGATGGGAAACATTCGTCTTGGCCGTCGCGATGCCACCGATGAGGAAGTGCTTGCCGCCGCGCGTGCCGCCAACTGCGACGAGTTCGTAAGCCGCATGCCGCAGGGATATGACACTATGATTGGCGAGAACGGCTCCAAGCTCTCCGGTGGTGAGCGCCAGCGTATCTCCATCGCCCGTGCGCTGCTCAAAGACGCGCCGATCGTGTTGCTGGACGAAGCGACGGCGAGCTTGGATGTGGAGAACGAGACCGTGGTGCAGCAGGCGCTCTCCCGCCTGCTTGCAGGCAAGACGGTTATCGTGATTGCCCACCGTATGCGCACGGTGGAAAATGCCGACAAGATCGTTGTGCTCAAGGATGGCGTGGTAGCCGAGCAGGGCGCTCCGGCGCAACTCAAGGCGGCAGGTGGAGAATTCGCCCGCATGGTGGCGCTGCAAAAGGAAGCAGCTACCTGGCAGTTGTAAGAAGGGGCAAAGGGACAGTCCCTTTGTCACATTGACAATCGGTTACTCCGCATCGTTAATTTTCAAAAGGTTAGCCATGGCTGACCTAGATAGTTAGATAAAATTGAGATATTTCAAAAGCGTGCTCGAGCAAACTTGTTTACTCGGGTGCTGAGGCACCATGCCGCGTCCAATGCGGCAAAAGGGAGAAGCAACATGAAGAAGTCGACGTTTAACACCCTGCTTGTCGGTGGCGGTTTTCTGCTCGGTACGGCCGGCATCAAGCTGCTCACCAGCGCTCCGGTAAAGAATGCCTGCGTGCAGGGTATCGCGTGCGGCATGCGTATCAAGAACGGCTACCAGGACATGGTCGAGCAGGCCAAGGCTAATGTCGACGACATGGTTGCCGAGGCGGCCTACATCACCCAGAGCGAGGCCACCGCGGACAACGCAGCCGAGTAGCGCTCCCAGGCACAAACTATGAGATTCTCGATTATCAGCGAGATCCCCGGCAGGACCCGCCTTCAGTTGGCGGGTCCTGTGCCAGAGAGCGATCTCGATGCGCTTCTAAAGCTCAGCGGCGAAATCGACGGTGTGCGCAAGGTGTGCGTCTACGGCCGCATCGGCCAGATGGCGCTCGAATACGACGAGCCACGTCGCGATGCCGTGCTGGCCGCCGTCGGTGCGCTCGACGCTCAGGCCATTGCCGACGCAAAGACGGGTTACGTGATGCAGCTTGAGCCGCGCAAGCACAAACTCGTTATGGACCTGGCGACACTCGTCGGTGCCCATTACGCACGTCGCTGGTTTTTGCCCACGCCACTGCGTGCGGTGTTTGTCGTGGCCGGTTACATGGCATTTTTGCGCGCCGCCCTCCGTGAGCTCGCGCAGCCGCGCCTGACCGTTCCCGTGCTCGACGCTTCGGCCATCGGTATCTCGTTTGTCAAACGTGACGTCGACACCGCGGGCCAGACGATGTTCCTGCTCAACGTGGGCGAGCTGCTCGAGGACTACACCCGCGCCATGAGCGAAAACGAGCTCATCAACTCGCTGCTCGATGTGCCCGACAAGGCGCAAAAAGTGGTTGGTGACACCGAGGTAAGCGTTGCCGCCACCGAGCTTGAGCCCGGCGATCTGGTCGCCGTGCGCACTGGCATGTCCATCTGCATCGACGGTGTTGTCGAGCAGGGGAGCGCTATGGTCAACCAGGCGACCCTGACCGGCGAGCCGCTGGCCGTCGAGCGCAGCGTGGGCGACGACGTGTTCGCCGGTACCGTCGTGGAAGACGGCAGCATCTTGGTGCGTGTGCGCGCCAACACGGCTCAGACCAAGCTCCGCTCGATTGTCTCGCTCGTGCAGACGGCCGACTCGCTCAAGTCCGAGGGCCAGTCGCACATGGAAGACCTCGCCAACAAGATCGTTCCGTGGAACTTCCTGCTTGCGGGTCTGGTCGCGCTTACCACGCGCAGCCTTATCAAGACCTCGGCGGCACTGATGGTCGACTACTCGTGCGCACTCAAACTCACGGGTTCCGTTGCCGTCATGACTGCCATGAGCGATGCTGCCAAGATGGGCGTCATGGTCAAGGGCGCCAAGTACTTTGAGTCGTTTGCCAAGGCCGACACCATTGTGTTTGATAAGACCGGCACGCTCACCGAGGCACAGCCGCGTCTTGCCTGCGTGCTCACCACCGATGGCTGGAGTGAGGACGAGGTCCTGCGCCTTTCTGCCTGCCTGGAGGAGCATTTCCCGCATCCGGTGGCGCGCGCCGTGGTTAACGCTGCCCGTGAGCGCGGGCTCGAGCACCGCGAGCGCCATGCCGCCGTCGAGTACATCGTGGCGCACGGCATCGCTTCGTCCATCGAGGGGCGTCGCGCCATCATCGGTTCCGCGCACTTTGTATTTGAGGACGAGAGCGCGCAGCTCGATTCCGACATTAAGGAGCGCATAGGGTCCCAGATGCAGGGCCTGTCGCCGCTGTATCTGGCGGTCGATGGCAAGGTCGTCGGCGTGCTCGGCATCGAGGATCCGCTCAAGGCCGGGGTCCGTGAGGCCATCGCCGACCTGCACGCGCTGGGCGTCAAGCATGTCGTTATGCTCACGGGCGATTCGGAGCGCACGGCCGAGCGTATTGCTCGCGAGGCAGGGGTCGACGAGTTTAAGGCCGAGCTGCTGCCCGAGGACAAGTACGCCTATGTGGAACGGATTAAGCGCGAGGGGCGCCACGTTGCCATGGTGGGCGACGGCGTCAACGACTCACCGGCGCTGGGCCTGGCCGATGTGGGTCTGGCCATGGGCGGTGGAAGCGACATCGCCAAGGAGGTCGCCGATATCATCCTGACCGATACAGATCTGGCCGCAATCGTGCGCCTGCGCCGCATGAGCCAGGGGCTTATCGACCGTCTGACGAGTTCGTATTCCAAGGTGATGCTCACCAACTCGGCGCTGTTGGCGCTGGGCATTACCGGCATGATCACTCCGCAGACGTCATCACTGCTGCACAACGGCTCGACAATCGCCTACAGCTTGGGCAACTCAAAAGCGTACCTGCGTTAGCAGACGTGTTTGCCCACGTTATCTGGCCTGCGCCCAGACGGCATCGGTGTCGTCCGGGCGCAGGTCTTTTGCATTTGGATGCCAACGTATGGGTTGATTCGTTTTGCGTCGACCATGCCGAGTCGCTTGCCGCACGCTCGTTTATTGGGCAGACGACGGAGGCGGGGGCATTGCTGTTCTTTCCGGTGCATATCGCCAAGGACGTACTGTATGTTGTACAGCACGAACTGAAGCGCAGCGTTCTTGCCAGCGGGGGAGCGCTCGGCGAGGCTTCTGCCCGCGCGATTGGCGATGCGGCGCTGGCGTTTGTTCGGAACATGACCGAAAACGCCACGGCCGTGGGTGCAGATGCGTCGGACCTTTGGCTGGCCGACAAATACTTAGCGCTCCATCGCGATTACGAGGACAACTTGGTACTCGCCGCATGCAAACGCGCCCAGGTCGATTACTTGGTGACCAACGATCGAAAACTGCTCGAACATGCCGATCTTGCAGCAAAGACACCTCGTCAAATGATGCCGATTCTTGCCTTGGCCGAATGCGGCGGCGCGGCAATCGGTTGACGCGAACTGTTTGCGGGCCTCTTGGACGACGATGCGCCAAGGGGCCCGCGTCTGCTATTTACAAAAGCTCGGCCTTGATGGCGGGACTTTCTGCGAGCTGCTCGGCTGCCTTTTCGTCGGAGCTGTCGAGTGCTGCCAGACTGCGGTAGACCCACTCGTTGACCTGGGTGTTCTTGACGCCTGCGGTCTGCATAAGGGCGCCTACCTCGCGGATTGCTGCGAACAGATCGACCTTGGGACCCGCGAGCTCGACCTCGATACCGTGGTAGGCGGCCACGCCGCGGTTCTCACTCACGTGGTCGATAAAGCCCTCGACGGTCTCAAGCTGCTGGGCGAGAGCTGCATCATCGTCAACGTCCAGCGCGACGAGTGCGTTCGATACCGTGAGGGCGGGATGTCCGCAGGGGACAAAGCCCTCGATGACATCCATAGCTTCGGTAATGGTTGAGCCCAGGCCTGCGAGGGCATCGACGAGTTGCTGCTTGGTATCCATAACGGTCCTTTCGACGGGTCAATTTTGCTTGGCGAAAATATACGTGACGCGATCGGTAACAAAAGTGCGAAGTGCGGCGCACATTGGGGTCTTCACAGCTCGTGCATAGAACAGCTGTCCGCTTTCAGAACGTGGTAAGATAACACTCCACAAGCGGGGCTCGCCCCGTATGTTCCTTGAAAAGTCGACGGTTATCGGGTGTTTGCAGGCCCGATACCATCCAGACTTTCCCGACATTCGGGGGCGACTGGTTTCGACACGATAGCTCTGAGAGAGGAAGCAAGCCGAGGTCTCCTCGCCTCGTTAAACAGGGGTACCGTCAAATTGAATTGACAACAACTCTTCTTTTGAGCCTATGGCTCTCGCTGCTTAATTTATGGCGGCGCGTCAACCCGGTGATTTCCCCGACACCGGCGCGACGTCATCTTAGGGGAATGCTCCTGCGCACGTAATCGGTATGGCGCGGGCTAAGACCGAACCGGTTAGGACGTCGCGAGCGTGTCGCTGCGCGCAAGGCGTCCGAGACTAAACCAGCGACTGAGCTTGGAGATGCCAATCAGGGGGCTTTCGTGGACCGGAGTTCGATTCTCCGCGCCTCCACCATAAGTAACAGGCAGGTAGATATTCGTATCTACCTGTCTTTTTATTTCTAGTCCGTACCGCGGAGAATCGAACTCTATGCAGGGCGCGGGCGTTAAGCAAACGCGAAGCGTTTGTAGCCCGCGGGCGAGGGCGGCGGCAGCCGGCCGAAGCCGGTGCAGCAAATACGCGGATTCTTCGCGCAAAGCTTCAGCCCAATATAGATGCGATGTTTATCGAATTTCAGCTGGCCTCGCCCAGCATCAACGGATCCCCCGTACCGCGGAGAATCGAACTCTATGCAGGGCGCGGGCGTAAAGAAAACGCCTCAGTGACGCAGAGTGGGACGCGTTTTCCCAATGACTGCCCAGGCGGAAACCGCATCCCGGAATCTAAGCTCGGAATGGGATACATTTTCCGGATGACGCCTCAAGTGGAAGCTGCGACCCGGAATCGAGCCGTAGAGTGGGACATGCTTTCCCCATGGCAACCCAGGTGGAAAGCGCATCCCGGAATCGCCCCTCAGAACGGGACGTGCTTTCCGCCAGCCGCCCCCTCAACTCCAAAACCCATGCGCCCTCCATCCCAAAACTGGGTAGAAGAAAGTCAAAACGCAATCGCAGGAGGTCAATATGACTGCAGAAGATAAGGCAAAGAACGCCGGCAAGGTCGCGCTCGTCTTGGAGGGCGGCAGTTTTCGTGGGCAGTTTACCGCCGGCGTGCTCGACGTTCTCATGGAGGCCGGTGTCGAAATTCCGGCGGTGTACGGCGTCTCGGCCGGTGCGCTCAACGGCGTCAACTACAAGTCGCACCAGATCGGCCGCACCAACCGAGTCAATTTGACCTTCTGCAACGACAGCCGCTACATGGGCGCCGCGTCGTTTGCGTCCACGGGTTCCATCGTGGGTTACGACTTTATCTTCAACGACGTCCAGGACCGCCTGGATCCTTTTGATAACGAGACGTTCGACGCCAGCCCTATCGAGATGTACGCCGTCGCGACGGACATGCTGTTTGGAACCGCTGCCTACCTGCCGGTCAAAAGCGCCGTGCTCGACCTCGACGCCGTGCGCGCCTCGACGTCGCTGCCGCTGGTGACGCCGCCGGTCGAGATTGACGGGCACAAATACGTCGACGGCGGCGTGGCCGATTCGGTTCCTATCGAGCATGTGCTCGAGGAGGCGGGCTTCGACCGTGCGGTCGTCATCGTCACCCAGGACCGCTCGTATGAGAAAAAGCCCTACGAGTTTTTGCCGGCGGCGCGCGCCCGTTATGCTGACTACCCCTATCTGCTCGAGGCTATCGAGACGCGCCACGACCGCTATAACCTCCAGCGCATGCACCTGTGGAAGTATGAGCGCGATGGCCGCGCGTTGGTCGTCGCTCCGCAAAAGCCGGTCGAGGTCGGCCATGTCGAGCATGATCCAGTAAAGCTGCTCGATCTGTATATTCAGGGTCGCCAGGAGGCAAAGCGTTTGCTCGCGGAGATCCAGGAGTTTGTTGAGCGCTAGCGCTGCAACGTCACGGCTCGTGGATGACATGTGCAGAAACTCTGGTCGGAGCCAAAATACCTGTTGACTCGTACGGCGAGCGGGGTAATATGGACGGGTTACTTGCAGAGCCCCGTGAATCTCTGTAACAACACGTACTGTACATGGAGGAGTCTAAGTGATTTCGAAATCGACTCACTACGCCAAGCAGGGCGAGGTCCAGCGCAACTGGGTTCTCGTCGACGCCGATGGTGCTGTCCTGGGCCGTCTTGCCACCCAGATCGCAATGATCCTGCGCGGTAAGAACAAGCCTCAGTTCACGCCCAACAGCGACTGCGGCGACTTCGTTGTCGTCATCAACGCCGATAAGGTCCAGCTTACCGGTAACAAGGCCGACACGAAGACCTATTATCGCCACAGCGGCTACAACGGCGGCCTCAAGGCTGAGAGCTTCCGCCAGGCTATGGAGAAGCACCCGGAGAAGGTCATCGAGCGCGCCGTTCGCGGTATGCTGCCCAAGACCACCCTCGGCCGTGCCCAGATGACCAAGCTTAAGGTCTACGCTGGTGCCGAGCATCCGCACGCTGCCCAGAACCCCACGAAGATTGAGCTGGAGGCTTAAAGATGGCTGAGAACACCGTTGTCTACCAGGGTACCGGTCGTCGTAAGAACGCCGTCGCCCGCGTCCGTCTCGTCCCCGGCACCGGCAAGGTGACCATCAACAAGCGTGACGCCGAGCAGTATTTCGGCCGTCATCAGCTCGTTGAGAACGCCCTTGCTCCCTTCAAGGTGACCGACACCGCCGGTCAGTTCGACGTTATCGCTCTGTGCGATGGCGGCGGCATCTCCGGTCAGTCCGGCGCTCTGCGCCTGGGCATCGCTCGCGCTCTTCTGAACGCTGGCGACTACCGTGCTGACCTCAAGAAGGCCGGTTTCCTTACGCGCGATGCTCGCGTGGTCGAGCGCAAGAAGTACGGCCTCAAGAAGGCCCGCCGCGCTCCCCAGTTCTCCAAGCGCTAAGGTTTTATCTCCTTTCGAGATACAATGTACAAGCGGGGCCTGCCGATTCCTCGGCGGGTCCCGCTTTTTTTTTTCGACTAGCGTGGGCGGTTGCATATCGCCTGCTAGGGAAGGAGCGATCCTATGCCCCAGAACATCTTCGGTACCGACGGCGTCCGTGGCGTCGCCAATGCCGACCTCTCGTGCGACCTTGCGTTTCGCCTGGGCCGCGCGGCGACCAAGTTTCTTGGTCCGGACATCTGCATCGGCCGTGACACGCGCCTTTCGGGCACCATGCTCGAGAGCGCTCTGACCGCCGGCATCATGGCCGAGGGCGGCCGTCCGCACTGCTGCGGCGTCATCCCCACGCCTGCCGTGGCGCTGCTCACCGTCCAGAACGAGCTCGACGGCGGCATCGTCATCTCTGCTTCGCACAATCCGCCGGAGTTCAACGGCATCAAGTTCTTTAGCCGCAAGGGCATGAAGCTTCCCGACGCGGTTGAGGAAGAGATCAGCGCCTGGGTCATGTCCGAGGAGGCCATGGCTGCCGACACGTTGCCGACCGGCGCCGGCGTGGGCCACATTATCAAGATGAAGGACGCTCGCAAGGCATATGTCGATCATGCCATCGATACGCTCGACGGCCTGAGGCTCGATGGCCTAGTCGTTGCCGTCGACTGCGGCCACGGCGCTTCTTGCCAGACTACGCCCGCCGCGCTGCAGCGCCTGGGCGCCACGGTGCACGCTATCAACACCGATTACTGCGGCACTGACATTAACGTTGAGTGCGGCTCCACTCACCTTGAGCCCCTGCGCGAGCTCGTGCTGCGCACCCACGCCGATATCGGCCTGGCCCACGACGGCGACGCCGATCGCGTGCTGTTCGTGGACAGCGAGGGCAATGAGATCGACGGTGACTACATCCTGGCTATCTGCGGTTCTGACCTCGCCGCCCGCGGCAAGCTCGCCAACTCCGAGATCGTCTCGACCGTCATGTGCAACTTGGGCTTCTCCATCGCTATGAAGGAGCAGGGCTTCGAGATGGTCCAGACCGCCGTGGGCGACCGCTACGTTCTGGAGCGCATGCTCGCGGACGGCGCCGTCATCGGCGGCGAACAGTCCGGCCACATCATCTTCCTGGAGCACAACACCACCGGCGACGGCCTGGTGACGGCTCTGCAGCTGCTGGCCGTGCTCAAGCGCACCGGTCGTACCCTCACCGATCTTGCCGGCATCATGAAGAAGTACCCGCAGGTACTCGTCAACGTGCATTCCGACAACAAGGCCGGCCTGGACGATTGCCAGCCCATCTGGGATGCCGTCGCTGCTGCCGAGAAGGAACTTGACGGCCGCGGTCGCATTCTGGTGCGTCCGAGCGGTACCGAGCCGCTGGTCCGCGTTATGGCCGAGGCCGAGACGCACGAGCTGACCCAGCGCGTTGTCGACGACATCGTCGAGGTTGTCAAGCGCGAACTTCCCTAATGGTCAAAAACGAGTGCCAAGTGGTAAACTGTTAAGGCTATTTTGGTCGATTGGTATGTCCGAGGGGGAGCATGTTCACTAAAGTCCTAAGGTCTTTTGGTATGCGTGGTCGAGTCCTTACGCTGGATGCTCCCATCTCGGGCGACGTCATTCCGCTTTCCGAGGTAAACGACCAGACATTTGCCACCGGCCTTTTGGGCCAGGGCGTGGCGATTCAGCCTACCGGCACGCGCGTGATTGCGCCGGCAGACGCCAAGGTCGAGGCCATTTTTCCCACGGGTCACGCCGTTGCGCTCAACACGGTCGATGGCCTAGACGTGCTGATCCACGTTGGTTTGGACACTGTTCAGCTTGAGGGCAAGCATTTTAGCGTGCATGCACAGGTGGGCGATGTCGTCCATAAGGGTGACGTGCTCATCGAGTTCGATCGCGAGGCAATTGCTGCCGAGGGCTACGATGTGACGGTTCCCATCTTGGTGTGCAACTCCGTTGAGTTCTCGAGTATCAAGGGCTCCGTTGGTGCGCATGTCGAAGAGATGGACCAGCTCATCGTTGCTCGCGAGCGCTAGCAAGTGCACGTGGCCATTAGCCTACAATTCAAACACGTTTACGGAGGGTGCCCTTGAAAGAGGACGCCCTCCGTGGCAAGATGGGATTTGTCCGAAGCTAAACGGCTTTGGGTCACCGTGGACGGGCAGGGGCCTCGACGCGGCTAGACACGAGACACATACATTACGCGACCTCGCCCTGGTGGCCGCACACGTTGGTTGCGGCCGACGCGGGCCGCGGGCAAGTGCTTGTAAGGGAGCCTTGCCTCTCTTGTACGAGAAAGGACGCGTAATGAAGATCATTAAAGCTAAAGACTACGAGGATATGAGCCGCAAGGCCGCCAATATCATCTCGGCGCAGGTTATCCTCAAGCCCGATTGCGTGCTGGGTCTTGCCACCGGCTCCACCCCGATCGGTGCCTACAAGCAGCTCGCTGCTTGGTACGAGAAGGGCGACGTCGACTTTGCCGAGGTCAGCACCTACAACCTGGACGAGTATCGCGGCCTTTCGCACGACGATCCCCAGAGCTATCACTACTTCATGCGTGAGAACTTCTTCGATCACATCAACATCGACCTGAACAACACGCATGTGCCCGACGGTTCCAACCCCGACGCCGCCGCTGCCTGCTCTGAGTACGACAAGATCGTCGCCGCCGCCGGTTACCCGGATCTGCAGCTGCTCGGCATTGGCAACAACGGCCACATCGGTTTCAACGAGCCCGATGACCACTTCTCCAAGGGCACGCACTGCGTCGACCTCACCGAGAGCACCATTCAGGCCAACAGCCGCCTGTTCGACAGCATCGACGATGTTCCCCGTCAGGCCTACACCATGGGTACCCAGACCATCATGTATGCCCGCATGATCCTAGTCGTCGCCAACGGCGAGGCCAAGGCTCAGGCCGTGCATGACATGTGCTATGGTCCGGTTACGCCCGCGTGCCCGGCTTCGATTCTGCAGCTGCACACCAACTGCGTTGTCGTTGCCGACGAGGCCGCCCTTTCGCTCTGCGAGTAGCGCGAATCCTGCATCTCGACATAGCCTTGCCTAAGGCCTCCGCTTTGCGGGGGCCTTTTTGTTATCCCTTTCCGCCCGCTTGACCAAAATCTTGCCGCAAGCTTGGCGAATGCCGGATGTCAAACAGTTTGATTCATTCCATACCAGATTCTATGCAAAAATGCCACTAAAAGGTCGTAGACGGTAGCGGGTGCTAGGCGAGTTGAATGACATGGCTGAACCTTGTTCATTTGCGTTACACTGCCGCTTAGATGGGACAAGCTGACAAGCTCATTTACCTGCTTAAAGACCGATTAGTCGGGGGATTAATAACAATCGGCCCTCGCTGTACAAAAACTTGCCGCTTGCGTACCAAAAGACAACCTTAAACACAAGGTCGCTCTATTCATAGCGCGGCTTGTATGGTCTTGCGGTTACAGTGTCCATACGGTCGAGTTGAGGAGCGGGCATGGTAAACGATTTGGGCAGTATGGACGACCTCGAGCTGATGCCGCTGGGCGGTGGCTATATGGTGCGACGCGAACGCTTGATGAATGAGCTTCTCGCCAAGGGCCGAAAGGCCGGCATCGTGGTTCTTTATGCGCCCGACGGGTTTGGGAAGACCTCGGTGCTGCTGCAGTACACCCATGAGGTTAAATGCGACCCGACGCGAGGCCCCGTGCGGATTATCGAGGCCGATCGCGCCACTGGGCGCGAGGTGTTTATGCAGCTCGAGGTGGTTACCGAAGAACTCAAAGACAAACCGCACTCCCTTATCGCGATTGATAATGTGCCAAACCTCGATCAGCACGATACCGAAGACCTCATCGACAGGATTCGCGGCCTGCGCGCTATGGGGGTGGGGGTCTTTATCTCCTGCCGTCCTTCAAATCGTCAACTGATTCATGGGCTGGGCGATTCGGTTAAGATCAATGCGCAGATGCTCAAGGTGCATGCCTATGAGTATTCGGCGTGGGCATCGGCGTTTTCGATCAGCACATCGCTCGACTTTTATCAGCTCACGCAGGGCGTGCCCGAGCTCGTTTCGGCATTGCAGACGGGTCTGTATGGCCAAGGCGACGTAGCCGGTCTGCTCGAAAACGAGATTGTCAACGTATATGGCGCGGCACTTGTCGACTTGGCTTCGCTCGACAATAATGCACTGTTTTGCGTGGCATGTCTCATGATTTTGATGGGCGAGGGCAATATCGCAGAACTCGAGGCTTGCGGGGTGAGGCTATCGATGGTCGACCAGTCCTACTTCGTACGCGACTACCCGATCTTTGGCTTGGACCCCGCCGAGCGGAGTTTTACGTGTCTGGGCACGGAGGATAACGGACGCTTGCGCTTGCGTAAGTTGGTGGCCGAGGTTCGCCCCGAACTTGTTCCGAGGGCGGCCCGGATTTTGCTTAAGGCGGGCCGATGCGATGCGGCGATGGGCCTGGCGGACGCCTTTTTGGACCGTGATGCGGTCCTTGAACTTGCTGGGCAGTATGGGGTCGATCTGGCTCTGACGGGGCACGGGGCCGATATCTGCCGAGCAGCGCTGGGCACGATCGATGCCGAGGATCCGGCTCCAGAGCCAACGCCTGCCGAGGCGCTTGGCGTATATCTGGCAGCGGTCAGCGTGTCCAATACAAAGCTCGCTCGCTATATGGCATCGGTCATCGAGCGCGGGGGCGAACGGGCGGCCTGCGAAATAGACCCTGTTTCATGGAGGGTGGCCCAGACACTGACGGCTGTTTGCTATGGGGACAACGGGCTTGGGCTTCCTACGAACCTGGCCGTGCCAGAAATCGAGACATCCCATACCGCGCTCGATATGTTGTCTGCGCATATCGAGGTCAAGCGCTGCCTGACCGAGCGGGGAGATGACGGCGGCGTTCTACAGCAGCTCAAAACGAGCAAGGCCTACGACTGCGAGCTCGACATCGCGGGGATTGTTATACGGGCCGACAGCATGCTGGTGGAGCTTTTTGACGGGTCGTTTGCGGGAACCGACGAGCGCGACGACGAGATGACGGTGGTGCGGGAGGCGCTCGACGTACGTGGGCTCAAGGCGATGGCTATCTGGGTGCGCATGGTGTTGGCGGCACGGCGGCTCCTTTCCGGCTTGCCGGTAACCGACGACGCGGCATTCAACGAGCTCGATCGTTTTGCCGTGCGCATGCGCGACAACCAGATTCAGCTGTTTGGCCTGTTGCTAGAAGGCTGGCAGTCGCTGGCAGAGGGACGGCCGGTTAATGCAAAGTTCCGTGCGGTCCAAGTGCTCAAACTTGCCGAGGAGTCGATTGCGTACATGCGCGATAACGCATTGCTGTTGGAGCGCGCGGCGTATCTGCGTAACACTTCGATGGTTTCGGTGCGCGAGGAAGCGGAGCTACTCGATATAAGCCAGACGCAGGTTGGTGGAGCGGAGGCCTGGATGGTGGCGCTGCATTTGGCTTGTGCGGGCCGAGACAGCGATCTTGCGGCCTGGATGTCCATGAATCGCGCGGGGATTCTAGAGCCATCGTATCGGCTCTTTGCGCGCCTTGCCATGCATTGTCTGGGCGAGCCGGCGACCAGGATTCGCAAGAAGCTTCCCGTGCGCGAGCTGTCGCGGTACTCGCTGCGCGACGATTTGGAAGGGGAAGGCGAGCGCCTGTTCCAGGCCGGTGAGGTTGAAGCCGTTGATACCATCGACCATATCGAGATTCGCATGTTTGGGGCGTTTCGCGCCGAGCGCGACGGGTTTCCCATCACGGACAAAATGTGGCGCCGCAAGAAGGCGGCGACACTTGCCGAGCGGCTTGCGCTGGGCATGGATGCGCTCGTCGATCGTGAGACGCTGGCCATGGAGTTGTGGCCCCATGCCGAGTTCAATAGCGCCCGCAACAACCTGTACTCGACGATATCGCGCTTGCGGTCGGCTTTGGGACCGACGCCGGATGGCAAGTCGTGCGTGCTCATCCAAAATGAATGCATCGGACTCAACGGCGACTACGTCAAGACCGATGTACGGCTGTTTGACCAGATAAGCCGCGAGGTTTTGGGAAATCGCACGGGTGCGCGCGGGCCCCATTTAGTTGAGCTGTGCCTTAAGATTGAGCAGCTTTATGCCGGACCGCTGTATGTTCCCAATGGCTGTAATCCCACCTACTTTTTGCGCATGCGGCGCATTATGCAGTCAAAGTACATCGATTGCATGATTAAGGGAGCAAATGCCGCTCTAGAAGAAAACGATCTGCAGTCGGCGATTTGGCTGGCGGAGTCGGGGCTTCGGCAGGAAACAGCGCGTGAGGATATGGTGCGCTGCGCCATGCGCGTCTACAGTGCGGCGGGGCGGCGGCGCGATATCGTCGAGCTGTACAGCGGGCATATGCACCACCTGAGGGAGCAGGTCAATGGCGTGCCCGAGCCCGAGACGCGGCGTCTATACGAGCGCTTGGTGGAGGGGCGGCTCAATCGCGTGCTGGTCGAGCGATAAAAAACGGGCGCCCGAAGTACTTGGGCACCCGTATGCTTGCTATGTGTTGGTTCGCCGGATCATTGACTCTTAGACGAGCTTGATCTTCTCGATGTCCTTGCGCGAGGACTCGCGATACAGCGAGAACTTGCGGCCGATGACCTGGACGACCTCGGCGTGGCAACGCTCAGCGAGCTCTTCGGCGGCCTCGCGGGCGGAAAGACTGGAGCCATCGAGCACGGAGCACTTAACGAGCTCATGCTTCTCCAGGTAGGCGACCGTCTGCTCGACGGTGCCCTCGTTGACATCGGACTTACCGATGATGATGGCGGGGTTGAGGTGATGGGCCATGCTGCGAAGCTGCTTGACCTGGGCTCCTGTCAGTGCCATGGGTTCTCGCTTTCTATGTATGGGGCGCCCCGCGACGGGGCCTTAATCTACGTGAGCTGTCCCACGATAGCGCAGGAACGGCGCGGTGTGGAGCGCGTTTGCCCAGTTCAAAAAGAATGCGGATGCCGAGGTGATGGGCAGTGCGGGCTGTGAACGGGCTACGAGCGGGATTCAGAGACCGGTTCCCATGCAATAAACGCCCAGCGAACCTTACGGATATGGTCGAGCATATAGCGCCCCTGCGGCACGCCCTTGGAGCCCGGCTCGCCGGCATGGGGGTTTTCGATCATGTGTTGGGCGATGTAGTCGCGCAGACGGTCGACCTTATCCTCGTTGCCATGCTCAAGCATGCGGGAAAAGTCCGCCACGCCTGCCTCAAGGCTGTCGAAGGTATCGCGACGCGGCGATTCAAAGTACGTGACCTGCGGCAGGGCACCCATCTGAATGAGGATGTTGAAGGCGTACACAAAGCCATTGCTGCAGGTAACCGAGGCGCCGATAGCGTTCATCAAGTGCAGATCATAGCGCGGGCTGGAGTTGGCGACCATCGTGACTAGATCGGAAGAGCGT
>URGF01000027.1 GCA_900547285.1 uncultured Collinsella sp.
GCATCGTCGGCGAGTCCGGTTGCGGTAAGTCCACCACCGCTAACGTCATGTGCGGCCTGCAGGCCCCCACGAGCGGCAAGGTCTACTTTAAGGGCAAGGACGTTACCAAACGTACCGCCGAGGACCGTCGCCACATGGGTCGCGTCATCTCGGTCGTGTTCCAGAACCCGGCCACGGCGCTCAACCCCCGCATGGTCGTTCGCGAGCAGCTGCTCGACCCCATGCGCGTCCACAACCTGGGTACCGAGGCCGAGCAGGAGAAGCGCGTCAAGGAACTCTTGGAGCTCACCGGTCTGCCCAGCTCCGCTGCCGAGGTTCTTCCCGGCCAGCTTTCGGGCGGCCAGCGCCAGCGCGTCGCAATTGCCCGTGCCCTGTCGCTGAACCCCGATGCCATCATCGCCGACGAGCCCACCTCGGCTCTGGACGTTTCAGTCCGCGCGCAGATTCTGAACCTGCTGACCGACCTTAAGAAGGAGCTCGGCCTGGCCATGGTGTTCATCAGCCATGACATCCAGACGGTCCGCTATATCTCTGACGACATCATCGTTATGAATGGCGGCAAGATCGTCGAGCAGGGCGAGGCCAAGCAGGTCTTCCAGCACCCCCAGGACCCCTACACCAAGATGCTGCTCGGCGCTGCGCCGTCGCTGCTGCATCCCAAGCTCGGCGAGTAGCCTCGCTTTCCCTCCCGTGCGCCCGGTTCCCTTGCCGGGCGCACCTCCGTTGCGATTTCGAAAGGTTGGGTTCACGAGCCATGCCAAGTGCTCAGGAGCTACAACATCAATTTGATGAATATCGAGGCGCCATGCCCCGTCCATCAGATTTCGATCTCTTTTGGAAGGATCGCATGGTCGAGGCCGACGCCGTCGGGCTTGACTATGCGATCGAGACGGCATCGGTCGCCGATGCCGCGACCTGCCAGCTTTTCGACCTCTGGTATACCGGCATGTGTGGCGCGCGCCTTCATGCCAAGTACCTTAAACCCGTCTCGGACGAGCCCGTGCCATTGGTACTTCAGTTCCATGGGTATCCGGGCGCAAGCCGCAGCTGGTTTGAGCAGGCGTCGTTTGCGGGCATGGGCATGGCACTCATCGCCCTCGACTGCCCCGGCCAGGGTGGCTCCTCCGAGGACATTGGTGGATTTGAGGGCACAACGGTTGCCGGTCATATCGTCGCCGGTATCGACGGCGACCCGGCCAACCTCTACTATGTCCGCTTGCACCAAGATATTCGCATCCTGTGCCGTATTGTTCGCGAGCTCGAGGGCATCGATCTTGCGCGTGTGTTTGTGAACGGCGCGTCGCAGGGCGGCGGTTTGGGCATTGCGACCTGTGCGCTTAACAGCGAGCTTATCAATCGTGCCGCCATCCTCTATCCCTTCCTGTCAGATTTCCGCCTGGTCTGGGATTTGGATGCCGACGACATCGCCTACGAGGGCCTGCGCTATTGGTCTCGCTGGTTTGACGAGGACTCGACTCGTATTGACGAAGCCTATGCCAAGCTGGCGTACTTCGATTCCAAGAACTTTGCCCCTATGGTCAAATGCCCCGTGCTGTTTGGCACGGGCACAGCCGATATCGTCTGTCCTCCGGCGACGCAGTTTGCGGTCTACAACAACCTGACCTGTGAAAAGCGTCATGAGTTCTTTGAAGGCTTTGGCCACGAGGAGATTCAGGATTTTGACGATCTGATCATTCCGTTTTTCTGCAAGGGAGGGGAGGCTCATGCCTAAGTGCGAGAGCAATGTCAATGAGCTGATTGTCCCCGGGCTCGTGGGAATTCCTGGAACGGTTTCGTCAAGGCTCGCAGAATATCGAAGCTGGCGCGGTGATGTCCAAGCAGATGTTTCTGATTTAGAGACATGCGCTTCGAATCTTGAGATTCAAGGCCTGACCATTACGGCGATTGACTTTGTTAACCCCTGCGCCCGTTACTCGGAGGTCTCCTTTGAGCTCGGTGACGATGCGATTCACGCTCGTTTGATTGAGCCTGTCGGTCGTGCCCGAGTATCTGAGCGCGTGCCGCTGTGCCTGATGTTCCACGACATCGATCGGCCTGTGCGCGGCTGGCATCACATGACGAGATTTGCCGCCATGGGATATGCCGTGCTTGCACTGGACGACGATGTTGCTGGTGCGGGCGACCTGCAGCGGGGGATTGCTTCGCCCGCTTTTGTCGAGCGCGTCCGTTGGGGCTGCGCGTTGGCGAAGGTCGCGCGCAATCTTGATGGCATGGACCCCGACCGCATCTTTGCATGGGGCGAGGGTCTTGGCGGCGGAGTCGCGCTGGCGGTTTCTGCTCTGGACGAGCGGGGCCTTGCCTGCACGGCGGTTGCCAATCCAATCCCCGGTGGCCTCGAGGCTCTGTCGTCTCGGGTGCGCGGATCGGTGCTCATGGGCACATCGCTTATGGATACCGTGAGCGATCCCAAGGATCAGTTTGCCGTATTCAACGGTCTTGAGTGTGACCGAAGGCATATCATTTATGCCAAATACGCTCACGAGCGCATCAATGCGTTCGAAAACGAAGTCGTCGACTTTTTTAACCAAACGTTCTACCCGTGTTCTTTGGCCTAGACGGCCTGGACACTGCCAACAAGAGTGGGTGGCATAGGGCCGCCTGCCAGACAACTAAGGAGATTCTTGTGGCAACTCAGAAATTCACCGGCGTTATCCCTCCCGTCGTTGTTCCCGATACCGAAGACCATCAGCTCGACGTTGCCTCCTTTGAGCGCAGCATCAACCGTATGATCGATGCCGGCGTCGATGGCCTGTTCTTCCTGGGATCCTCGGGCGAGGTCGTCTTCTCCACCGACGAGCGCCGTCGCCAGATTGTCGCCGAGGCCGTGCGCATCGTCGACCACCGCGTGCCTGTTCTGGTCGGCATCATCGACACCGAGACCGAGCGCATGATCGAGCACGGCAAGGTCGCCCAGGAGCTGGGCGCCGATGCCCTCGTCGCCACCTGCCCGTTCTATGCCCTGCAGGGCATGACCGAGGTCGAGGAGCACTTCCGCATCCTGCACGAGGAGCTCGACCTGCCCATCTTTGCCTATGACATTCCCGTCTGCGTTCACACCAAGCTCCCCTGGAAGCTCCTTGCCAAGCTCGGCGCCGAGGGCGTCCTTGCTGGCGTCAAGGATTCCTCGGGTGATGACATCTCGTTCCGCTACCTCGTTCAGGAGAACGAGAAGAACGGCCATCCGATGAGCATTCTCACCGGTCACGAGGTTGTTGTCGACGGCGCCTACCTCGGTGGCGCCGACGGTTCCGTCCCGGGTCTCGCCAACGTTGAGCCCGAGGGCTACGTGCGTCAGTGGAAGGCCGCTCAGGCTGGTGACTGGGCTACCGTCAAGGCCGAGCAGGATCGCCTCAATGAGATTTCGCACATCTGGGATGTCACCTCGGGCGTCCAGGGCTATGCCGGTGGCGTCGGCGCCTTCAAGACCGCTATGAACCTCATGGGCATCTTCGACAGCCCGACCATGCCGCGCCCGGTGAAGGCCATGACCGGCGAGAACGTCGAGGCGATTAAGAAGGTCCTTCAGGACAACGGTCTCCTGTAAAGCTTTCCCAGGCACCCGATCTTGGGGCTCAAGTGGTCGGGCGTGACCCATTAGGTCAACGCCCGACCACTTTCACCCCAACCTCGGGCACCTGGGAAACCTTTACTAAGTTGCGGCGATAACACCGCCTTCATTTCCTGTAGTTGTTTTTTATCTCCTAAGGAGAGCGACATGGAGAACAAGTACGTCTGCTCTGTCGATATCGGCGGAACTAAGATCGCGACTGCCATCATGGAGTACCCGGCTGACGGTAGTGTGCCCCATCCCGTTTTTGAGGCCGAGGTTCCTACCGAGGCCCAGGAGGGCGGCGAGGCCGTCTTCCAGCGTATCGAGGCGTCCATCAAGGCTGCTCTCGAGGCGAATCCCGATGTCGAGGTCCTTGGCGTCGGTATCGGTGCCGCCGGCGTCGTCGATCCCAAGACGGGCGCCATCGCGTATGCCAACGAGATCATGCCCGGCTGGTCCGGCGTTCAGTTGGGGCCGCGCCTGCGCGAGGACCTCGGTCTTCCCGTTGCCGTTGTAGGCGACGTGCAGGCTCATGCTCTGGGCGAGGCCCACTGGGGCGTCGGCAAGGGCAAGTTCTCCGTCTTGTGTCTTGGCATCGGTACGGGCATCGGCGGCGCATATGTCGAGAACGGCCGCGTGATGCAGGGTTTCCATGGTGCTGCCGGCCATATGGGCCACATCGAGTGCTCGGCTGCCGCCGGCATTCCCTGCGCCTGCGGGCGTTCCGGCCATCTGGAGTCGGTTGCTTCGGGCACTTCCATTGGTCGAATGTACGATGAGCGCTTTGGTCGCGTCGACCCCAGCCGTCCTTCGGTCGGTCGCGATGTGAACGACCTGTGCCGTGCGGGCGACGCAAAGGCGACCGAGGTCATCCATGACGCCGGCTTTGCGCTGGGGGCCAGCTTGGGCTCGCTCGCTAACATCCTGGACCCTGAGGTCATCGTGCTTTCGGGCGGCGTGATTCACCAAGGTCCCGATTGGCGTTCGCAGACGTGGAAGGATTCGGTGCACGAGGGCTATGCCAGCCAGGCGCTCGATCCGCTTCAGGACACGCCGATCCTCATCGGTTCTCTGGAGGGCGATGCTCCGCTCATCGGTGCCGCTGAGCATCTTCTTGCCTCGTTGAAGTAAACGTATCTGCCGTAGGAGCCTCCCGAGACAACACGCCTCGGGAGGCTGTTCTGAGAAAGGTTGCAGCCTTATGACCGTCGATCCTTTGATTCAATCCCTGAAGGGTAAGCTCGTCGTGAGCGTTCAGGCGTATATGGGCGAGCCGCTTCGTACGCCCGAGACCATGGCTCAAATGTCTCGTGCTTGCGAGCTCGGCGGCGCCGCCGCCATTCGCTGCCAGGGCCTTGCCGACATTGCCGCCATTAAGGGTCGCTGTGAGGTTCCTGTTATCGGCCTGTGGAAGGATGGGCACGAGGGCGTTTACATCACGCCGACGCTGCGTCACGCTCGCGCCTGCGTTGCTGCGGGTGCCGATATCGTGGCGATCGACGCCACCGATCGTCCGCGTCCCGACGGCAAGTCGGTCGAGGATACTTTCCGTCCGCTGCACGAGGAGGGCGTGCTCCTGATGGCCGACTGTGCTACCATCGAGGATATTCGTCGTGCTGTTGACATGGGCTTCGACCTGGTGTCCACCACGCTGTCTCATGGTGTTGCCGCTATCGATTGCACCATGGCCGACGGTCCCGATCTGCCGCTCCTGCGCCAGGCGACTGAGGAATTCCCCGGCCTTCCCATCATTTGCGAGGGTCGCGTGCATACGCCCGAGGAGGCTCGCGCTGCGATCGATGCTGGCGCCTGGGCCGTTGTCGTCGGCACCGCCATCACGCACCCCACGAGTATTACGAGTTGGTTCAAGGCTGCGCTTGAGGCGTAAGACAGGCCTCGTATCCGCTCGGGGCGGTATACTCAATTTAGGCAATTGACCGCGCGGGATCCGGGTTGCTGGGTCCCGCGCTTGTTTTCGGGAGGCAGCACATGCAAAAGGGAGATGCCATGGATGCGGCGGAGCGCTCGGAGCGCATCCCCGATATCGTCATCATCACCGGAATGTCCGGATCGGGCCGCACACAGGCCATGCACGTGTTCGAGGACATGGGCTATTTTTGCATCGATAACCTGCCTCCGCGTCTCATCGCCCAGCTTGCCGAGCTCGTCGGCATCAATACGGGCGTGGGCAGGCATCTCGCCGTCACCTGCGATTTACGTAGCCAGGGACTGTTTGACGAGTTGCTCGATGCGGTCGCCGCGCTCGAAGAGCGCGAGATGAGCTGCGACATCGTGTTCCTTGAGGCTTCTGACGAGGTGCTGATTCGTCGCTATAGCGAAAATCGCCGCCGTCATCCCATTGCCAAGCCGGGGGAGACTACGGCCGATGCCATTCAGCGCGAGCGCCTTCAGCTGCAGGGCGTGCGTGACCGAGCCGATATGATTATCGACACGAGCCGTCTGCGCACCTCTGCACTGCGCAACAAGCTACGTATGGCATTTTCCGAGCTGTCCGACCAGCAGCTCATGGACGTCCACGTGTTCTCGTTTGGCTTTAAGCACGGCATGCCCGTCGAGGCGGACATTATGATCGACGTCCGCTTCCTGCCCAATCCGTTCTACGATCCCGAAATGCGCACGATGACCGGTCTCGATAAAAAGGTCTCCGATTTTGTTCTGGACCATCCCAAGACGCAGGAGTTTTGGAAGGCTTGGACACAGCTGCTCGATACGGTGATGCCGGGCTATATCGCGGAGGGTAAGCCGCAGCTTTCTATCGCCATCGGCTGCACGGGCGGCCAGCACCGCAGCGTTGCCATTGCCGAGGCCACGGCCCGTTACCTGGAAGGCGCTCAGTATCATGTGAGCATCTCCCACCGCGACCTGTCGCGCGCCAACACGAAGGCATAGGCCTGCATGTCGTTTACCGCTGAGGTGCGCGACGAGCTTGCGCGCTGCGAACCCGAATGTGAATACTGCGACTTGTCGACGCTTGCCGCCCTGACGCGTGTGAGCGGTACACTTTCGCTGGCCGGCTCCGGGCGGTATCGTTTGACGGTCGCGACCGAGACGGGTGCCGTCGCGCGCACGATGATCACACTGACGCATCGCATCCTTAAGCTCAAAACGGAATTCACCGTTCGTAAATCGGTCTTGCATAAGGTCCGTAACTATCTCATTACCCTGCCCGATCAGCCCGACCTGGACAAGGCTCTGGTGCTGCTGGGCATTCTCGACCGCAGGGGAGGGCTCGTCGCTGGTGTTCCCCGGCACATCGTTGCCCGTCCCTGCTGCAGGCTTGCCTACATCCGCGGCGCGCTCATCGCCGGCGGTTTCGTGGCCGATCCACGCGGCGATTTTCATTTGGAGATTGCGGTGCAGGGCGAGCAGTATGCCCGGGGGCTTTGCGATCTATTGGAGCAGATTGGGGTCCATGCGCGCGTTAACGCGCGGCGCGGATCCTTTGCCGTCTACATTAAGAGCGCCGAGGAGATCGAGCAGCTTCTAAAGCTGGTCGGCGCCAAGCGCAGCGTTGCCGAGATCGAGGAAGCGCGCGCGGTCAAATTGGTTAAGAACGACGTAAACCGTCGCGTGAATGCCGAGCTGGCCAATCAGACCAGAAGTGCGGGTGCCGCCCAGCATCAGCTTGCGTTGATCGATGAGCTCGAACAGCGGGGTTTGCGCGACACGCTTCCGGACGCCTTGGCGGTCTTTTGCGACCTGCGCGAGCGCTATCCTGATCTGTCACTGCGCGATCTGGGGGAGATGGCTGACCCTCCCTTGTCGAAGTCGGCCCTCTACCATCGAGTTTTGAGGCTTGAAAAGCTCATTGAAGCAAACAGGTAGTTGAGCGAAACTGCTTATATAGGGATTGAACTGCTGTTTTACTATTTAAAACGTTTTAACGTAAATTTGATTTTCAATTTCGAGCATTCTCGTGAAATTCAAGTCAAAAAAAAGGTATATTAGGCGAGTGGTTAGTTTGTGGGCCTCAACGGCGGGCGCTGTAGCTCGCGGGGGCCTTACGAAAGGAGACACAATGGCAGTAAAGGTTGCTATTAACGGCTTCGGTCGCATCGGTCGTCTGGCTTTCCGTCAGATGTTCGGTCATGAGGGCTCCGAGATCGTCGCTATCAACGACCTCACCTCTCCCGATATGCTCGCTTACCTGCTGAAGTACGACTCCACGCAGGGCAACTACGCTCGCGATCACGAGGTCGTTGCTGGCGAGGATTCCATCACCGTTGACGGCAAGGAGATCAAGATCTACAAGGAGGCCGACGCCAACAACCTGCCTTGGGGCGACCTCGACGTCGACGTCGTTCTCGAGTGCACCGGCTTCTACACCAGCAAGGCTAAGGCTCAGGCCCACATCAACGCTGGCGCCAAGAAGGTCGTCATCTCCGCTCCGGCCGGCAGCGATCTGCCCACCATCGTGTACAACGTCAACCATGAGACGCTGACCGCTGAGGACAACATCATCTCCGCTGCTTCCTGCACCACCAACTGCCTCGCCCCGATGGCCAAGGGTCTGAACGACTTCGCTCCCATCGTGTCCGGCATCATGACCACCATTCACGCCTGGACCGGCGACCAGATGCCGCTCGACGGCCCGCAGCGCAAGGGCAACAAGCGTCGTAGCCGCGCCTGCGCCGTCAACATCGTCCCCAACACCACCGGTGCTGCCAAGGCTATCGGCCTGGTTCTCCCCGAGCTCAACGGTAAGCTCATCGGTGCCGCCCAGCGCGTCCCGACGCCGACCGGCTCCATCACCAACCTCTACGCTGTCGTTGACAAGAAGGTCACCGTCGACGAGGTCAACGCCGCTATGAAGGCCTACGCTGCCACCATCTCCGAGACCTTCGGTTACAACGAGGACGACATCGTCTCCACCGACATCATCGGCGAGACCCACGGCTCCATCTTCGACGCCACTCAGACCATGTGCTCTGACCTCGGCAACGGCCAGACCCTCGTTCAGGTTACCTCTTGGTACGACAACGAGAACTCCTACACCTCTCAGATGGTCCGCACCATCAAGTACTTCGAGAAGTTCGTTGCTTAATTTAGCTTTTAGCGAATAGCTCGTTGAGCGTCTAAAGAAGGGCGCGGCCTCATAGGGCTTACACCCTAGGGTCGCGCCCTTTTTATAGGAAATCGTCTGCCGTAATGGGAGGCAGACACGTACGAAAGGTAGAAGCAAACATGGCCTTTACCAAGAAGACCGTCCGCGACATCGATGTCGACGGCAAGCGCGTTCTCGTCCGCGTTGACTTCAACGTGCCTATCAAGGATGGCGTCGTTGGCGACACCACCCGTATCAAGGCTGCCCTGCCCACCATCAACTATCTCGTTGAGCACAACGCTCGCGTCATCCTCATGAGCCACCTCGGCCGTCCCGATGGCACCGGCTTCCAGCCCGAGCTGTCCCTCGAGCCCGTCGCCAAGAAGCTCGCCGAGCTCTCTGGTCTCGACGTTGCCTTTGTCGCCGACACTTACGGCGAGAAGGCTGCCGAGGCTGTCGCTGCCGTCGAGCCGGGCAAGGTTCTCGTTCTCGAGAACGTCCGCTTCGATAAGCGTGAGAAGAAGAACGATCCCGAGATCGCCAAGAAGCTCGCTTCCTATGGTGACGTCTTCGTTCTCGATGCCTTCGGCACCGCTCACCGCGCCCAGGGTTCCGTCGTGGGCCCCGCCGCTTACCTGCCTGCCGTCGCCGGCTTCCTGCTCGAGAAGGAGGTCGACACGCTGACTGGCATCTTCGCCGAGCCCGAGCGCCCCTTCGTCGCTATCGTCGGCGGTTCCAAGGTTTCCTCCAAGATCGGCGTTCTCGATCACCTCATCGACTCCGCTGACACCCTGATCATCGGTGGCGGCATGGCCTACACCTTCTTCCTGGCTCAGGGCCTGTCCGTCGGTCAGTCCCTCAAGGAAGAGGATTGGGTCGAGCGCGCCGGCGAGATGCTTAAGAAGGCCGAGGAGAAGGGCGTCAAGATCCTGCTCCCCATCGACAACCGCGTTGCCGATCACTTTGGCGAGGACGCTGTCCCCGAGGTTGTCGCTTCCGACGCTATCCCCGACGATCGTGAGGGCATGGACATCGGTCCTAAGACCGAGGAGCTCTACGCCGAGGCCGTCAAGGGCGCCAAGACTGTCTTCTGGAACGGCCCCATGGGCGTCTTCGAGTTTGATAACTTCGCTCACGGCACCCAGGCTATCGCCGAGGCTGTCGCCGAGGCCGACTGCACCTCGATCATCGGCGGTGGCGACTCTGTCGCAGCTGTCAACAAGTTCAACCTGGCCGACAAGATGAGCTGGATCTCCACCGGTGGTGGCGCTTCCATGGAGCTCGTCGAGGGTAAGGCCCTGCCCGGAGTGGAGGCGCTTCTCGATGCCTAATCGCACCCTTCTTATCGCTGGTAACTGGAAGATGAACAACGACGTCGCCGAGGCCGCCAAGCTCGCCGACGAGCTGGCTCAGGCTCTGCCCGAGGTTCCGGCTGGCGTCGAGGTGCTCGTCTGCCCTCCGACCATCGACATCACCACGGTTCATGACCGCATTCAGGCTGCCCCCATCGCCCTCGGTGCACAGAACGTGTACTGGGAGGCCAAGGGTGCCTTCACCGGTGAGTCCTCTTGCGACATGCTCAAGTCCGCTGGCTGCACCTACTGCATCATCGGTCACTCCGAGCGTCGTGATTACTTCCACGAGACCGATGAGGATCAGAACAAGAAGGCCAAGGCCCTCGTTGCCGCCGGTCTTGTTCCCGTCTTCTGCTGCGGCGAGTCCCTCGAGGTCCGCGAGGCTGGCACCTATGTCGAGCACGTCGTGAACCAGGTCAAGGCTGGCCTTGCTGGTCTTGAGATCACCTGCCCCAAGCAGGTCGTTGTCGCCTACGAGCCCATCTGGGCCATCGGCACCGGCAAGACCGCTACCGCCGAGGACGCTCAGGAGGTCTGCGGCGCTATCCGTGAGACCCTCAAGGAGATGTTCGGTGAGGAGCTCGCCGACGGCATCCGCGTCCTGTACGGTGGTTCCGCTAAGCCCGGCAACATCGCCGAGCTCGTCGCCAAGCCCGACGTCGACGGTGCCCTCGTGGGCGGCGCTTCGCTCAAGGCTGCCGACTTTGCCTCTATGGTCGTCAAGGCAGGCGAGTAGGACATATGGCACAGCGTCATCTTCCTGCACTCCTGATTATCATGGACGGCTGCGGCCTGGCTCCGGCCGATGGCGAGAACGCCGTCGCCGCTGCCAAGACGCCCTTCCTCGATAGCCTGTACGAGAAGTATCCTCACACCACGCTCGGTGCTTCGGGCGAGGACGTGGGCCTTCCCGACGGCCAGATGGGCAACTCCGAGGTGGGTCACCTCAACATCGGTGCCGGCCGCATCGTGTTCCAGGAGCTTTCGCGCATCAACAATGCCATCAAGGACGGCTCCATCGCCAAGAACGAGGTTTTCGTCAAGGCTATGGACGATGTCAAGGCTGACGGCAAGACTCTCCATCTCATGGGCCTTATGAGCCCTGGCGGTGTTCATTCTCACATGAACCACGTCGAGGCTCTGGTCAAGATGGCTGCCGAGCACGGTGTCAAGACCGTTCGCGTCCACGCCTTTATGGACGGCCGCGACGTCGACCCGCAGTCCGGTGCCGGTTACATGAGTGAGTTCTGCGCCTTCCTGGCCAAGATCTCCGAGGAGACCGGTTGCGACGCTCGCGTTGCCACCGTCTCGGGCCGTTATTGGGCCATGGACCGCGACAACCGTTGGGAGCGCATCCAGCGTGCCTACGACGTCATGGTCAACGCATCCGATGCCGATACCGACCCTGTTGCCGGTATCAAGGCCTACTACGAGAAGGATCCGCGCGGCGACGAGTTCGTCGAGCCCTTCGCTGCCCACAACGAGGGCATCCACGAGGGCGACGCGGCCATCTTCTTCAACTTCCGTCCCGACCGCGCTCGTCAGATGACTCGCGTGTTCACGGACAAGGAGTTCGACGGCTTTGAGCGCGAGCAGATCAAGCTTTCGCACTTTGTGACGATGACCGAGTACGACCCGACGTTTGACGTCGAGGTCGCCTTCCCCAAGACGTTCCCCGAGAACGTTCTGGCCGACGTTATCGCCGCCAATGGCCTGAAGCAGCTGCACACCGCCGAGACCGAGAAGTACGCCCACGTGACGTTCTTCCTCAACGGCGGCATCGAGGAGCCCAAGGAGGGCGAGGAGCGCGTGCTCGTCGCTTCCCCCAAGGTCGCTACCTACGATCTGCAGCCTGAGATGAGCGCTCCCGAGGTTACCGAGAAGCTTGTCGCCGCCATCAACGAGGATCGCGCTGATTTCTACATCGTGAACTTCGCGAACTGCGACATGGTTGGTCACACCGGTGTCTTCGACGCCGCCGTTAAGGCCGTCGAGGCTGTTGACGATGCCCTGTCCAAGGTTGTCCCGGCGATTCTCGCCAAGGGCGGCTTTGCGCTGATCACCGCCGACCACGGCAACGCCGACCACATGTTTGACGTTGCTTCCGACGGTTCCAAGCATCCGTTCACGGCTCACACCACCAACCGTGTGCCGTTCATCATCGTTGATGAGAAGGCCAAGCTCACCGGTATCGAGGACGGCCGTCTTTCCGATATCGCTCCGACCATGCTCACCATGGCTGGTATTGAGCCTTCCGCCGAGATGACGGGTCGCGTGCTCGCCGCCGAGGCCTAAGAGAAAACAAATACCGTTTTCTAGTAAGGGGGTTGTCCACGACCGGACAACCCCCTTTTTAATATTTCTGCCATTTCTACCCCGTACCTAAATGGCGGGTGGGGGAGTGCTGGGGATTGTGGTACAGTACTGGAGTTTGAATTGTTCTATTAAGGAGCTTATCTATGGGTCCGTTCCAGATTCTTCTGTTTGTCGTTTGGGCTGTCTCTGCCGTGGCGCTGACGATTCTCGTCCTGATGCATTCCGGTAAGGGCACCGGCGTTTCGGATATGATCGCTAGCTCGCTGTATAACTCCAGCTCTGCCACAGGCGTTATGGAGCAGAACCTCGATCGCCTGACCGTCATCATGGCTGTCGTGTTTGCCGTGTGCGTCGTGCTGTGCATGTTCTTCTTTCCGCAAGGCATCGTGGGCTACTAAACACGAGCCGCATAAATACTTGAAAAGGGTTCCGCACGTGCGGGACCCTTTTTGTTTACATATTTGTAACAGAGTCAAAATATCCCCACATACTTCGCCCAACTAAAGAAATTCTCGACCGTTAACCGGAATTAGCGCCAAATCGTGCATAAAATGCGCTACTGTATTGCAAAACGTTGGCCTGTTGTGCATAACCAGCCATAGCGGCGGGCGGCGTTTTGATGGTTCGGATCGGATTGTCTCGACATGTGTCCGACTGAACATTTCTTTGTCCTATCTCATAAGGAGGATGGCATGGCTGATTCTATGTTCCACCAGCCCGTTATGGGTCGTCGCGCCTTTGTTGGCGGCACCCTCGCTGCGAGCTCCATGGCTTTTCTTGCCGCATGCGGCAAGAAGGGCGGCGACGCTTCCGGTTCTGAGTCCGGTTCGACGCTGAACTTCTACATCAACAACCCGGTCTGCATTGACCCCTACAATGTCCAGGAGGACCAGGGCACTCAGGTCGAGTACCAGCTCTTTGACGCTCTGACCTCTTATGACGCCGAGAAGGGCGAGATCGTTCCGCTGGCTTGCGAGTCCTTCGAGGCCAACGACGATGCCACCGAGTTCACCTTCAAGATTAAGAAGGCCAAGTTCCACAACGGTGACGACGTTACCTCCAAGTCGTTCAAGCTCGGTTGGGAGCGTCTGGTCAACACTAAGTCGGCCATCGCTACCGAGTACGGCCCTTCCGAGGTCTCCTATCACCTTTCCATGGTCGAGGGCTATGACGACCTGCTTGCCGGTAACGCCACCGAGCTCAGCGGTGTTACCTGCCCCGACGATGAGACCCTCGTCGTTAAGCTGTCTTCCGCTTACGCCGACTTCCCCTTCGTCGCCTCTCACCCGGCTCTGGCCCCGGTTCCCGAGTGCGCCGAGTCCGATGCCAAGAGCTTCTATCTTGCACCGGTCGGTAACGGCCCGTTCATGATGGACGGCAAGTGGGAGGATGGTCAGGAGATCAACCTCAAGAAGTTCGACGATTACTATGGCGACAAGGCCAAGATCGATGGCATCCACTTCCAGGTCATTAAGGACATGGAGACCGCCTACAAGGAGTTCCAGGCCGGTAACCTCGATGTCTGCGACGTTCCCGTTGCTCAGATCGATGCCGCCAAGAAGGATCGCGGCGTGTCCAAGGACGGCTACACCATGGGCGACGGCGAGCGCATGCTGCTTGGCTCCGAGCCTTCCACCTACTATCTGACCTGCAACAACACGGCCGAGCCGTTCAACAACGCCGACCTGCGCAGGGGTATCTCCCTGGCCATCAACCGTGAGGCCATCTGCAAGACCATCTTCAAGGGTACCCGTACCCCCGCCGACGGCATTGTTCCTCCGGGCATCGATGGCTACAAGGAGGGCGCATGGGAGTTCTGCGCCTACGACGTCGACAAGGCTAACGAGTACCTCGACAAGGTTGCTCCCGCTGACGCTAACGGCGATCGTGGCATTAACGTGACCCTTTCCTACAACCAGGACGGTGGCCACAAGGAGATCATGGAGTCCATCATCGGCGACCTCGCCAAGGTGGGCGTTACCGCTACTTCTGATACCCCTGAGTGGTCTGCCCTGCTCGAGCAGTATCAGAACTTCAACTATCAGTTCGGTCGTCTGGGTTGGATTGCCGACTACCCGATCATGGACAACTTCCTGTATCCGCTGTTCCACTCCGACTCCCTCGGTGGCGACAACCGTTCCGGTTACAACAACCCCGAGTTCGACGCCAAGGTCGACGAGGCTCGTACCACGGTTGACGACGACGAGCGCGTCGCTAAGATGCAGGAGGCCGACGCAATGGTCGCTGCCGACTGCCCGGTCATCCCGGTGATGTTCTACACGCACACCATCGTTGGCTCCGATCGCATCAAGCACCTCTATGTCGATCCGCAGAAGCACGCCGAGCTGGGTACCGCTGAGCTCGCCTAAGAGTTTGCAGCTTCCGTGAGGGTCAAGTATTTACGTAGACCTCATGGGAAACATACAGTTCTCCCTAACCTGGGGTAAACTGGCTGATGGTAATTTTGGGATGCCGGTCTGGCGATCGGCATCCCATTTAGGTTAATCCCTAGATAGGGGAGTGGTATGGGTAAGTACATCGTTAAACGTGTGCTTCAGTTCATCCCGGTATTTTTGGGCGTTACGCTGATTCTGTTCGCCCTTCAGAATATCGTGCCGGGAGATCCGATCAAGCTGATCGGTGGAGACAAGGCTCTGTCCCCCGAGGTGGAGCTTCAGCTTCGCGTCCGCTATCACCTGGTCCAGTCGGACGAGGACGGCAACGCGATCCTTGACGAGAACGGCGACCCCGTTCAAACGTCGCTCGTGGACCGTTACTTGTATTACATGAACGGCCTGCTTCATGGCGATCTGGGCAATTCGTATCAGCGCAAGCTGCCGGTTACGGAAATCTTTGCCCAGAAGTATCCGTATACGGTCAAACTTGCCGCGTGCGCCATCGTGCTCGAGGCAATCATGGGTATCGGTGCGGGTATCATTTCGGCGGTAAAGCGTTATTCCTTCTGGGATATTTTGGTAACGCTCACCACGTCGATCCTCGTTGCGGTCCCGGCCTTCTGGCTCGGTATGTTGCTGCAGCTGTTCTTTGGCGTCATCCTCAAGGACGCTACGGGCGGTGCAATCTCCATGCCGATCTCGGGTGCCGGCGGTTCCAGCTCTCAGTATCAGGATTGGATGCACTATGTGCTTCCGACCATTACGCTGGCTTCGGTTTCGACCGCTTATGCCGCCCGCATTATGCGCTCGCAGCTGCTTGACGTCATGAACCAGGATTACATCCGTACGGCAAAGGCCAAGGGTCTCTCCAATCGCGCGATCATCGTCAAGCATGCGCTTAAGAATGCACTCATCCCCGTCGTTACCTATATTGGTGTCGACTTTGGTGGCATGCTTTCGGGCGCCATCCTGACCGAGACGGTCTTTAACTGGCCCGGTATCGGCTATGAGGTCTATCGCGCCATTAGCATGCGTGACTGGCCCATCGTTATGGGCGGCGTTACGCTCATCGTCGTCGTCGTCATGGTGATTAACCTGCTCGTCGACATTAGCTATGCATTCCTCGACCCGCGTATCCGCCTCGGCGGTCCGTCGGATAAGGCCTAAGGGAGGTACGTCTCATGCAGGAAACTGATTCTCAGTCTCAGGAGCAGGCTACCGCCACTAAGGCCGCATCTGCTCCCGCCAAGTCCCGCACGCTGTGGGGCGACGCTTTCAAGCGTCTTCGCAAGAATAAGCTCGCCGTTATCGGTATCTGCTGGATTATCATCGTCGTTTTGGTTGCCTTGACCGCAGACCTGTGGGCTAAGCCCTGGCTCGGGTCGCCGACGGCTTCTGACTCGACGACCATGGCCGAGACTTCGCTGCTGGCTCCGTGTGCCGAGCACCCGTTTGGTACCGACGCCCTTGGCCGCGACATTCTCGTCCGAGTTATCTACGGCGCGCGCGTTTCGCTTTCTGTCGGTATTATGGCCACCGCCATCTCCACGGTGATCGGTCTGATCATGGGCGCCCTGGCCGGTTTCTATGGCGGCATCTGGGATACGATCATCATGCGCTTCGCGGATATCTTCCTGGCGTTCCCGTACGTGCTGTTCGTTGTCGCCATGATCGCCGTTATCGGCCGTGGTCTTCAGAACGTCTTTATCGCCATCGGTATTCTCGGCTGGCCCTCGATTGCGCGCGTCTTCCGATCCGCGATCCTGACGGTCAAGGAAAACGACTATGTTGACGCTGCGCGCGCGATGGGCGCATCCGATGCTCGTATCGTCGTGCGTCACATCTTCCCGAACTCCGTCGCCTCCATCGTGGTCTACGCGACCATGAACATTGGTGGTGCCATTTTGACCGAGTCCGCTCTGTCCTTCCTCGGCATGGGCGTTATTCCGCCTACGCCTTCGTGGGGCTCCATGATTCAGGACGGTCAGCAGTATCTTCTGACTGCTCCCTGGATGATGATCATGCCCGGTCTGGCAATTCTCTCGACGGTGCTCGCCTTCACCCTGCTGGGTGACGGTCTGCGCGACGCCCTCGACGTCAAGATGAAGGACGCATAAGGATGAAGAAGAACAAGAACTATGTGGACCTGAAGGACCAGCCGGTTCCCGAGGGCCAGCATCTGCTCGAGGTCGATGACCTTAAGATGTATTTCCACACCGAGGATGGCGTGGTTCGCGCTGTCGACGGTGTGTCCTACACGCTCGATCGCGGCGAGACCCTGGGCGTCGTCGGCGAGTCCGGCTCGGGTAAGTCCGTGACCGCCATGACCATCATGGGCCTTATCTCGATGCCTCCGGGAAAGATTGAGGGCGGTGACGTTCGCTATCGCGGTCGTTCTATCCTTGAGATGACCGAGGAAGAGATGCAGCACATTCGCGGTAACGATATCGCGATGATCTTCCAGGATCCTATGACCTCCCTTAACCCGGTCTATAAGATCGGTAAGCAGGTGGGCGAGGGCCTTCGTCTGCATCGTGGCTACTCCAAGCAGGAGGCGCTCAAGCGCGCCACCGAGCTCTTGGACCTCGTGGGTATTCCCGAGCCCGAGAAGCGCGTCAACGAGTATCCGCACCAGTTCTCCGGCGGTATGCGTCAGCGTGTCATGATTGCCATGGCTCTTGCCTGCGATCCCGATATTCTGATTGCCGACGAGCCCACGACGGCTCTGGACGTTACCATCCAGGCTCAGATTATCGAGCTCATGCAGGAGATGCAGCAGAAGAACGGCAACGCCATTATCATGATTACCCATGACTTGGGCGTCGTCGCCGATATGGCCGATAAGATCATGGTTATGTACGCCGGCCGTCCCGTCGAGTTCGGTACTGCTGAGGAAATCTTCTACGAGAGCCGCCATCCCTACACCTGGGGTCTTATCCGCTCCATCCCGGAGCAGGCCATCGAGGAGAAGAAGCCGCTGACGCCGATTCACGGCAACCCGCCTTCGCTCATGAACTTGCCTGAGGGCTGCGTATTCTCTCCTCGTTGCCCCTATGCGACGGACAAGTGCCGCAAGCAGCGCCCCGAGCGCGTTGTCACCGAGTCCGGTCACTATTCTGCGTGCCATTATTCCGGTGACCCCGAGTTCCTCAAGAACGCCCCCGAGACGTCCCGCACGCGCAAAGATTCCAAGAAGGGAGGCGAGGCGTAAATGGCAGACAATAACGAGCGCACTCCGCTGCTGAAGGTCGAGCACCTTTCTAAGGAGTTCCCCGCAGAGTCCGGCATGTTCGCCAAGCGCTTCTCTAAGCGTGTCGTCTCTGCTGTGAATGACATTTCGTTCGAGATTTATCCGGGCGAGACCTTTGGCCTGGTCGGCGAGTCTGGTTGCGGTAAGTCCACCACGGGCCGCACCATCATGCGTCTGACCAAGCCGACGGCAGGTAAGGTGTTCTTCCAGGGCAAAGATGTTGCCGAGATGAGCAAGCATGAGATCAAGGACATGCGTCGTGAGATGCAGTTTATCTTCCAGGATCCTTATGCTTCGCTCAACCCTCGTATGACGATTGGTGAGATCGTCTCCGAGCCCATGACCATTCATGGTGTGGGCACCAAGGAAGAGCGTATCGAGCGCGTCCGTGAGCTGCTGGATGTCGTCGGTCTGAACCCCGAGCACATCAACCGCTATCCGCATGAGTTCTCGGGCGGCCAGCGTCAGCGTGTCGGCATCGCCCGCGCTTTTGCGCTGAAGCCCAAGCTGATTATCTGTGACGAGCCGGTATCCGCTCTGGATGTTTCCATTCAGGCCCAGGTTCTGAACCTGCTTAAGGAACTGCAGGACAAGTTTGGTACGGCGTATCTCTTTATCGCCCACGACCTGTCCGTCGTGCAGCACATCTCCGATCGCGTTGCCGTTATGTATCTGGGTAAGATGGTCGAGGTTTCGGATTGGAAGACGCTCTATAGCGAGCCTCACCATCCGTACACGCAGTCGCTGCTGTCTGCCGTGCCGGTGCCCGATCCGGATATCCAGAAGACCCGCAAACGCATCATCCTCGCTGGCGACCCGCCGTCGCCGCTGGATCCGCCGACCGGCTGCCGTTTCCACACGCGCTGCCCGATCGCGCAGGGCATCTGCTCCGAGAAGCTTCCTGAGTTTAAGGAAGTTGCCCCGGGCCACTGCTGCGCCTGCCACTTCGCGGAGCCGTTCCCGATCAAGGAATCGCACATCGACCTGTAGTCGGTTGTTCTCGTCCGGGCCCGCCTGGTGTTACTTTTCAGAACGTCCTCGGACATATCGGAAGCCCCGCTGCGCGCTGCGCGCTGCGGGGCTTCCTCCGTCCTGCGGAATGTTCTGAAAAGCAACACCAGGGCGGGCCCTGCGTTAACGCGGCAGAGGGGAGTGAGATTCCTTGATCGCTCACTTAATCTAATAGGAAATTGAGCGAGGCCGGAGCTTTAGCTCCGGCCTCGCTATATAAGGGCTCGGCAATGCCGAGCCACCAAATTTGCATCAGCCCCCAGAACATGTTTGAGAACGGCGCATGGAGTACGTGGACGTAGGCCCCGAATCGGTGTTGCCTCCCGGCGCATTCCGCAGGGGGAGCGATATTTTGCAGCACGAAGTGCGTAGCAAAATATCGCCCAT
>URGF01000028.1 GCA_900547285.1 uncultured Collinsella sp.
AGCTTCCCGTCGACGGCATGATTTTCAACCTGCGTCAGATGGTCGATGATTTCGATACGTTTGAGGCACCGAAGGACCTCAAGACGGTGATTATCACGCCGATGGAGCATCCTACCTGCTCCACCGTCAGTGACGACCAAGAGGGCGGCGCGCGCATGGCGTGCGAGTACTTCTTGAATCACGGGCACAAGAACGTGTACTTCGTTTCTGGTAAAAAAGAGTCACTGTCGAGCCAATGTCGTATGAAAGGCTGGCGTGCGGCGCTCGAGGCGCGCGGCATTGAGCCGCCCGAGCCTCTGCGGGGCGATTGGAATGCGGATAGCGGGTATGCCGCGGGCCTCGTGCTTGCCGATAAACCCGACTGCACGGCAGTCCTGGCCGCCAACGACTGCATGGCGAATGGCGTGATGATGGCCTTGCGCGACAAGGGGCTGAACGTGCCCGACGATGTGTCCGTGATTGGCTTTGATGACGAGCTTTACAAGACGATGCCCAACTCGATTTTGACGTCTGTGAAGTTTCGCCACCGCGAGCTGGGCATCCGTGCGCTTAACGAGGTCGTCGCAGGTCTGGAAGCCCCGAGCTCCAGAAGCCGTACGCTCGTTTCGGGCGTGCTGGTCGAGCGTTCCAGCGTAAAGGACCTGCGGGCGTAGACGTGCTCGGCTCGTTCATCTTAATCTGTAACAGCTAGGACCGAAAATCCCTGTCAGATGTTACAGATCGAGATTTTTCGGCTCGGCCTATTCCGTTTGTCTCGATCTGTAACAGGTAGGAGCGAAATAACCCGCTAGTTGTTACAGATTTAGATTGAGGGAACTGCCCCGTGCATTCATCTCGATCTGTAACAACTAGACGCCCAAAACCGGTTTTAGTGTTACAGATTTAGACAATTCGGTCCGGCCCGCCCTGTTTATCTCGATCTGTAACAGTTAGGACTGGAAAGCTCGGCTAGATGTTACAGATCGAGACAAACGGCTCCTGACCAGCCCAAAAACAAAAAGACCGGGGGCGGCGCGCCGTGTGACGTGCCGCCCCCGGCTGAGAAATGGGGGACAGGATATGTGAGCGGAGCAATTTTGCTCGCCGCAAGCCACTAGTCCAGACGACGGGTCTGCGCCACGTGCTTGTACCAGTAGGCGCTTGCCTTGGGCGTGCGCCTCTGGGTTTCAAAGTCTACGTAGAAGAAGCCGTAGCGCTTGTTGTAGCCGTTGGTCCAGGAGAACTGGTCCTGCAGGCTCCACAGGAAGTAGCCGCCCACGTTGACGCCCACCTCCATGGCCTTAAGCAGCCAGCGCAGGTGCTGCTCGATATAGTCGATGCGCGGCTGGTCGTCCACAAAACCGTCCTTGTAGGGGTCCTTGTAGCCCATGCCGTTCTCGGTGATGAAGATCTGCTTGTAGTTGGGGTAGCGCTGCTTAATGTAGACGAGCAGATCGAACAGGCCCTCGGGATAGATGATCCAGTCCCAGTCGGTGGTGGGGATACCAGGCTTGTTCACATGCTCGCCAATACCCTTAACGCGCCAGCGGCCGGTGCCCTTCTCGCCCGTACCGTTGTGGTGCAGGTCGTTCTCGCCATCGTAAGCCTTCAAGAAGCGGCACTGGTAGTTGTTAACGCCCAGGTAGTCGTTGTAGAGCGCGGCCTCGCGCATAATCTCGAGGTCCTCGTCCAGGATCTCGATGGTGCCGCCTGAGACGGCAGCCAGGCGGTTGGCGCACTCGAGGGTGTCGGGGGCATAGTCGCCGCGGAAGGTGGCGTCGAGCAGAAACTGGTTCTGCAGCACGTGCTCGTTGTTGGCGGCTTTGATGTCGGCGGGGTCGTTCTCGTTGAGCGGATACTTAAACTCCAGCGACTGAATGACGCCGATCTTGCCCTTAAAGCCGCCGTTGTGGAAGGCCAGCACGGCCTTGGCGTGGGCGAGCATCATGTTGTGCTCGCACTGGAAGGCCTCGGCCAGATGCGCCTTGACGCCACCGGGGAAGGTGCCCTCAATGTAGGTGTTGGAGGCGTCGGCCCAGATCTCGTTAAAGGTGAACCAGTAGGTTACCTGGTCGGCGTACTCCTTAAAGCAGAAGGTGGCAAAGTCCACAAAGGCGTCGATGGTCTCGCGGTTGAGGAAGTCGCCCTTCTCAAAGAGGGGAAGCGGCGTATCGAAGTGATGCAGCGTGACAAACGGCTCAACGTGGTGCTTGTGGCATTCGGCGAAGAGATCGTGATAGAACTGGACACCCTCGGGGTTAATCTCACCGATACCGTTGGGGAAGATGCGGCTCCAGGCGATGGAGAGGCGAATGCCGTTGATGCCAAACTCCTCGCACAGCTCCAAATCGACGGGGTACTGGTTGTAGAAGTCCGAAGCGGGATCGGGGGAAAAGCGCCCCTGGGCCTCCAGGAAGTCGTCCCAGGCAACCTTGCCCTTACCGTGAGTGCGGGTCTCACCCTCTACCTGGTAGGCAGCGGTAGCACCGCCAAAGACAAAGTCCTCGGGAAACTGCGCAGGCGGGTTGGTGACGCTAGCAGGGTTAACGGACATGATGATCCAATCGTTTAAATCGAAGGACCAGCCGGTCATGGATGGTCGGCTGGCCCTAAGCGTTACTTACTTCGAAAGCTGTTCACTCACGAAGGCGAGAGACTTGTCGCCGTTCTGGGAGAGCTCGATGTACTGCTTACCGCGGCAGGCGACGCACTTGTTGCCCACGCGCTCGCAGTCTTTCTGCAGGTCGGCCAGGTAGCTGGCGGCCTGCGGGGCCAGGACGACCAGGTCAAATTCGGGGAGCATGTCAACGTGGTTGCCATAGGCCTCGGCAGCGGTCTCAAGATTGATGCCGCGCTCCTTGGCGGCCTTGGCCAGCGCGTTGGCGAGCAGGCCCGAGGTACCGCCGCCCTGGCAGAGCACGAGCACGCGCTTGCCGTTGAGGTCGCTGGCGGTCGTTGCCTCGGCAGCGGGTGCTGCGGAGGCGGCGGGGGCGTCGGCCTTTACGGCCTCGGCGCCGGCGCCGGCGGCAACGCTCTTGGCATCGGCCTTGCCCTGGAAGGCATCGTTAAGCTTGGCGGCCTTCTCGGCGTTCTTGGCGGCAAGCTCCTCCTGGGAGATCTCGGCCTCCTCGGCGCACTTCTGGGCGTCATAGGCTCGGAAGAACGGGTAGTACAGAACGAAGTCGACGACCAGGATAAGGGCGAGCATCACAAAGGCGAGCGGCTGGAAGCCCAGGCCCATGATGGTGCCGATGGGGCCGGGGACGGTCCAGGGCAGGGTGTACATAAAGCCGTTCATGCCCAAGAAGTCGATAAAGATCTTGAGGATCCAGATATTGGCGATCGGGGCAAAGACAAACGGGACAAAGAAGACGGGGTTGAGCACGATGGGCGCGGCGAACAGCAGCGGCTCGTTGACGGCAAAGCACACGGGGACGATAGCTGCCTTACCGACGGCGCGCATCTCCTGAGACTTGGCCAGGAAGCAGAACATAAAGACCAGGACGAGCGTGGCGCCGGTGCCGCCCATGCAGACGACGAAGTACTGGGCACCCTGGGTCAGGACAGCAGAAGCGTGCTGACCAGCCTGGAACGCAGCCAGGTTGTCGGTCATGTTGGCAACGAGGGCGGCGGCGATGGCGGGCTCGACGATTGAGGGGCCGTGGACGCCGACGAACCAGAAGAGGCTCATGGCGCCGTAAATTACAGCGAGGCCAATATAGCCGTCGGCAGCGGTGAACAGGGGCTGGAACACCTGGATGACGCCCTGGGCAAAGCAGAAGCCAAAGGCAGCGCGGAAGACGATGTCAAAGACCCAAAAGACGGTGATGCAGACGGAGAAGGGGATGATGTCCTTAAAGGTCTGCGAGATGTTGGGCGGAACCTGCTCGGGCATCTTGACGGTGATGTTGCGCTTAATGAAGAACTTGTAGATGATGCCGGTCACAAACGCAGCGATGAAGGCGGTCAGCAGGCCTTTGGAACCAAGGTAGGTGGTGTTGAAGCCGCTGGCGGCGTCCGTGGCGATGGTGTCGCTCGAAAGGAGCAAGAAGCCGATGATGGCCGCGCACATGCACGAGATGAAGTTGATCTGGTTGTTCTTGGGCAGATCGCGGTTCTGGGCGTCGGCGAAGTGCTTGGCCGTGGTGGCGGCGCAGGCGATGGCCAGGATGCCCATGGAGTAGTTGTAGCACTTCCACAGGGCGTTGTTGATGTCATCGGGCCAGTAGAAACCCCAGATGTTGGGGACCGAGGCTACCAGGCAAAAGATGGACGAGAAGATGATGATGGGGATGACGGAGATAAAGCCGTCGCGGATCGCCTTGAGATACTTGTTGCGGGCGATCGCGTTGAAAAAGGGCTGGCCCTTTTCGATGATGGCGATGAGTTGCTCCATGCAATGCTCCTAAGAGTCGGTGGGTTTGCAACGATGGTAGCTTTTGGCGTTCGGTTGCCAAAATGTTGACGTTGCCATTTTGCGATACAAAAAAAGACGCGAACCGGTGGTTCCTGTGCCTGCGAACCGTCGATTCCTTACGCGTAAACGGTTGAGCCGCCCGGTGGCTCTGTGTTTGCGCAATGGCAACGTTAACATTTGGTCGACAAAAGCCGTTCGGGGAGGCAAAAATGTCGGTGAACGGTAGGTTTTGGGTGGTGAGCGTATGGTGGGGGAGGCGTTAGATATACTTGAAGACGTTTCATTTGACTGCGTAGGGTGTCACCAATGGCATCGTTGACATAGAAAGATCGACCTATGGCCGCTGTTAAAAAATCGGTATCCGTCAAAGACGTAGCGCGCCTCGCGGGCGTCTCGGAGCAGACGGTCTCGCGCACCGTGCACGATTCGCCCAGCGTGCGCCCCGAGACCAAGGAACGCGTGCGTGCCGCCATGCGCGAGCTGGGGTATCGCCCCAATTTTGCCGGTCGATCGCTGCGCCGCGGCAAGTTTAAGACCGTCGGCGTCGCCATGTTCAACATTACCGGTACCGGCAACCTCGACCGTATGGAGGGCTTTGCCGCCGCGGCCGACAAACATGGCTATGCCATCACCCTCACTAAAGTAGACGGACACCCCTATACCCTTGAGAGCGCATCATCGCGTATGAGTGCACTGCCAGTGGACGGTATGGTTGTAATCATGAACCGCATGCCGGCGGACTTTGGAACCTTTGAACCGCTGCCCGGTATGCAGACAGTGCTCGTTACCATGCTGGAGCATCCGCTGTGCTCGACGGTCGATAACGATCAGTTCGATTGTTCACGCCAAGTGGTCGAGTACTTGCTGGGGCAGGGACACAAGACCGTGCACTTTATCTCGTGTCCCGAGCGCTCGCTTTCGGGCATGCGGCGCGAGGAAGGCTGGCGTGAGACATTGCGTGTGCACGGCATTGAGCCCCCGCAGCTCGTGCGCGGCGACTGGACGGCGCAGAGTGGATATGCTGCCGGCCAGGTGCTTGCGGATGATCCGACCTGCACGGCCATTTATGCCTCCAACGACGCCATGGCCTACGGCTGCATCCGTGGGCTCGAGTCGCGCGGGAAGTGCGTGCCCCAGGACGTGAGCGTGGTGGGTGTTGACGATAGCCTGGGCGATATCGTGCCCGACCGTCGCCTGACCACGGTGCGCTTTGACAACAAGCGCGTCGGCATGTGGGCGGTCGACAAGATTGCCGGCGCCGATGGGGGTGCGTCTGGCGTGGAGCACATGCTGATCCCCGGTGTGCTCGTAGAGGGCGATACGGTGCGCGATTTGCGTTAGGGTGCGGTCCTGTTTGGGTTGTCACTAACTGTGTTCGATATTGTTCAGATTGGTTTAAAAACCGTTCACGGGCGAAAAGTGACCGTTCATAGCTTGAAATTACGTTTTGCGCTGTTCTTTTTTGTTTGAATGTTAATGTTTCTGTCATACAGAACGCAACGCGTATGCCCGGACGCGATGCTCTCCATTGGTTCATATGTGAAAGGAACGCAACATGGCAACCAAAGAAGAAATCTCGATGGTTGGATTCGAGATTGTCGCATACGCAGGTGACGCCCAGACCGATCTGCTTGCAGCGCTCGATGCTGCTCGCGAGGGCGATTTTGAGAAGGCCGAACAGCTGCACAAGGATGCCAGCGATGCACTTATCGGCGCCCACGACACGCAGACCAAGCTGCTTTCGCAGGAGGCCGGCGGTGGCGAGATGGAGATGACCTTCATCATGGCTCACGCTCAGGATACCCTCATGACCACTATGATCCTGGAGAAGCAGGCCCGCTTTACCATCGATGCCTACAAGCGCATTGCCGAGCTCGAGGCCAAGCTCGCCTAACGAGTCCTCACAACCAAGTCCCCTTCCAAAAGCTCTGCCGCTACCCGCGGTAGGGCTTTTTCTGTCCTCCTCCCCGCAACTCATCCCGAGATAGTCATTGGGGACGTTCTTAAATGACTAGTCATTGGGGACAGTCTTGGTGCGCTCCGTTCGTCTTCCCGTTCGATTTTTGCTCGGTGGGTATACTTTCTTTCGCATTAAACGCCGGACTGAGGAGGTATCCAAATGCCGGATAACGGGTCAATACAAAAAAGAGACGCGCACGAGATGGCTCATGGGCGTTCTGTCCAGATAACCGAGCACACGACGGTAACAGAGCTGCAGCCCAGCCTGTCCGATGTCGTGTGCGCAAACAAAAAGCTGCAGATTGGCTTTATCGTTGCGCTCGTGGTACTGGCGCTGCTGTCGGGCTTTGTAGCTCGTCCGCATTTCGCCGATACCAAAACTTGGGACTCCACCATCGAGGTCATCGACCAAAAGAAGGGTAACGTACTGGCGCTCACGACCTCGTGCGTGGCGCTGTCTGCGGGCATTACCGCGCTGCCGGGTGATACGGGAACGCCGGTTGCCGAGCAGCTCGCGCAGCTTTCAGGCAACCTTGGTATCGTGCTTGCCGTGCTCTACCTCGAGAAATACCTGCTAACCATTTTGTGGTCGGTTGGCTTGGGCATCTTAATCCCGTTTGCGTTGGTGCTCTTTGCGGTGTCGCTCGGCATTCACGGGCGCTGGAGCACGAGCACTGTCCTGCGCCGTGTGGCGACACGCGTACTGGTGGTTGCCGTGATCGGCATGGCGCTCGTGCCCGCGAGCGTATGGGTGTCGCAAAAGGTCGATGAAACGTATCGCGTAAGTATTGAGCAAGCTGAGCAAAAGGCTGCGGACGCTGCGGACGCGGCCGACACCACGGACAAGTCAGCCGAGACCAGCTCAAAATCGAACAAGAAAAAATCCGAGACCACGGCGTCCAAAAACGTGCTCGAGCAGTTGACTGATGGGGCATCGAGCCTTGTTACGTCGGTGACCAGCGGCACCAAGCAGATGACCGATGAGATCGTGCGGCAGGTGACCGACCTCATCGAAGGCGTCATCGTGATGATCGTGACTTCGTGCGTTATCCCGCTGCTGGTGCTCGTGGCGTTCCTGTGGCTGGGACACGTACTGCTGGGGATCGATATTTCCGGCCCGGCGAACTATTTGACGGGCCGCTTTCTGAGTGCTCCGTCCAAGCACGCCAAAAAGGGTGGGCAGTCCGAGTAGCTAAAACAGCTGTATATACCGGGGAATACCGCCGAAGGGCGGCCGAGATACGTTCTTGGCCGCCCTTTTGTTTGTTGAACACATGATCGCTACGTCCGCGCCCGGCTCAAACGGTCAGCAATCATCCGTGAACGATATTTGTTCAAAAAAGAACAAAGATAAACAAATAGTTGTTGCAGTTACTGTTCGAATGTGTTCAAATAAACATGAACAGTGAAGAACCGCACATTCAGATGCCCGGACCTGAACGCGATTCAACACTTCCAAACAGAAACTACGCACCTGCGTATCTCTCAAGGAGGATGTCATGAGGGTTGTAATCGCTTCCGATGCCGACGGTATGTCGATGAAGGAGTCCATCAAGGAGATGCTCATCGCCGACGGTCACGAGGTCGTCGACTATTCCGAGACCCCTGCCGCGGACTTTGTCGATTCCGCGACCGCCGTTGCCAAGGACCTGCTGGAGCACAAGGATTCCCAGGGCTTCGCATTCGATAAGTACGGCGTCGGCTCCTATATGGCCGCCGTCAAGATTAAGGGTATGGTCGTCGCCAACATTTCCGACGAGCGTTCCGCCTACATGACCCGCGAGCACAACGGCTCGCGCATGGTCACCATGGGCCCGGGCGTTGTGGGCACCGAGGTCGCCAAGAAGATCGCCCGCGAGTTCCTGCGTGCACAGTACGCCGGCGGCCGTCACCAGATCCGTGTCGACATGCTCAACAAGATGGCCTAACGAGAGCCACCGAGAACTCGAACTTCTACCTCAACTTGTGAATTCAGACGAAAGGACGTTCTGATGAAGAAGACCATCGCAATCGGTTGCGACCATATCGTTACGGACGAGAAGATCTATCTGGCCGACCGCCTGGAGCAGGCTGGCTACAAGGTGCTCGACTGCGGCACCTACAGCCACACCCGTACGCACTATCCCATCTACGGCAAGGCCGTGGGCGAGGCCGTTGCCAGCGGCAAGGCCGACTTTGGCGTGGCCCTGTGCGGCACCGGCATCGGCATCACCAACGCCGTCAACAAGGTTCCCGGCGCCCGTTGCGCCCTGGTCCGCGACATGACCTCTGCCCTGTATGCCCGTCGCGAGCTCAACGCCAACATCGTGGGCTTTGGCGGCAAGATCACCGGCGAGTTCCTGATGGCCGATATCATGCTTGCCTTCCTGGAGGAGCCCTACGAGAAGACTCCCGAGCACGACGCCCTGATCGCCAAGATCGATGCCTGCAACAAGGCCGACGCCGAGGCTCAGGCTGACCCGCACTTCTTTGACGAGCTCCTCGAGAAGTGGGACCGCGGCGAGTATCACGACTAAGGGGTTCCGGCGTTCTGCCGAACGCCGGACCGGCCGACGCTGCGAAGCCATCTGGCGGGCGAGCTGCTCTGATAAAACTTTTGCTTGCTGAGCTTGTGTGCTTCGTTTTGGCGGTACCCGGCATTCTGTAGCTTTTCAATTGACGGCTCGCGTTTCTGTGAGGGGGCGCGGGCCGGTTTTCTATCAGCCCTATTGACTTGGCGGGCTGTCGTAAGAAAGGGAAGGCTCCTATGGAGTTTGTTCTTGATAACGGTTCTATTCGTGTGGCACTGAGCACGGCTGGCGGATCGTTCACTTCGATTAAAGCCAACGGTCGCGAGTACCTGTGGCAGGGCGATCCTTCGGTCTGGTCGGGCCAGGCACCCATTTGCTTCCCGATCTGCGGCGGCCTTCGTGATGGCCGTGCGATGACCATGGGTGGCCGCGAGGTCAAGCTTGCCCGCCACGGCTTTGCCCGCAAGCAGGAGTGGAAGCTCGAGGAGCAGGGCGACAACATGGTTGCGCTGAGCCTAAGCTCTGCCGACCATGCCGAGTTGCTTGAGCAGTACCCGTATCCGTTTAAGATCGTTGCTCGCTACACGATCGATTCGGAAAAGGTGGCCGTGTCGTACGAGGTGACCAATGAGGGCACCGAGGATATGCCATTCTTTGTGGGTGGTCACCCCGGCTTTAAGTGCCCGCTCGACGAGGGCGAGTCCTATGACGATTACGAGCTCCGTTTTGAGCAGCGTGAGGCCGCCGAGCTCTGTACTGCCGTTCCCTCGAAGGGCTTGATTGATGTTGAGCATCGCAGCAAGAACCCTATGATCGACCAGAACCTGCCGCTGACCCACGAACTCTTCGACTTCGCGGAGACCATCTTTGACGTGCTCGAGAGCCGCGTGGTTACGCTGACCAAGAAAACCGAGGACAAGGGCGTGCGCCTGACGTTCCCCGATATGCCATACCTGATTGTGTGGAGCAAGCCCGAGGGCGACTTTGTGGCCGTGGAACCGTGGGGTGGCCTGTCTACCTGCTCCGACGAGGACGATATTCTGGAGCACAAGCGTGGCTGCCTGGTTGCCAAGCCGGGGGAGACCGTCACCCGCGGCTTTGAGATCGAGATCCTTTAACGAGCTATCGTATGTTTGGGGTGGGTCATGCCGCCCCGGAACAGGAGTTCAATATGATTCTGACCGTTACCATGAACCCGTCGATTGATACGCGCTATCAGCTCGACAAGCTGGTCATCGACGATGTTAACCGTGTGACGCCCGAAAAGACCGCTGGCGGCAAGGGCCTCAACGTGAGCCGTGTGCTGCTGCAGTTGGGCGACGATGTGCTCGCGACCGGTCTGCTCGGCGGCCACATGGGTGCCTATATGGCCGAGCTTATGGATGCCGACGGCGTCAAGAACGACTTTGTGCCCATCGCCGGTGAGACGCGCATCTGCCTGAATATCCTGCACGAGGGTAATCAGACCGAGCTGCTGGAGAGCGGCCCGCAAATCGCCCCGGCCGAGCTCGAGGCCTTTACGGCCAAGTTCGCCGAGCTTGCGGCGAAGGCGGACGTTGTGACGCTTTCGGGCTCGCTGCCGCGTGGCGTCGATGCCGGCTACTATGCCGAGCTCGTCAAGATCGCCGAGGAGGCGGGCGCCAAGGTGCTGCTCGACACCTCGGGTGCATCGCTGGAGGCAGCGCTGGAGTCCGACGCTAAGCCCGAGCTCGTAAAGCCCAACCTGACCGAGATTAACGGCCTGCTGGGTACGTCCTTTACGACCGATGATGTCGATGCCCTGCGCGAGGCGCTTGCCGCCGATGACCGTTTTGCCGGTATTCCCTGGGTTGTCGTTTCGATGGGCGCTGCCGGTTCGGTAGGCTTCCATGAAGGTCGCGCGTTCCGCGCCAAGACGCCCGCGATTGCGGCTGTGAACGCAACGGGTTCCGGCGACTCGACCATCGCCGGTTTTGCGCATGCCATTGCTGCTGGTGCCGACGACGTCACGGTGCTCAAGACCGCCAATACCTGCGGTAAGCTCAACGCCATGGATCCCAAGACCGGCCATCTGGTCATGGACCGCTGGGACGAGATCTACAGCAACGTTGAGGTCGTAGAGTTGTAGCGGTTGTGACTCCTAATAGAATGAGCGTGGATAATCTCCTGCTTTTGGTGCCCATACGAGCTCAAAGTGGGAGATTTTCCACGCTCGAGTCATTAGTCGTTGGGGACGTTCTTGTTTGACTGGTCGTTTAAGAGCGTCCCCAATGGCTACACGCAAAAACGGCGCCCGCTGGCAATGTTGCCGGCGGGCGCCGTTGTCTTGAAGACGAAATGATCCGTTTTCCTTCGTCCCCAGGGGATCATTACAGTGAGTCGATAAAGCGCTGTTGGGCGGCGCGGCCGGCTTCGTCCCACTTAAAGACGCCGGCGTTGTCGAGTACGTGGCCAAACACCACGCCGACCTCCTCGTGCAGGATATCGATGGCGTTGTCGGCCGTAAGTTCGTCGGCGCGGCGGGCAAAAACGTCCTCGGCCCATGCAGCGTGGCTGCGGCAAAGATCATCGCCCTCGAGCGCACCGGCGAGATCGTAGCTGGCATCGGCCTTGGCCGCCAGCAGGTGCTCGCGGACAGCGCCGAGCTCGGGAACCAAGCGCGGCGGCAAAATCGCCAGGCCCATGACCTCAATCAGGCCGATGTTCTCCTTCTTAATGTGGTGGTACTCGGCATGCGGGTGGAAAACGCCCAGCGGATGCTCGTCGGTCGTGATGTTGCAGCGAAGCGCCAGGTAGGCCTCGTAGATTTCGCCGCCGGCGTTGCCGCGGGAGTCTACGCGGCGAATGACGGGCGTCACGGTGTTGTGCGCCACGCCATCGGCTGTGTGCGCGATGACGCCCACGGACTCATCGGTCCACTCGCGCCAGGCGAGGATAATCTTCTCGGCGGCGTCGAGCAGCTGAGCACGGTCGTGCGAGCGCAGACGCAGCACCGAAAGCGGCCACTGCAACACGGCGCCGCTGACCTGGTCAAAGCCGGGCACGCTAAACTGCGAGACCTCGGCGGCATGCATCATGGGGAACTCGTGCGCGCCGCCCTGGAAGTGGTCGTGCGACAGAATCGAGCCGCCCACGATAGGCAGGTCGGCGTTGGAGCCGATGAAGTAATGCGGGAACAGGTCCACAAAGTCGAGCAGGCAGGTCAGGCCCTTGCGGTCGACGTGCATCGGACGATGCTCGGAGCTCATGGCAATGCAATGCTCGTTAAAGTACGCGTACGGGCTGTACTGGAAGCCCCAGCGCTCGCCGTTGAGCTGGATGGGGATAATGCGCAGGTTTTGGCGAGCGGGGTGAGCGCCGCCGTCGGCTGCGGCGGAGCGTCCGGGATAGCCCTCGTTTTCGATGCAGAGCTGGCAGGCGGGATACTTCTCGCCCGTGTTCTTGGCGGCACCTGCCGCGGCGATATCGCGTGGGTCCTTCTCAGGCTTGGAGAGGTTGATGGTGATCTCAAGATCGCCCCAGTTGGTGGGGGTGCTCCATTTGATGTTGCGCGCGATGGCGGCACGGCGCACGTAGCCGGCGTCGCAGCACAGACCGTAGAACCAGTCGGTCGCGGCGCGGGGCTCGTTGACGCCCATACGGCCGTTGAATTCCTCGTTTACAACCGAAGGCCTCGGCATGAGCGCACCCATGATGCGCATGGCGATGCGGTCGCGGCCTGACGCCGTGTCCTCGGCGGCACCGTTGGTAACGGCGGCCTCGGAAAGCGCGGCAAGCGTGCCTTCAAGATCAAAGTCGGGCAGGGTATTGGGGTGCAAGAGCGAGAGTTTCTCAACCTGGAGCGCCCAGGCCATATCGAGTGCGGGACCCGTGGCGCCGATGCACTCCAAAATGGTGTTGTATGCCCAGATCCGGTCGTCCTGGCCGATCATCGATCGGTGGATGGCGTACTCGATCAGGTTCTGCGCGGCCTCGCGCACATCAGTCATTACAGCCATGCCGCGTAAGCCCCCTTGTCAGAAATCGCGTAGTGGCGGGCAGAGCCCTCGCCAAGCCAGCCGTTCATCTTGGCAATGAAGGTGTCGACCAGCTCGAGCGGCACGAAGGCCTGGATGGTACCGCCAAAGCCGCCGCCGTGGATACGAACGGCGCCACGGCCGTCGAGCACATGCTCGGCAAGAGCAAGCGCGTACATGGAAGGCTGCTCGGCACCCAGTTTGGCAACAACATTCTGCAGGTACATGGCGGAGCTGGCGCCGGACTCACGCGTCAGGACCAGGAACTGGTCAATGTCGCCGGCGTTCAGGGCCGCCCAGCGCTTATCGACCAGGCCGTTCTCGTACCAGTAATGAACGGCGCGCAGGCAGGCGCGGTCGCCCAGCTTGGCGCGCAGCTCGGGGAGCTTGGCGTCAAAGTCCGCCACGTTTACCTCGCACAGGCGTGCCTTGCCAAACTCGGCGGCGACGTCCTGCATCTCGCGCGGAACAGCGGCGTAGTCGTCGGTGGCTGCCACATGGTCGGCGCCAACTTTAACGAGCACGAGCGCATAGCCGTGATCCTCAAAGTTGAGCTCGAGCTTCTGGGTCTTAGGCTGAGCCTGGTCCTCAAAGTCCATGTAGGCGAGGCCGCCCAGGCACACGGCAGCTTGGTCCATCAGACCGCAGGGCTTGCCGTAGTAGTTGTTCTCGGTGCGCTGGCTCATCTGGGCGAGTGCGACGGGTTCAATGGCGGGCGCGCCCCAGAGCGTCTCCATGGCACGGCCGTACGCGGCCTCGACGGCAGCAGAGCTGGAAAGGCCACCGCCCGAGGGGACGGAGCAGGTGAAGGCAAAGTCGAAGCCCTGGGGCTCAACGCCCAGAGCAGCGATTTCGTGGGCCATGCCGCGGACGAGGCTCGCGGACGTGCCCTTCTCGGACTCCTGAATGTCTACCGTGTCTAGCGTGATCTCAAACGTAGGATAGCCCTCGTCGGCGACGCGAATCTTGTTGGAATCGGTTGCCACGGCGATGCCGTCAACGGCGACATCGAGCGAGCCGGCGATAACGTGACCGCCCTCGTGATCGGTGTGATTGCCGCTGATCTCGGAGCGGCCGGGCGCGTGCACGTAGAGCACCTGGCGGTCGCCGATGGGGCCAAACTCCTCCTCAAACAGCTTGGTGAGCGTGGCGAATGTCTTTTCGTCGGGGGTGGTCATGGGAGTCCTTTCCTTGGCGCGCACGGGTGAGTTTTGCGTCGTTATGAGTACGTTAACAACTTGAAGCGGCATGAATCACGTGTTCACGATGCCGCACGTTACGGGCTATGTTAACGTACTCATAACACATCGCTTGTCACTTTTTGAGAATCTGGTAATCGGTAGAAATGCAGCCGTGAACGGTACTGCCGTATGGACTTATAAAGCAGAAGAGATGCAGATAGAAAAAGTAGAGTACGTTAACATGCGTCCGACGATAGCGGGCTTCGGCGCGGGGTGTATTTCTGCCCGGGCCGGCATGCACGCTATTCAGATCTCGCAAGGGTGAAGGTGATCCTGTGGCAAGGCGCCCGTCCAACGATACCAGTTCGCGTCCGGTCTCCATGGCCGACGTCGCCCGCGCTGCTGGCGTTTCGCAGCAGACGGTTTCGCGCGTCGCCAACGGCTTGCCCAACGTTAACGAGCAGACACGTCAGCGCGTGCAGGCCACTATGCAAGAACTCGGCTTCCGTCCGAGTTATGCCGGTCGCTCGCTGCGCGACGGCCGTTACCATTCGGTCGGTCTGTGTGTCAACGATGTCACCAAGTTTGGCAACCTCTCAATGATCGACGGCATCGCCAGCGCTGCTCGCGAGCATAATTGCGCCATCACGCTGGTCGAGATGTCCAAGACCGAGGAATTCTCGCTTGCCGAGGCCACGCGTCGTATGGCCGCGCTGCCCGTGGACGGTATCATCATCGGCATGAGCCGTATGGCGCCCGATTTTGAGACGTTTGATCCGTTACCGGGTATCGGCACGGTTATCGTTACCATGTATGCGCACCCGCGGGTGACTACGGTCGACTCCGATCATTACGGCTGCTCGCTGCTGCTCATGAATCATCTGTTTGAGCTGGGACACGATCAGATTCGCTATATTGGCGGCCCGTCGTTCTCGGTCGACGAGCAGTTTCGTCGCGCCGGTTGGCAGGATGCACTCGAGCGTAAGCACATTAAGCCGCAGGCGCCGCTCGAGGGCGATTGGTCTGCCAACAGCGGTTACGAGGCCGGCAGATATCTGGCCGAGCACGACCGCACCATGACGGCGATTTACGCGGCAAACGACCAAATGGCAAACGGTGCCATCGCCGCGCTGCGCGATAGCGGCTTGCGCGTGCCCGAGGACGTGAGCGTGGTGGGCGTCGATGATTCGCTCGATGATTTTGTAGCACACAACGAGCTCACGACCGTTCGATTCGACTTGCATCAGCGTGGGCGCGAGGTGTTTGAGCATGCGGTTCCCGAGGCGGGTACGGTGGGCAAAACCGTTGCCATTCGTATTCCCGGCCAGCTCATCATTCGACATAGCACGGCGATACCGCGCTCATAGTTTGTGCTGGTAAACGGCGATTTATCGCATTTCAATAACAATCGGTAAGGATGCCGGCAGATAGCTGTTGGGATGCAGCCGAGTGCTATGATAGACGGGCTCTTTTGTCTATCTAGGAGGCTTTGCCTGATGGAGATCACCAAGGATATCCGCTACGTTGGCGTCGACGATCACGACATTGACCTGTTCGAGGGCCAGTACGATGTGTCCGAGAACGGTATGGCATACAACAGCTACGTTATCTTGGGCGAAAAGATCGCTGTCGCCGATTCAGTCGACGGCGGTTTTGTCGACGAGTGGCTCGGTAACATCGAAGCCGTGCTCGACGGTCGCACGCCCGATTACCTGGTCGTTCACCATATGGAGCCCGATCACTCCGCCGGCATCGCCGCCTTTATGGAGCGCTATCCCCAGGCGCAGATTGTGGCCAGCATGGGCGCTTTCCGCATGATGGTCAACTACTTTGGCACCGATTATCCCGAGCGCAAGATGGTCGTCAAAGAGGGCGACGTGCTCGATCTGGGCGGTCACAGCCTAACGTTTGTCGGTGCCCCCAACGTGCACTGGCCCGAGGTGCTGTTCTCTTACGAGGCCACCGACAAGGTGCTCTTTAGTGCCGACGGCTTTGGCAAGTTTGGCGCCAACGACATCGAAGATCCGGAAGGGTGGGCTTGCGAGGCGCGCCGTTACTACTTTGGCATCGTCGGTAAGTTCGGCAAGTTCGTGCAGGCCGTGCTCAAGAAGGCCGCCGATCTGGACATCCAGGTTATCTGTCCGCTCCATGGCCCCGTGCTAACCGAGAACCTGGGCTACTACCTCGACACCTACAACACCTGGTCGAGCTATCAGCCCGAGGACGAGGGAATCACCATTGCCTACGCGAGCGTCTACGGCCACCTGAAGGCCGCCGTCGATGAGCTCGCATCTGCGCTCGAGGCCCGCGGCCAGAAGGTCTCCGTTTTTGACCTGGCTCGCGACGACATGGCCGAGGCCGTTGAGGATGCGTTCCGCTATGACCGTCTGGTACTCGCTTCCATCACCTATCAGGGCGAGATCTTCCCGTTCATGAGCACCTTTATCCACACACTTGCCGAGCATGCCTACCAGAACCGTACCGTGGCGCTTGTCGAGGCCGGTTCCTGGGCGCCTGCAGCTGCCAAGGTTATGACCAAGGAGCTCGAGGGCATGAAGGACATCACCCTGGCGCAGAACAAGGTGACCGTCCTGGGCTCGCTCAACGACGCCTCGCGCGCTCAGATCGAGGCCCTCGCCGACGAGCTTTCCAAGTAGCAATACTTCACTTTTGACGCGCAAACCACCACAAAGGGGACACCTTTGTGGTGGTTTTTGTTTACGCGCTGGCGACGATGAGGTTGGGGCGGGTGTTGTCGGCGATTTCGGCGATAGAGGTGGCAACGGCATCGTCGGGGTCGCGGTCCATGACGATGGCGTTGACATCGACGAGCTCGGCAAAGCGGGACATGCCACGTCCGTTAACCTTGCTGGCGTCCATGAGGGCCACGCTTTGACGGGCGGCGCCGATCATGGTCGTTTTGGTTTCGGCCATCTGGGGAAAGTCGGTGGTAAAGCCGCAGCCGGGAACAAAAGCGCCAGGGCACATGACGGCAAGATCGGCGTGGACCATTTGGAGCGCCTGCATGGTAAGTGGGCCGTACAGATAGCGATGACCTTTGCGCAGTGCCCCGCCCAGCATGACGACATCGACCGAGGGCATGCTCTCGTCGATGTAATCGGCGATGGTGATATCGGCCGTAATGACGGTGATGCCGTCGCGCTGATCGAGCAGGCGGACGAACTCGAGTGCCGTGGTGCCGGAGTCGACGAGCAACGTGTCGCCGTCGCTGACGAGTTCAATGGCGCTTTGAGCGATGGCCTGCTTGGCGGCGACGTTGACGTTGATGCGCCGATCCTGCGTGGAGACCGTGAGGCGTTTGTGGAGCGACACGGCGCCGCCATGCGTGCGGCGTAGCTTACCGGACTCGGCGAGCGCGTCCAGGTCGGCGCGGGCAGTGACGGAGGAAACGCCAAAGGTCTGGGCGATTTCTGCCACCTGCACGGAGGCGTTATGCTCGAGCATTTCCATGATGGCGGCACGTCGTTCGTCGGCAAATGCACGGTTGGTAGCTTGGGCCATGGTTGCTCCATTCTCGGCTAAATTTGCAGGAATTGTGTTGACTCCATTTTCGTTCATTTTCTTTTTGAGTAAGAAAACACCTTTCGATTACTTATCTTTTCTATAAAAGAAAGACGCTGAACGCCCAAAATTCAATATCGAACACGCCCGCTCGGCTCCAATTCCTTCCGTTTACTTTTCAAAAACGACTGTATTGACCTGCATGGGCTCAATATCTCGCACGTGCAAAGCCGCTGAATTTCATACAATGAGCGCAGCAAAACGCAAGGTAAAACGCCTTGCGGACACGTACGCCCGATGTCCAGATGCGGGCGAGGGAGAGGAGCAAACGCTCATGGCACTTGTTACCACCGAAAAGATGCTCAAGGACGCTCAGGCCGGCCACTACGCCGTCGGCGCGTTCAACGTCGAGAACCTCGAGTTTGTTATGGCCGTTCTGGCCGCTGCCGAGGAGACCAAGTCCCCCGTCATCATGCAGACCACCCCGGGCACCATTAAGACCGCTGGCCTGGATTACTTCTACGGCATGGTCAAGGCCGCTGCCGAGCGCGCTTCCGTGCCCGTCGCCCTGCACCTCGACCACGGTGATGGCTATGACCGCTGCATGCAGGCTTTCCGCACGGGCTACACCTCCGTCATGATCGACGGCTCGCACGAGTCCTTCGAGGACAACATCGCCCTGACCAAGTCCGTCGCCGACGCTGGCCGCGCCATGGGCGTGCCTGTCGAGGCCGAGCTCGGTAAGGTTGGCGGCAAGGAGGACGACGGTCCCGCGGTTGAGGGCGAGAGCCCCTACACCGATCCTGCCGAGGCCAAGGAGTTCGTCGAGCGCACCGGCTGCACCTCCCTCGCAATTGGCGTTGGCACCAGCCACGGTGTGTACACGAGCGATCCTCACATCGAGCAGTCCGTGGTCAAGGCCATTCGCGACGCCGTCGACGTGCCGTTGGTTCTGCACGGCACCTCCGGTGTGCCCGATGAGCAGGTTGCCGAGGCTGTGAAGAACGGCATCTGCAAGGTCAACTACGCCACCGAGCTGCGTCAGGCCTACACCAAGGGCTTCATGGCCTACATGGCCGAGAATCCTGCCTGCTTCGACCCCAAGAAGCCGGCCAAGGAGGGTATGCGTGAGATCACCGAGCTGGTTAAGATCCGCATGACCAACCTCAACTCTGTGGGCAAAGTAGAGTAACAGCAAGGGCACTCCGACTCGCTACATATCCCGGGGAGGGATGAGGGCTTAGTTCCCCAATCGTCCTCGGGCATGCAAAAAGCCTCGCTGCGCACTTCGTG
>URGF01000029.1 GCA_900547285.1 uncultured Collinsella sp.
TGAAGCTCTGAGACCGCCAAACAGTCCCTATTTCACCGCAACGTATGATGGGGAATTTTGGATGCTGGGTATAATCGTCGTATTGCATTGAAATGTGGCGAAAGGAGTGGCAATGTCTCGGTATTGCGCCTCGTGCGGCAAGCTTCTTGCAGATGATGCCAAGTTCTGCACCTCGTGCGGTGCACCCGTTGAGCAAACAGCCGCGAGCGATAGCCAGCCCGCTTTTGAGCAGACCGGCTCCCTTGATGCGCCGCAAGCCAAGGCGGACGACCCCCTCGCCTATCGCCCCGACCCCGCCGCAGGCCCCGCGACCGTCGAGACCACGCAGCGCATACCCGTCGCGAGCGGCTCGCCCCAACAGCAGCAGGCTCCCGCATACGCGCCCGCTTCGCCACAGACCCCCGCTCCCAAAAAGAGCGGCACCGGGCCGCTTATCGCCGTTATCGTTGTGCTGGTGGCGATCATCATCGCCCTGGTCGTTTTCTTTGTGATCAAGCCTTTCGACAACGCCGCCACGCAGACGACTACCGAGGTAGCTAAGCTGCACCATGATGTCGACGACGATGACCTAAAGCCTCTCGGCGATCCCAACAGCCTGTACGACGATGATGACGATGACGACGAGGATGGCGGCGAAGCAACGCTCTCCGAACAGAACCTCTACCGTCGCCTGAGCGAATACTACGACTTGCTCGAAGATCTCGACAGCCAGGTCCGTGGCTGCGCGCAGAACTTCAACGGCAACTATCTGGAAGAAGATCGCACCACCCGTCAAAATCTCGCCGACGTCGCCGAGCGCACGGAAGACACCATCGAGCAGTACTACGATATCGTCGAGGACCTGGACGTCCCGACGAGCTCCAAGAACTACAGCTCTTGGAAGGACATCGTTGCCCTGTACGACGACCTAGATCACCGCATCGACGCAATCTGTGATGCCTGGGAGATCAGCCTGAAATACGCCAATCCTGCGGACCACAAGAATGAGATCGTGGCGCCGCTGTCGCGCGACAACGTGGCGGGCACCAATGACAATAAGTACCGCCTAGACTTTGAGGAGCGCTATCCCGACGCCAAACCCGTCGAAGTGAACTAGTCGCATGCGACGTTCTCAAACGACTAGTCATTAAAGAACGTCCCCAATGACTGCCTAGAAAATGAGCGAGGATCGCGGGATCCTCGCTCATTTTTGTTTTGGTCAATGTTTCGGCTGCGCTGTTACTTGTCGGCGGCTGCTTTCTTGGCAGTCGACTTCTTCGCGGTCGTCTTCTTGGCGGCAGTGGCTTTCTTAGCCGTCGTCTTCTTGGCCGCCGTCGTCTTCTTCGCCGTGATCGCCTTGGTCGCAGTCTTGCGGCCGCGGGCGGGCTTCTTCTCCTTGGTCGGGCAGTCCATGTTGACGCAGATACGCCACGGGCCGCGCGCCGTGTTGACCACCACGATGGGAGCACCGCACTCGGGGCAGGTCTCACCCGTCGCCTCGAGCTTACCGCGCGCCGGCAGAGGATAGCTCACGCCGCAGTCATCGTAGTTGGTGCAGCGGATAAAGCGCTTGCCGCTCTTCTCGCTCTTGTGCGCGATCAGGTCGCCATGGCGTCCGGCCTCGGCGCACACCTTGCACTCGCCCACCTTAAGGTCAGGCTCGTAGTTGGTGGGGCACGTGGGGTTCACGCAAATCTCGAAGGCCTTCTGGCGGAACGGCTGGCACTTAATGCGCGGCGCGCCGCACTCGGGGCACACGGCCGCCTCGCCCTCGAGCGGGCTCACCTTGACGCCGCTCGGCACCGGATAGGTCACATCGCAGTCGGGCCAACCCATGCAGCCGATAAAGCTGCCACGGGTCTTGGCGCTCGTCTTCATAACCAGGTCCTTGCCGCACTTGGGGCAAGCGCCCACGCGTGCATCGGCCGTGACGGCGTCGCTGATGGCGTCACCTAGCTCCTGCGTGTGCTTGAGCAGCTCGTCGAGCACGCCGGCCAGCAGCGCGCGCGAGTGCGTCACGACATGTTCTTCGGTATCCTCGCCGCGCTCGACGCGGGTCATATCGCCGTCGAGCTCGCTGGTCATATCGGGGCTCGTGATGCGCGGGGCAAATTGCGTCAGCGCGTCGATGATGGCGATGCCCAGCTGGCTCGGCTCAACGGGATCGTTTTTGAGATAGCGCACGGCATACAGGCGCTCGATGATGCTCGCACGCGTGGACTTGGTGCCCAGGCCGCGCTTTTCCATCTCCTGCACGAGCTTGCCCTGGCTGTAGCGAGCGGGCGGCTCGGTCTGCTTGGCCTCGAGCTTCATGTCGAACACGTCGACCGTATCACCCTGCTCCAGCGGCGGCATCTGCTCATCGCGCTTGAGTCCGTACGGATACGCCTCGCGGAAGCCCGGAGTCACGAGCACGTCGCCCGAGGCCACGAACGGCTCGCCGTTGACGTCGAGCTCGAGCTTGGTGTTCTCGATGGTCGCGGGCCCCATGAGCGTTGCCAGGAAGCGGCGGGCAATGAGGTCGTAGAGCTTGCGCTGGCCGCCGTCGAGCGTGGACGGATCGCCCTCGCCCGTGGGATAGATCGGCGGATGGTCGGTAGTCTCGACCTTGCCGCGCGTGGGCTTCATGGGACCGGCGAGCACCTTTTTGCACACGGGCGCCAGCGCCGGGTTGATCTTTGCCAGGTCGCTCACCACGGCGCCCAGATCGAGCGTCGCAGGGTACACGGTATTGTCGACACGCGGGTAGCTGATGAGACCGGCCATGTAGAGGGACTCGGCGATTCGCATCGTACGCGCAGGCGAGATGCCCTCGGCCGCAGCGGCAGCCTGCAGCGAGGTCGTCGCAAACGGCGTGGGCGGCTGCTGCTTGCGGGAGCGCTTGGTCACCGCGGCGACGGTTGCCGTCGTAGCGCCGTCGACGTGGCCGTACGCCGTCTCGGCAGCATCTTTGTCGGTAAAACGTGCCGTCTTGTGGGCAATCTTAAAGCGATCGTCCTCGGCAGCGCCCTGCGCGGCACCCATGCCGCGAATCTGCCAATAGTCCTCGGGCACAAACGCCATGCGCTCGCGCTCGCGCTCGACCACCAGGGCGAGCGTCGGCGTCTGCACGCGGCCGGCGGAGCGCACGTTGCCAAAGCCGCCGAACTTGGCGAGCGTCAGGTAACGCGTGAGCACCGCGCCCCAGATGAGGTCGATGTGCTGGCGGCTCTCGCCAGCGTCGGCCAGATTCTGGTCGAGCGAGACAAGATTATCGAAGGCCTGCGTAATCTCGGCCTTGGTAAACGAAGAATACTGGGCGCGGGCGACCGGCAAGTCAGGCGCAACCTCGCGCACTTTGTTGAGGGCGTCCGAACCGATCAGTTCGCCCTCGCGGTCGAAGTCCGTGGCGATAATGACGCTGTCGGACTTCTTGGCAAGGTTCTTGAGCGAGCGGATGAGCTCCTTCTCGGCCGGCAGCTTAATGACGGGTGCCCAGGTGAGATAGGGCAGACTCTCGAGCTTCCAGCCCTTGATGGAGATGCCGTCGGCAAGAAACGGCTTGCGCTTGGTGTCGTACGGCGGGCGGGCCAAGCCATCGGGCATATCGGCCGGCAGCATCTCACCGTCCTCCGTGACCGAATACCAGCCCAGCTTTTTATCGAACAGCACGCTGTCGCAAAAATCGGGCGCAAGGATGTGACCGGCAAGGCCGATCGTCACGCACTCCTCGCCCTTCCACTCAAAACGGTAGATGGCGGTGTTGTACACCTTGTCCTTTTTGGGCTTGCCCGTGGACAGACGCTCGGCAATCTGACGCGCGGCGTCGTTTTTCTCGGCGATGATGAGCTTCAAAAGAGGCTCCTATCTCGTATCTCTGCGGCTACGCCCGCCCGTATGGCGGCCGACTTACGCCCTTGCTTGCTCAATCTGCCCGATGAGCCAATCGCACCAGGCATCCATGCCCTCGCCCTTGCGCGCGCTCACGGCAAACCGCGGCGCCTGCGGATTGAGGTCATCGAGTGTCTTAGTATACCTATCCATGTCAAAATCGAAAGCCGGAGCCACGTCGACCTTGTTGAGCAGCTGCGCGCCGGCGTGTTGGAAGATGCCCGGGTACTTGATGGGCTTGTCGTCGCCCTCGGGCACCGAGAGAATCATGATGGACAGGTTCTCGCCCAGGTCAAAGTCGACCGGGCAGACCAGGTTGCCCACGTTTTCGATAAAGATGACGTCGATGTTCTCCAGACCCACAGCCTGGTCGAAGGCGTCGACGGCCTCCATGATCATGTTGCCCTCGAGGTGGCACAGGCCGCCCGTGTTGATCTGGATGGCGGGCATGCCGGCTTCCTTCATGGTGATGGCATCGACATCCGAGGCGATATCGCCCTCGATGACGGCACAGCGCAGGCCGGCTTTGTCACGCAGGCGCTCGTTGGTGCCCAGAATCGTGGTGGTCTTACCCGAGCCGGGGCTCGACAGCACATTGATCACGTAGGTGCCTGCCTCATTAAATCGCTGACGCAGCTGATCTGCCAGGCGCTCGTTGCGCGACAGGATCGGCGACGCGATATCAATCGTTTTCTCGGCCATACTTAGCGCTCCTTACTTTGGCCCCTTTATACCCCATCATTAGATGGCTAGCGGGCTAATCGTCGGGGGTTTCGATTTCGATACTTGCGATATCGAGCTCGCGGCCGTGCAGCAGGCGCACGTTGGCGCCGCCACACTGGGGGCAGCGACAATGGAAACGGTCGTGCTCAAAGACCTCGCCGCAGTCCAGGCACTCGCTTTGTGGATGGACCTCCTCCACGGCAAGCTCGCAGCCGCGCGTGAGCGGGTCCTCATCGCGAAACGTCTCCCACGCAAAGTCGAGTGCCTCGCGCACGACCTCGGTCATATCCCCGATACGAAGCGTTACCAAAACGGCGCGCGAGGCCCCCGCCCCACGCGCCGCGCGAATCACTGTATCGAGTATGCCGTTGACAATGCCAACCTCGTGCATACCGATTTACTCCTCGTCGTCCTCGTCGTCCGAGAACAGGTCCAGACGGCTCACGAACAGGCCCTCCTTGCCCTCGCGCGCGGTAATGACCACGCGAGCGATGGCGAGCGAAATCTCGTAGAGCGAGAGCAGGGCGCCATACATGAGACCCAGCGTAACGGGCGAGCCGTCGGGCGTAATCACAGCCGAACCCACGAGCAGGCCTACGTACACGTAGCGCCAGGCGCTGCGGAAGGCCGCATAGGACACGATGTGGAAAACGGACAGGTAGAAGATGATGAGCGGCAGCTCAAACGCCACACCAAAGCCGATCATAAAGAGCAGCTCCATGTTGACGTAGTTCTCCAGATCGGGCAACGCCGTAGCGACAGCCGAGGTCTCGCCGATGAGCCACTCAAAGCCCGCCGGGATGATGATGAAGTAGCAGAAGATGGCACCCAGGAAGAACAGCACCGTCGAGGCGAGCACCGTGGGCACAACCCACTTGCGCTCGTTGGGGCGCAGTGCCGGCAGGAAAAATGCCAGAATCTGCCAGATGATCATGGGCGTGCACATGACCACGGCCATCTTGATGGCAAGCGAGAAGCGCAGGCCAAAGCCGCCGAGCGTGGTGGTGATGTAAAACTTACCGTCCGGCACAAAGGAGCGGATGGGGTCCTCAAGAATATCGAGCACCACGGGCGTGGCAAAGTACAGCACGATGGCGGCGGCAAACACCGAAACGACCACGATGGTCAGGCGGCGACGGAGCTCTCCCAGGTGATCGAAGAGCGGCATGCGCGCAGGTCCGATCGGCATTACTCATCGCCTCCCTTCGGGGCGTCGGCGGCAGCAGCCTCGGCATCGTCCTCGACCTCGAGCTCGCGAGCGAGCTGGTCGACGACGGCCTTGCGCTTGCGGGGACGACGGGCGTAGAGGTCAGCCGTCGTGGGCTCTGCCGGCTCGGGCTTGGGCTCTGCAGCAGGCTCGGGCTCGACGGCAGCAGCAGGCTCTGTACCCTCGGCCTCATCAACAGCGCCTTCGCCCTCAGCAGCGCCCTCGCTTGCGGCCTTCTCGGCAGCAAGACGGGCGCGACGCTCGGCAAAGGTCTCCTTCTTGGCGGGCGCTGCCGTCTCGGCGGCATCCTCGTCCGCATCGGAATCGTCGTCGGTCGCAGCAGTCTTCTTGGGCTTGACCGGGGCCGACGCGGCCTCGCTCACCGGATCGATAATCTCGGACTGAACAACGGCCGTCATCTTTTCCTGCGTCTCGCGGAACTGACGGATAGCACGGCCGATCGTGCGGCCCATCTGCGGGAGCTTATCCGGGCCAAACAGCAAAAAGCCGAAGACCACGATGATCGCGAGCTCACCCTCTCCAATACCAAACACACATACCTCCAAGGCTCGATGTGAGTCGAGCCCGCACCGCGCCATTCGGCCGGAACTCGTCTATTCATTCGGTCAAGTATAGCGCCCGGACGCCAAAACGTCCGAGCGCATCACAAACATATGCCAAACGGCACGCCCTTTTGGGGGCAAAGATTATGCAGCGGTGATCGAAATCTCCTGGTCGACGCCCAACAGCTGAACCACGCGCATCACCGGGGGCTGCACGTTGACGCAGCTAAAACGCTTACCATGATCAGCTGCGTGGTGTGCGGCGCCCACAAGCACGCCAATGCCCGTCGAATCGATGTAGCTCACCTGGGCAAAATCGAGCTCAACGGCCTCAGTGGGCTGCTCGAGCGCCAGGTCGATGGCATTGCGCAGGCTATCGGCGTTAGAGATATCGATCTCACCGGTCACCTTAATGGTGTAGAGCTCTGGCGTGGGGTTGGTGGAAATACCCAAATCCATGTATACGCTCCTTTACGTATCGAAAGTGCGGATAGTACTAGGCGCGGACTTGCGGGGTCCTACGCGTTAGGCGCGCTCGGAACGCGCAAGCTCGGCAGCGACGAGCTTGACGGCCAGCACCAGCACATCGAGCGCGGCCTCCAGGTCCTCGACCGTGGGATAGCTCGGCGCGATGCGGATGTTGGTGTCGCGCGGATCCTTGCCATAAGGCCAGGTGGCACCAGCCGGCGTGAGCTTGACGCCCAGGTCGGCACAAAGCGCGGCGACCTTCTGGGCCGAGCCCTCGGGGCCATCGAAACTCACAAAGTAGCCGCCATGGGGATGAGTCCAAGTGGCGCAACCCGTGTTGCCCAAGCCCTCGGTGAGTTTACGCTCAACGGCCTCAAAGCGCGGGCGCAGGAACTCGGCATGCTTTTTCATGTGCTCCTTGACCGCCTCGATGGTGGGAAGGAAACGCACGTGACGCAGCTGGTTGAGCTTGTCGGCGCTAATAAGACCGGCCTTCAGGCGCTTGGAGAACTCGGCGATGACCGCGGGGCTCGCACCGATAAAGCCGATGCCGGCACCCGGGAAGGTGATCTTGGACGTCGAGGCAAAGGCCACCACGCGGTCCTCGGTGCCCGCCGCGCGGGCAAGATCGAAGATGTTGGCGAGCTCGTCGGTCTCGTCGTACAGGTCGTGCACGCAGTAGGCGTTGTCCCAGAAGATGCGGAAATCGGGCGCGGCCGTGGGCATCTCGACCAGGCGACGCACAGTGTCCTCGCTAAAGGTGATGCCCGTGGGGTTGGAATACTTGGGCACGCACCAGATGCCCTTGATGGAGTCGTCGGTGGCAACCAGGCGCTCAACCTCGTCCATGTCGGGGCCGTTGTCGGTCATCGCGACGGGGACGTTCTCGATGCCCAAGTCGGCGGTGATGCCAAAGTGGCGATCGTAGCCGGGAACGGGGCACAGGAACTTGACCTTCTTGCCGTCGTGCGCTGCCTCGTAAGCCTCCCAAGGGTCGCTGCCGCACGAGCCGCAACGCCAGAACATACCGGCGATATCGTGCTCGATCAGCAGGCTCGATGAGCCCAGTACGAGCGTCTGCTCGGCAGGACAACCCAGGAACTCCCCCGCCAGCTTGCGTGCCGAGGGAATGCCCTCGAAGCAACCGTAGTTGGAGCAGTCGACATTGCCGTCGTGCAGATCGGCATCGGCATTGAGGATATCGAGCATGGGGCGAGAAATGTTCACCTGGGAGGGCGACGGCTTGCCGCGCGCCATGTCGAGCGCCAGGCCCTTGGCCTTGACCTCGGCAACCTCGGCTTTAAGCGCCTCGATGGCGGCATCGAGTTCGGTGGTTTCCATCTTCTGGTAGATCGTCTGCATGGGGTGCGACCTTTCGCGAAGCGGTACGTTGCAGTTCGTCTAAGTATAGACCGCCATCGTCGCAACGTTATGAAGCCGTGATAGATTAAGTTCATCGCAATCAATTACGAATCGCCGCGCATGCCGGCGTGGGGCGCCCAAGGAGGCACTATGGAGTACGGATCGTTTCAGGCCGAGGAATTCGGCGACTTGCAGCGCCTGGTCGACGGACTGTTTTACGACCGCCACGCCATCGACCGCCTGGATCTGATCGTACAGGCCGAAATCTTGGACCTGGCGCCCGACCTCATGGAGATCGTGAATCTTTTGCCGCCCGGCTACTACGACCGCCAGTCACTTTGCGACCAGCTCAACTCCGCCTTGGCCGCCCACGGCTGGGGCGCCGTCTACGGAACGGTGGAATAAGCCTAGTCATTTAAGAACGTCCCCAATGACTAAAACGCTGCCTGTGATGGTATTCACAGGCAGCGTTTTCAAACTTGTATGTGCCCCTACTCGTCTTTGGGCGAGGGATGCTTGCAGACCACGCTCATGTAGATCATGCCGAGCACGGCTGCGGTGACCGAACCGGCGAGAATAGCGGCCTTGGCAGCCAGAACCTCAAACTGGGCCGTCGGGAAGGCAAGGCCGCTGATGAGAATCGACATGGTAAAGCCGATACCGCCCAGAATGCCCACGCCGGCAATCATGTGCCAGTTGACATTGTGCGGCAGCTCGCAGGCCTTAAGCTTAACCAGGGCAAACGTCATACCAAAGATGCCGATCGGCTTGCCCAGCAGCATGCCAAAGTACACGCCGAGCGTCACCGGATCGGTGAGCAGCGTGCTCATGTCCACGCCCACTAAGCGAACCTGAGCGTTTACGAACGCAAAGATCGGCAGGATCACGAAGTTGACCGGCGTGGAGATCAGACGCTCCATGCGGATGAGCGGCGGGGTCACGCGGTGCATGACGCGCTCGACCTTGGTGGTCGAGACGGTAAAGTCATGCTGGCCCAGGATGTGCGCCTCGTCGTCGTAGCGGTCATCGAGCAGCGGCAGGCACTCGCCCAACCAATCGGTGAGGCTATCGAGCTTGACACCGCACTTGGCCGGGATGGTAAAGGCCAAGATGACGCCAGCAAGCGTAGCGTGCACGCCGCTCTTGAACATGCAGAACCACAACAGCAGACCCAGTACCGAATACGGGGCAAGGCGGTAGTGCTGCGTCTTGTTGAGCCACACGAGCGCGCAGGTCACAAGCGCGGCGGCGCCCAACCAAAACGGATTGGGGCTCTGACCGTAGAAGATGGCAATGGCGGCGATGGAGATGAGGTCGTCGGCGATGGCGAGCGTCGAGAAGAACACGCGCACGCCGTTGGGCACGCGATTGCCCAAAAGCGACAGCACGCCCAGCGCAAAGGCAATATCGGTTGCCATGGGGATGGCCCAACCGTTGCGGGCGCCGGCATGGTTAAAGATCAGGTAGATGCAGGCGGGAACGACAACGCCGCCCACGGCCGCCAGCATGGGAAGCATGGCCTGACGCGGATTCTTGAGCTCACCGACCGTCATCTCGTACTTAAGCTCGATGCCCACCAACAAAAAGAAAATCGCCATGAGGAAGTCGTTGACGAAAAGCTCAACGGTGAGACCGGCCGTAAGGTTGCCCAGACCCACATACAGCGGGGTCTCCAAAAAGTGATGGATGGCCTCGTAGGCATCGGTATTGGCGCAAATGACGGCGGCGATGGCGGCGAAGACCATGACGGCGGCGGAAATCGTACCGTTCTCGGCGATGCGCTCCCAGATGTCGTGACGTTCAAAGCGCTTGCGCTCACGAACGTTGAACAGCTGCTCAGTTGCTGCCATGGGCGGCTCCTTTCACGGGAAAGCTCCCGTCTTAAAAAAGCACGGCCCGCCCAAGTGGCGGTGCCGCGCTCTAACGTATTACGCTTGCATCTAGCCTACCCTGCACGACAAGCACGCAGGCGTGGCCGAAAAGCGGAACCACAGGTTGAACATTATTTGCTCAACGGCACGGGCACGCCTGTCCAAGAGACGACGCGGCGCCGTGCACAAAAAACGACCGGAGCGCGGGACGTCCGCGATCCGGTCGTGGCGTTTGGTCAACTAAACCTAGCAGGCGGCCATGATGGGGGCAGCGACCTGCTTCTTACGGGAGAGGACACCCGGCATCCAGACGCCGTCGTGCTCGTCGGCAATGCCCAGGCCCTTCTGAGCGGCCTCGGTCTCGCCCTCGAGCAGGACCTGCGAGCCCTCCTCCATGATGTCGGTGATGCACAGGACAATGCCATCGGCACCCTTCTCGGCGGCGTAGGCACGCATGGCCTCGCGAATCTCGTCGATCATGCCGAGAGCACGACTCTTGTCGACGGTCTCGTACTGGCCGATGAGCAGCTTCTTGCCGGCGGGCTCGAACATCTTGATGTCGTTGCCGACCATCTCGGCTGCGGTGAAGGAGCCGGACGGACGGGTGAGGAAGACCTCCATGCCAAACTTGACCGGGTCGACACCCACCTGCTCGCCGAGCTTGGCGGCGACAGCGCGGTCGACATCGGTGGTGGTGGGACTCTTGAGCATGAGCGTATCGGTCATCATGGCCGAGAGCAGCAGCTTGGCCTGGACGTCGGAAAGCTCAACGCCGAGCACGCCGGCGAGCTTGGTGACGATGGTGCAGCTGGAACCCCAAGGCAGGCAGATGTAGTGCAGCGGGCCGGCGGTCTCGAAATCGCCGATGCGGTGATGATCGACGACGCCAAAGACCGTGGCGTCCTTAAGGCCGGCGACAGACTGGGCGGACTCGTTGTGGTCGGTGAGGACGACGAGCTGGCCGGCCTCGACGGACTCGATCACGCGGGGCTCGGCAATGCCGGCGTCGGCAAGCAGCTTGGCGGACTCGGCCGGAAGCTGACCAAGGGCGCAGGCCTCGTAGGTGTTGCCGGTATACTCAACCTGGTTGAGCAGCTGGGACAGGACGACGGCGCTCATGATGGCGTCGTTATCGGGGTTCTGGTGACCAAAGACAAGAACGTTTGCCATGGATATCCTCCACTTGATATGTGTACTTGGACGTAGCTATGGTAGCACGCCGATGCCGAGCCTTCGCAGACGGAAGGAGCACGGCATATTTTGGGGCAGGCATGGAGGCCAAGGCTGTCCCTTTTGCACCATGTTGGTGCAAAGTAACCTGGCCCCCTTGCACCAGCTATTTGCCGGCGGCGCGCAGGGCTACGTAGGCGGCACCGATGATGCCGGCGTCGTTGCCGAGCGAAGCGACCTTAATGGGCGTCTCGCGCGAGGCGGAAAGCGCGTACTGCTTAAAGTGCTCGCGAACCTTGTCGAGGTAGACATCGGCCGAAGCGGAAGCACCGCCGCCGATCAGGAACATCTCGGGATCGACCACGTTGGCAATAAGCGCCAGGGCGCGGCCGAGATAGTCGGCCATGGTATCGGCAGCTGCCAGCGCGAGCTTGTCACCCTCGCGGCAGGCCTGGAACACGTCCTTGGAATCAGAAGGCCCGGTGAGCTCGATGGGCTCGACGCCTGCCTTCTTGCACTCGGCAAGGTAGTTGCTCACCACGCCGGTGGCGCTGGAATACTGCTCCAGGTGGCCATGGCCGCCGCAGCCGCAGGTGCGCTCCTCTTCGGGGTTCAGGCACATGTGGCCAATCTCGCCGCCGGCGCCCACAACGCCCGACACCACGTCGCCGTTGACGATAACGCCGCCGCCCACGCCGGTACCGATGGTGACCATCACCACGTTCTGCACGCCCTTGGCAGAACCGAGCCAGGCCTCGCCCATGGCAGCGGCGTTGGCATCGTTCTCGTACTTAACGACCGCGTCGGGGCAGTGCTCCTGGATGGCGATCCTAAGCTCGGGCAGGTTGATGGCAATGTTGGCCTTGACCTTGGCATCGCCCGAAGCCGGAATGGGGCACGGAACGGCCAGGCCAATGCCCGCCACAAAGGCACGCGGGATCTGCGCCTTGGCGACCACCTGGTCGATAGCCTCGGTCACCGCGGCAAAGCCCGCAGCATCAACGATGGGAGGCGTGGGCACGCTGGCCTTGGCAAGCAGGTTGCCGTCCTCGTCGAACAGGCCCTCCTTAACCGAAGTGCCGCCGACGTCGATGCCGATATAGTACTGCTTAGGTTCCATGGGAGCCCACCTTTCTCGTTTAAACATTGCCTGTATGGTACCGCTCCCAAGACAAAAACCTGCCAAAAAGGGACAGGTTTGTTTTGGCAGGTTTTATCTGGGAAAACGCAAACGACCGCTCAAAAGGTCGCGCAGGGCCTTCGCCAAATATAAGGGCGCCGGGAGGCGGAGACTCCCGGCGCCCGTCAAAGGGACTGTGTTGTCTGTTGGACCGCGGTCCATCGCGGCGATAACGCCGACTAGGCCTTAAGCGCCTGCAGCAGCTTGTGGACCTCGATGAGCTCCGTCGCCATGACGCGCATGGTCTCGGTGCCGGCCATCTGGTCCTCGGCATGCAGCAGAATCAGCGGGGCCTCGCCGTTACGCTCGCCGTTGGCCTCCTTTTTAAGGAGCCCCATATGGACATCGTGGCCACCGTTGTAAGCCTCGTCGCCCTGCTTAATAAGCTCCTCGGCGGCGTCAAAATCGCCCTCCTTGGCCTTTTGCACGGCATTGATGTACATGCTCTTGGCGGTTCCGACGAAACTGATGATCTCGAAGCAGGTCATCTGCAGCTCGTTCATATCCTCCATGCGCTGCACCTAGCCCATCACGCTGACGCAGTGGTCGATGATGCCAGCAGCGTTCATGCGGCCGTAGTCGACCATGTTGATGACCTCAACCGGGAAGCGGCCAGCGGCCTCCTTCTCAAAATCGCCCTTGGTGTAGCCAATCTGCGGGCCGAGCAGCAAGATATCGCACTCGTCCAGGTGATCGTGAGCCTCGTTCATAGGACGGGCCTCGACCTCGATGTCCAGACCACGGCTTGCGACCTCGGACTGCATCTTCTGGACCAGCAGGCTCGTGGACATACCGGCATTGCAGCAGAGCATGATCTTCTTCATGGTTTCCTCCTTATAACTGCGCGGCGCGCAGACGACAACTGGTTTTATTCCTTGCGGCTACTGTACCCACCCCCTGCGTCTTCACACAAGAGGAGAGCCGCGGGCATCGGCACCGCGTACCGGTGCCCGCAACGGTGGAAGGGAAAACGAACCGTTTAGGCGTTCTGCTCGGCAAGGGCCTCCTGCTTGGCGATGGCCTTCTCGGAGATCCTCATAAAAGGCAGGTAGACAGCCATGCCGATGACAAGCTCGAGGGCCTGCCACACGCCGGCGCGCCAGTCAAAGCCCGTGGCAAGCAGGGCGTTAATGACGGGAGGCATGGTCCAAGGCACCTGGGCGATGCAGGGGCTGATGATGCCCGCGCAGGTCAGGCCATAGGTGATGCCGATGAACAGGTCGGGAAGAAGCACGAACGGAATCATGAGCGGCAGGTTGTACACGACGGGGTAACCGTAGATGACCGGCTCGTTGATGTTAAACAAGCCAGGAACGATAGCCATCTTGGCAACGGTCTTGGAAGCCTTGTTCTTAGAGAACAGGAAGGTATCGAGCAGGAGCATGAGGGTGCAGCCCGAGCCGCCGATAAGGGCGAAGCTGTTGACGATCTGCATGTTCATGTAGTGATCGGGCTGGATGGTGCCGCCGGCGGCAAAGGTAGCCATGTTGTCGACGATGAGCATGGTCAGGATCGGCTCGACGGTAGCGCCAGAGATGGTGGACTGGTGAATGCCGACGCAGAACAGCAGGTTCGCAAGAGTGTAGATGAGGATAACAGCCCACGGACCGGCGTTCATGATGCTCTTGAGCGGGTTGGAAATGCACGTGGAGATGATGGTGCACAGATCGGTGCCGGCAAACACGGCGAGCAGAGCCGCGGCAATGGCGAAGATCGAGAGGTTGAGCAGCATCGGGATCATGACGTTAAAGGAGTTGGAGACCGCGGGAGGCACACCCTCGCCCAGCTTGACCTTAAGCTTCTCGACGCCGGAAATCTTAATGAAGAGCGTGACGGAGAGCAGGGCGATGATGATAGCCGCGAACAGGCCGTTGGTGCCGGTGTTGGCAGTCGAAAGGGCGCCCGTGACCTCGGCAGAGGTGATCTTGTCGGTGAGCAGCGGGCTCGTGGCGGCAAGCGTGGCGGTGATCTGCTGCGGCATCATGATGACGAAAGCAGAGATGGCGACGACCACGCAGGCAAGCGGGTTATCGAAGCGCTCGTTCTTAGCGAGGCTGTAGCCAATCAATCCGGCCAAGATAATGGCAGAGACGTTGAGGGTGCCCAGCGTAATTGCCGAACCCCAGGTCTGAAGGTTGGCAAGGCCCGCTGCATCGAGCGGGAACAGGGGGAACACGACGTTGTTAATAAGAACCGCGATACCCGCAAGGATATAGAGCGGCGTGATGGTCGCGAAGGCATCGCGCAGGGAACGCAGGTGAACCTGGTTTCCCACCTTCGCAGAGACCTCGGCAAACTTGTCGAGGAAGCTCTTTCCGTTGTCACTGGCCATGATTGCTCCTAACTTTCAAATCCGGCCTTTTCCTATGCGCACGGTGGTCTGTCGCCCTCTGCCACCAGATGTGCCATGTTTTGCGCGCGGCGGCGCGCGGTCTGGGCGTTCGCCCGGTCGCTAATCAACCACGTGGGTCGTGGCGACCTGTTTGAGCCAGGCCGCCGACTTCTTAAGGCGGCGCTTGTAGCCGTCCATGAGGTCGACCTCGACAAAGCCGTAACGGTTCTTAAAGGCATTGGCCCAAGACCAGTTATCGATGACGGCCCAGTAATGGTATCCGCGGCATTTGGCGCCCTCGGCGATTGCCTTGGCGACCCACTCCAGGTGCTGGCGCACAAAGTCGACGCGGTAGTCATCCTGGATGGTTCCTTCGGCGTCACGGTTCTTGTATTCGTCCATGATGCCGATACCGTTCTCGGATACAAACCACTCAAGATCGGGGTAGTTCTTAGCGCAGTCCATGCCAAAGTCGTAGAGGCCCTGCGGGTAGATTTCCCAGCCGCGGCTCTCGTTCATAACGGCGTCGGGCCATACGTACTCGTCGGCAAAGTGCGGCAGGCCGTACTGGTCGACCTTGCTCGCCGGCGCCTGAACACGCGTGGGGTGGTAGTAGTTGCAGCCGAGCCAGTCGACAACACCCTGCTTGAGAATCTCTTGGTCGCCGGCACGGAACGGGAGCTTAACGCCGCCCTCGGCCAGGCTGTCGAGCACGTCGGCGGGAAGCTCGCCCTTGGTAATAAGGTCGAGCCACCAGCGATTGTTGATGCCGCTGGTCATACGCACGGCCTCGAGGTCTGCCTCGCTGGGGTTCTGCTTGGTGTAGACCGGGGTAAAGCAGTTGATCATGCCGATCTTGGCATCGGCGCGAATAGCGCCCTCGTCATAGGCCTTACGATAGTTGGCCACGGCCAGCGCGTGCGCCAGCGAGATGTGATACTGCACGGTGCGGGCGCGGTTATAGTCATGGAGCTGCGGGTACCACACGCCCTCCTGATAGCGCTGCTCGGGCTCGACGATGGGCTCGTTAAAGGTGAACCAGTACTTGATCTCCTGGCCAAACTCGCGGAAGGCAACGTCGGCGTAATGAGCGTACGCCTCGACGACCTCACGGCTCTCCCAACCACCACGGTCAAAGAGGTAGGTGGGCATGTCAAAGTGGTACAGGTTGACGAACGGCTCCAGGCCGGCCTCGCGAGAGGCACGGAACAGCTCGTGATACCACGCGGCGCCCTCCTCATTGAGGTTGCCGTTAGCATCGAGCAGGCGACTCCACTGGATGGAGGTGCGGTAGGTATCCAGGCCCAAGTCCTTCAAAATGCGAAGGTCCTCCTGGTATTTAGCCATAAAGTCATTGCCAGCATAAGAGCCAACGCGGTTATAGAACGAATCCAGATCCTGGATGGACCAGGTATCCCACAGGTTCTCGAGCTTGCCGCCCTGGTTCCACTGACCCTCAGTCTGCGGGCCGGACATAGCGGCGCCAAAGAAGAAGTCACGGGGCAGCTGATACTGAGCCATCAAAGTCCTCGCTTTCGTGTCTAGAGCTTTCGGTTGGAGACGGGTTTGCTTTGGCAAGTTATCCGGTGCGCCCGCGCACCGGTTATCCAGATATCCAGCCCGCCAAAACAAAACCGTCCCCAAACGGTCGGCCCTGCCGGCGGCAGGGTTCCGTTCGTTGCGTACAACTATAGCGCTCTAATTTCTAAAGTAAAGCGTCTTTTTGTTTTTTCTTTCTCGGACTTCTTATATAAAAGTAATATGGGTGCCTCGTTGTGGGTTATACTTACTTGCGTATTCTTATATGTCGGAAAGGAGGTTCCATGATTCCCAAATACGAGGCGATAGCTGCAGATATCCGTCGAAGCATCGAGGATGGCGCTCTTAAACCGGGCGACAAGCTACCCACCGTCGTTGAGTTCTGTGAGCTCTATAGCGTTTCCAAAATCACCGTCAAACGAGCTATCGAGCAGATCACCGAAGAGGGTCTTGTTACCAGCCGGCGCGGATCGGGCACCTACGTTAAAGACACGGCGGGGCTTCCCGACAAGGCGTTTTTCCAGGGCAAGAACGACCGCGCCCAGGGTTTTTCGTATGAGCACCGCGGGGAGAAGGTAACCTCGGTGGTCTACGATTTCTCGATTGTCAATCCACCAGCGGACGTCGCTACTCAGCTGGGAATTGCCGAGGACGACTTTGCCTATCACATCGTGCGCGTGCGCCAGGTCGACGAGAAGCCCATCGTTATCGAGTACACCTACATGCCTCTCGAGCTGATACCGGGCCTTAAAAAGAAGGACCTGTACGGATCGGTCTATAGCTTTATCCGCGAGCAATGCGGGCTGAAAATTTCGAGCTTCCACCGCACCATCCGTGCCGTGGCGGCAACCGAGGAAGAGGCCGAGCGCCTGGACACCAAACCCGGCGCCCCCCTGCTCGAGCTCAACCAGATTGGCTTTTTGGATAGCGGCAACGCCTTTGAGTACTCGATTTCGCGCAACGTCGGCGACCGCTTTGAGCTGCACAACGTAACGTTGGCATAGGTTTTTGTAGTCATGCGGGCGCTCGTTATGGCTCGTCTAGAGCGGGCGGCCGCACAACACCATGGGGGTATGAATATGTCCGATTTAATTAAACTGACGCCGATCTTCCATGAGAAGATCTGGGGCGGCCGCCAGCTCGAAACCGTATTTGGTTACGACATTCCCGAGGGTCCCATCGGTGAGTGCTGGGCCATCTCGGCACACCCCAACGGCGACTGCCAGATTGCGGAGGGCCCGTATGCCGGCCACACGCTGTCGTGGCTGTGGGCCGAGCACCGCGAGCTCTTTGGCAACTGCGAGGGCAAAGAGTTCCCGCTGCTCATTAAGATCCTGGACGCCAAGGACGACCTTTCGATCCAGATTCATCCCAACGACGAGTACGCCGCCGAGCATGAGAACGGTAGCCTGGGCAAAACCGAGTGCTGGTACGTGCTGGACTGCGAGCCCGGCGCCACGATCATCGTCGGGCAGCGCGCCAAGGACCGCGCCGAGGCCGCACAGATGATCGAGGACGGCCGCTGGGACGACATGCTCAACGTGCTGCCGATCCACAAGGGCGACTTTTTCCAGATTGACTCCGGCACCGTGCACGCCATCAAGACCGGAACGCTCATTTTGGAGACGCAGCAGTCGAGCGACGTGACGTATCGCCTGTACGACTACGACCGCCCCGGCACCGACGGCAAGCTGCGCCCGCTGCATATTGAGCAGAGCCTCGACTGCATCGATTTTGATGTTCAGGCGCCGACCGACGGCACGGTGACCGCGCCCGAAATTGACGGCGTGACCGAACTCGAGTCCAACCCCTGCTACACTGTCGACCGCGTGCGTGTCGACGGCAGCAAGACCCTGGAGCAGCGCTGGCCCTTCATGTGCTTGTCGGTCATCGACGGCGAAGGCACCGTCTGCGGCGACCCCGTCCACAAGGGCAGCCACCTGCTGGCCCCGAGCACCGTGGACCAGATCGAACTCGAAGGCAAGATGGAACTGATCATCAGCCACCTGTAAGCTACCGATCCCCGAGCGCTCGCCGGGATGGGGCGCGGGGTTTGGGACAACAAGCTAAAAAGCAACAAGGGGCTCCCCCACTCATCAACGAGGGAGCCCCTTGCCATGTCTAAGTATTCAGCCCACCCGGCTCTCCAGATCAAAAAGCGGACGAGCAAGGCGACGTTCGCAAACAACGTTATCTAAGGACCTGGGTGGGCGTATGGGGCAACATCGATCGCGAGTTCCGCACGAGCCGGAGAGCACTTAATGTGCTCTCCGTGCG
>URGF01000030.1 GCA_900547285.1 uncultured Collinsella sp.
AGCGAGGTAACCGGCCCCAAATCCTCCCAGGGATGCTCGCGCTGCAAGTCGTGATAGCCGGGCAGGCGCTTCATCATGGAAAGGACCATGGCAAACATGTGCTCGCTTACGGCCTGACCGTAGGCGCCGATCGAGCAAGACAGCTTGGCGTCGGCCGGCACGGTGCCGGCGGCAAGGTAGTCGTCATAGCCGGCGGTCTGCAATTGCAACAGCTGGAGATGCTCGCATGCCGTGAGCATGTCAGGGTCGATGTTGCCCAGGATCACGTCGGCATCGGCGACCTGCTCGCGCGTGGCGGCGTCGGAGCTCGTGTAGATAAAGTCCTCGCCCGGAGCGCTCGACTCAAGAATTGCGCGATGGCGGTCGTTGACGGGCAGCAAAACCAGGATGTTCACAAGCAGTCCTCTCCGCTCGACCTGCCAAAAAGGGACAGGTTTATTTTGGCAGGTTTTATCAGGCAAAACGCTCAAAAAAACGCCGGATGCAAGACGAGCGTGCCCGTCAGCATCCGGCGCATCTACAGCTACCAACTCAGCAGCTCGTAGCCGTCCTCGGTCACCACGAGCTGTACCTCGCACTGGGCCGAATCGCTGCCGTCCTTGGTGCGCACGCACCAACCGTCACCCTTGCTGATCTTGATGTCGGGCGCTCCGGCGTTGACCATGGGCTCGATGGTAAAGACCATGCCCGGGGCCATGATGGTGTCCACATCGGGCGCCTCGGTGGTAAAGCCCACAAACGGGTCCTCGTGGAACTCCTTGCCAATGCCGTGTCCGCCGTACTCGCGCACCACGCTAAAGCCGGCGTCCTCGACCGTCTTTTGCACGGCTTCGGCCATAACGGAGAGCGGCAACCATGGCTTGACGGCCGCCAGACCCGCCTCCACGCTGGCGCGGGTGACGTCGACCAGGCGCTGGCGCTCGGCAGAGACCTCACCGATGCAGAACATACGGCTCGAGTCGCTAAAGTAGCCGTCCAAAATCGTGGAGCAGTCCACGTTGATGATGTCGCCCTCGTGTAGCACGTCCGTATCGCAGGGGATACCGTGACAGACCACGTCATTGATCGAGGTGCACACACTTTTGGGATAGCCCTCGTAGTTGAGATCGGCCGGCGTGCCACCGTGCTCGACGGTGTAGTCGTAGATCATCTGGTCGATTTGGTTGGTGGTCATGCCAGCGGCGATGTGCTCGCCTACGTAATCGAGCACGCCCACGTTGATGGCGGCCGAGCGCTTGATGCCCTCGATATTGGCGGGCGTCTTGTAGAGCGTGCGGGGCAGAACCTCCCAGCCCTCTTCCCACAGGCGCTCGAGGCGCTCATCAAAGGCGCTATGGCATTTCTTATATTTTTTGCCGCTGCCGCACCAGCAAGCGTCGTTGCGGCCAGGCACGGGTCCTTTGTCATACATGGCTAACTTCCTTTCATCCGCAGCTAGTATAGCCCACCTTCAGAGCAGCTGCGCGCTAGTAGCTCACCTGGCAGGGAATACCGAGGGCGCGCACGCGCGCGGCAATGGCGTCGAGCACCTCGGGCGCTGCTTTTGCAAGGCCGGCGATCGGTGTCTCGCGCGCCACCGTGTAGATGGTCGCTTCTTGTGGGCGAATACGCTCAAGCGCCGCGAGCCAGGGGGCAACGTACTCCTCGCTGGTGTTGTCGATGAGCTTGCCCTGATACTCGCCGGTCAAAAAGATTGTCTGGATAATAACGTGACCGTCAAAGCTTGCGAACGTCTCGATCTGGTGCTCGACGTCATAGGGGCCAACGGGCTGGTCGAGCAGCTGGATAAACGCCGGATCGACCGTATCGAGCTTGAGGATGTTGTCGTCGACCATCATGAGCGCGTCGTGCACCTCGGGGCGGTTGGCGCGCGTGCCGTTGGAGAGCACGGCGATTTTGGAGTTTGGGGCAAGCTCGTCGCGCAGCGCGACGGCGCCGGCAATGGCCTGCGGAAACTCCGGTGCGGCGGTGGGCTCGCCGTTGCCTGCGAAGGTGATCACATCGGGGAGCTCGCCCTCGGCTGCCATCTCGCGCAGCTTTGCCTCGAGCGCGTCGAGTACCACGGCGGCCGTGTTGTACGGCTCATGGCAGGGGCGCTCGGCGTTGAGGCCGTTTTCGCAGTAAATGCAGTCGAACGTGCAGATTTTACCGCTGGCCGGCATCATGTTGACGCCGAGCGAGAGACCAAGGCGACGGCTGCGAACGGGCCCAAAGATGGGGCTGGCATTCAAAAACGTAGACATAGGCTTATGCTCCTCAAGACAATTGTGCCTAAGCATAGCATCGGCTCCAAAGCAAGGTATGGGCTCTTGCTTTACAAGTTTCGTTTTTTCACGTCGCTCATTATGCCGTGCCATAGAAAGTCTCGGGTCGGGTACAGTTAATCTGCTAACAAGTCGTAAGGCAATGCGGGTCCATCCAACCGTACTGACGTGCAGCTGGATAGGCATTGATGATGGGGGCACAACATGGATTTTACGGTCGAGAATGCGGGCACCACGATTGCCTGTCGCGAATATGCCGGCCCGGATGTGTCGCCTGATACCCCTGCTTTGGTGTGCGTGCACGGCGCTTGTGTCGACGGCACATTTTTCGACGGCATCGCTTGTGAGCTCAGCCGCAACTACCGCGTAATTGCCTACGACCGCCGCGGCTGTGGTAGCAGCAGCGAAGCGGCAGACGGCAGCTATGATCTTGCCGCTCAGGCCGCCGACCTGCAGGCCGTGATCGAACACGTCGGCGCTCCGACAAATGTGCTTGCGCACAGCGCCGGTACGTTGGTGGCGCTGGAGCTTCTTCGCGCCGAACCCCATCTCGTCGCCCGTGCGATTCTGCACGAGCCGGCTGTGTCGGCCGAAGGCGTCGGCATGGGCGCAGCTCCGGTTTTGCTCGATATGATTGCGGCTGGAAAGGTTTCAAGGGCGCTCCGGCTTTTCTTGGGAGCTCTCGGCGACTTGGACCCCGAGGCTCCTGGGACGACTAAGGCGGAAGCCAAACATGCCCTGCGCAATGGTCGTTGCTTCATGGCCAATGAATACGGAACAAATATGACATATGCTCCCGACTGGGAGCGCGCCTGCGCGTCAAAGGCGGTGTCGGCTGTGTTTTTGGGCGAGCTTTCGGTCGATACGCCCCGCGAGGCCGGCACGTGCGCGGCTGCCGAATATCTCAATTGCCCCCTTGTGATGATCCCGGGCGCGCATAACGGTCTGCGCGATCGTCCCGTTACGGCGGCAAACGCCGTTCGCGATATCTTGGAGCGTTAGCACGCTCGATGACCTGCGGGGAGGGGGACTGTTAGCGTTTCGTCATTGTTAACGAATGCGCCCATAACCGCGCGCCCGCGGCTCCATTACCGCCGTTTGCCAGGTCATAAAAATGTAACGATAATCGCGCGTTTGCCTGCAGTTGTTAGATGTTACCCTTGTACCATTTGATATGCACCGTTGCCGTGCGTAACGATAGAAAGGGCCCCATATGCTCAATAATCACGAGGTCAATCTAACCGACGAGGAGGCTGCCGCCGAGGTCGCCCGCGTCGCGAAGACCTACCCCGTGGTGCGTTTGCTGTCGGCCGATCAGATTAAGAGCGAGCCTAACTGCCTGCTCGCCGGCAATCGCTGCCCTTGTCTGCGTCAGTCGAGTCTTGAGGCCTTGGCAGATTCGGATGAGGTGTCGGAGCAGCTACTCAATGATGGTACCGAGTACCGCGCTCGCCTGCGCCCTCTGAAGGTCGAGGGCGAGCCTCACGTCTTGTTGATGGTGCGTCCGATTGATGAGCAAGAGGCTGCAGAAGAGGACCTTGTCTACACCGACGTGCTGACGAATGTGCACAATCGCCGATATTACGAGGAAAAGCTCCGTAGCGCCCGCATGAAGGCCGGCGTTGCGGTGATTGACCTTGATGATTTTAAGGTCTTCAACGATACGTGTGGCCGTCATGCCGGTGACCTTGCGCTCGGTGCTGTGGCGACAGCCATACGAAGCGGAATTCGTTCGACTGACGAGCTTGTGCGCTATGGCTGCGACAAGTTTGTGGTCGTCATGCCCAATATTCCCTCCGATGACTTCACCCGTCGCCTGCATCAGGTATCCGATGCCGTTCATGCCACGATTATTCCGGGCCATGAGTACGTGAGCTTGACGGCATGTGTTGGTGGCGTTCGCATTCATGGCGAGACGGTCGATGAGGGCGTTGGCCGCGCTGTCCAGTTACTGAGCCGCGCTAAGACAAAAGCCGGTACGGTCGTGACCGATGCCGATTCCATCGAGGCCTTCCAAAGCGAAAAGCCTTTGGTGCTTATTGCCGATGACTCCGAGATGAACCGAGCCATTCTCAACGAGATGCTCAAGGACGAGTATTGCATCCTCGAGGCCGATAACGGTCGTACGGCGCTCGACATGGTCGACCGCTATGGCGATGAGTTGTCGCTCGTGCTGCTGGATATTGTCATGCCGGGCATAAGCGGCTTTGAGGTGCTGGCCGATCTGTCGCGCCGATCGGGTATCGACAATCTGCCTGTCATCATGATTTCGAGCGAAGATTCCGATGATATGGTTCTGCGCGCGTACGAGCTGGGCGCCTCGGACTATATCAACCGCCCGTTTGACTCCCGTGTCGTGCGCCGCCGTGTAAGCAACACGATCCGCCTATATGCCAAACAGCGCCGCCTGACGAACCTGCTGTCCCAGCAGTACAACGAGCGCGTCAAGAACAGTCGCATGCTCATCGACATGCTTGCCGGCGTCATGGAACTTCGCAATGGCGAGAGCGGCAGGCACGTTACGAATATCGAAAAGCTGACCGAGCTGCTGCTTGACTGTCTGGTCCGGCGTAGCGACACCATCTCCCTCGACAACGAGGAACGCTCCACGATTGCCCTGGCTTCGGCGCTGCACGATATCGGCAAGATGTCGATTGACGATGCGATCCTCAACAAACCCGGGCGCCTTACGCCCGAGGAGTTCGAGATTATGAAGACGCATACCACGATCGGCGCTGATATGTTGCTTGAGTTGAGCCGCCATCACGTCGGCAATGCGCTTATGGAATATGCGTACCAGATTGCGCGTTGGCATCACGAGCGCTGGGATGGCAGGGGTTATCCCGATGGCCTTAAGGGCGACGAAATTCCCATTGCCGCACAGGTGGTTTCGGTGGCCGACGTGTACGATGCGCTGACGAGCGTGCGTGTGTACAAGGACGCCATCCCGCATAAGGAGGCGATCCAGATGATCCTGGACGGTAAGTGTGGCACCTTTAACCCGCTGTTGCTCGACTGCCTGCTCGAGGTGCAAGACCGTATTGCCGAGACGTTGGCACGCCCCGCCGACGTCGTTGCGTTTCCCACGATTTAGTTTGACCAAAGGAGTTTTAATCCATGATTTCCATGCGTGAGGCGTATGAGAAGATCGGCGCCAATTATGATGACGCGTGCGCTCGGCTGATGGGCGAGGAAATGCTTACCCGCTTTGCCCTCAAGTTTTTGGATGACGAGAGCATGGACAAGCTGGAGGCCGCCATGGCGGCAGGAGACGCCGAAGGTGCGTTTATGGCAGCGCACACGCTCAAGGGCGTGAGCCAGAACCTGGGATTCGATAATCTGTACGAGCCAGCGGTCGTGGTGACCGAGGCGCTGCGCGGCGCCGATGCCGTTGACGGCGCTCGTGAGGGAATGCATGCGCTGCAGCAGCAATATGCGGCTACGATGTCGGCCCTGCGCGAGGCGGCTGAATAAGGGCTTGCGAGCCTTGGGCTGTGTGCCCCGGCCACATATAGGTAAAAGGGCGCCCCGTCGGACCATGTGGCCGGCGGGGCGCCCTTATCTGTTGTGCTGTCCGTGAACTAACGGGCCTGCTTAACCTTTGTCGCTGCCTCGACAAACGACTTCCACAGGTTAAAGTCGGTCTCGAGCGTCTTCCACGTGTACTCAGGGTGCCATTGCACGCCCAGGCAGAAGGGTTGGCCTTCGACCTCGATGCACTCGGGAACGCCGTCGGTTGCCTTGGCGACCAAACGCGTGCTTTTGCCCAGACGATCGACGCAGCAGTGATGTGCCGAGTTGGTCTGGATCAGCCTGTGCCCGCCAACCGCGCGCTCCAGCAGCGAGCCCGGCACGACCTCGACGGGATGCACGGGGTCGTTGAGCACGTGGGTGTGGCGCCACTGCGTGCGGCCCTCGCGAGCACCCAGGCTCGGCACATCCATGCACAGGGTGCCGCCAGTGGCGACATTGAGCAGCTGCGTGCCGCGACAGGTGGTAAAGAGCGGCTTTTTGGCGCGGAGTGCCTCGTCGACCAGCTTAAACTCAAAGCTATCGCGGATCTCGCAGCAGAGGGTGGGGTCGTAGGGTCGATCATCGCCCCAGCGCTTGGGGTTGACGTCCGGGCCGCCGGGAATAGCGATACCGTCGGCGATATCGACGTAATGGCGAATGACCTCAATGTCCTCGGTGATGGACATCTGCAGCGGCAGGCCGCCGGCGGCAAGGATGGCATCGACAAAGACGCTTGCGATTTCCTCGTTGGGGGAGAGCGTCTCGCTTAAAAACGGCTTTGCCTCTTCCCAACGCGGCGCCACCAGGATGAGCGGACGGTCGGCGGGGGCAACGTCGACGTGCGGGGTGTAGGACGATGAGGTACGGGTTCCGATCATGGGTGTGGCTTTCGAATCCGGGTGGACATGGCACAGGGGTGGCGCGGGACAAACGTTACTGATGAATTCGCCCGCGTGGCAATTGGTTTAGTGGCCCTTGATGGAGTTGAGGAAGTCCTGGGCACGCTTGGTCTGGGGATGGTCGAAGAACTCGTCGGGCGTGCCGGTTTCCACGATCTGGCCGTCGGCCATAAAGACGACGCGATCGGCCACGCGGCGGGCAAAGTTCATCTCGTGCGTAATGACGATCATCGTCATGCCCTGCTGGGCCAGACGGACCATGACCTCGAGCACCTCGTTGATCATTTCGGGGTCAAGGGCGCTCGTGGGCTCGTCAAAGAGCATGGCCTTGGGCTGCATAGCAAGTGAACGGGCGATGGCCACGCGCTGCTGCTGGCCGCCCGAAAGCTGTGTGGGCACCTTGTCGGCCTGCTCGGCCACGCCCACGCGGCTCAGCAGGTCCATGGCGCGCTCACGAGCCTCCTCCTTGGACACGCCCAGCACGTCGACCGGTCCCAGCATGACGTTCTGCAGCACCGTCATATGTGCGAACAGGTTGAACTGTTGGAACACCATGCCCAACTCGGCGCGCATGCGGGCAAGATCCTTGCCTTCCTGCGGCAGGGGCTCGCCCTCGATGAGGATTTCGCCCGAGTCAATGGTCTCCAAGCGGTTGATGGTGCGGCACATGGTCGACTTGCCCGACCCCGAGGGGCCAATCACCACGACGACCTCGCCGCGGTCGACCGAGAGATTGATGTCGTTGAGGACGTGCAGGTCGCCATAGTGCTTATCGACGTGCTTGAGCTCGATAAGCGGCTGGTTGCCAGAAGTAGAAGTGCTCTGTGCCATGGTGCTCGGCTCCTTATGACTTGAAATGGTAAAGCGTTAGCGGATGATGGTCGCGCCGGTCTTGTGCGAAACGTAGACAGCGGCCTTGTTGATCGCGACGTTGATGAGGATATAGATGACCGCGATTACCAGGTAGACCGACACGAGGGCGTCGTAGTTAGTAATGAGCACGCGGGCATTTTGCATGAGGTCGGGGTAGCTCACCACATAGGCGACGGTGGTGTCTTTGACTACGACCACAAGCTGCGAAATCAACGACGGAATGATAAACCGAATCGCCTGCGGTAACACGATTTTAAAGGTGATTTTAGCCTTGGAGAGACCGAGCGCCTGAGCGGCTTCGACCTGGCCGCGCGGCACGGCGTTGACGCCGGCGCGGAAGATTTCGGCGAGTACGCCGGCGGCAGCGAGCGCGACGGGAAGCGTGAGCATCCAAAACGACGGCAGCGCGATCTTGTACTGGGGCAGCACCAAAAAGAAGAAGTAGATGAACAGCAGGCTCGGCACGCCGCGGAAAAAGTCGGTGAGCACGCGGCAGACCAGCTGCAGCGGCTTAATGTCGCTGGTGCGGCCGAGCATAAGGGCTAAGCCCAGCACCAGCGCGATGGCACCAGCGGTGAGTGCGACTTTAACGGTGCCCTCAAAGCCGGCAAGCAAGAACTTCCAGGTGGTGAGGTGCGTAAAGAAATACCAATAGTGGACCGAAAGCTGGCCGGTCACATAGAAACGCTGCAGCACCAGGGCGACGAGCGCGGCCACGGCGACGAGTGAGATGGCGGTGCCGATGCGAATCTTGGCGCGCATCTTGGGGCCGGGAGCCTCGTAGAGCGCATCGCGCATGGTGAGTGCAGGGGAGGAATGCTTGCTCATCGGAGGATCCTCACCTTCTTATCGATATAGTTGCCAATGTGGCTCACCACAAAGGCCGTACCCAGGTAGCCGAGTGCCGAGATAAAGAACGCGGCGACGCCGCCAAGTGAGCGCGTGTTGATATAGCTCACCACGCCGGTAAGCTCTTGCGGCTTAAGCGGCACCTGGCTGCCCAAGGCGGTAGTGAGCATGACGGCGATAAAGAGGTTGGTCATGGGCAGCACGCTCGAGCGCAGCGCCTGCGGAATCACGATCTTGGCGAGGATACGGCTGAAGCTCATGCCGAGCGAGCGGGCGGCTTCCACCTGACCGACGCCGACGGTGTTGATGCCGCTCATAAAGTTCTCGGAGCCAAAGGCCGAGCCCAAAAGGACCGTGGCGACGATAACGCAGGTGCGGTAGGGCAGGACGACCTTGAGCGGTGGCAGCGCATAGACGACGATGATGAGCAGTGCGATGCCGGGGATGTTACGGAAGACCTGCACATACAGGTCGCCAAAGACGCGCAGCGGCTTGAGCGGCGACACGCGCATCACGGTGACGGCAACGGCCAGCACCATGGCGATGGCAAACGACTCAAGCGTCATGCCCCAGGTTGCGAGCAGCGCGTCGATATAGTTCTGGCCATAGAGCGACCAGAGCTCGGAGAGACTCATGCGGACCTCCCGCCGGTAAGGAAAGGGGCTCCCGCGTGTACGGAAGCCCCGACAACTCAGTGAGGAAACAGTTTAGCGCAATAAAGCGCATCGTGCGTTTCCGTATGGTTTCGCAACGGCCGTTACCAGGCTCGCTGTCTAGGCGCCGATCTCGGGCAGCTCGGGTACATTGGTGTCGCCCGTACGGTCGCCAATGCAGATCTGCCACAGCTCGGTCCAGGTGCCATCGTCCTCAATCTTCTTAAGGAAGTCGTTGACGAAGGCGACGCCGTCGGAATCGAGCGGCAGGCCGATGCCATAGGGCTCCTTGCTGCCGAAGGGCTTGCCGGCGATCTTGTACTTACCGGGTTCGCGGACCAGGGCGCTCTGCTGCATGTTGTTATCGATGACGTAGGCGTCAACGCGGCCCTGCTGGAGTGCCTGACGGGCCTCCTCGTCGGTCTTGAACTCCTGCTGGCTGGCCTTGGGGGCGAACTCCTCCAGGATGGCGGGGCCGTTGGAGCCGGACTGGACGGCGACGTTCTTGTCGGCCAGGTCGTCGACGCTCTTGATGTCGTCGTTATCGGCGAGCACCAGGATGGCCTGCTGGGTGTAGTAGTAGGGACCGGCAAAGGAGACGAGTTTCTTGCGCTCGTCAGTGATGGTGTAGGTGGCAAAGACGGCGTCGACCTGGCCGTTCTGCAGGACGGACTCGCGCGTGTCCGAGGTCACCTGGGTGATCTCGACTTTGTTCTCGCCCAGAATGTAGTTGGACAGAAGCTGTGCGATACCGGCGTCGAAGCCGCGGGTCTGACCGTCTTTCTCGTTGAGGAGGGAGAAGAGCGTGGAGGTCTGAACGCCACCGATCTTAAAGACGCCGGCGTCCTTGACGGCCGTGGCCCAGGTGCTGGCGGCAATGGCGTCGTCATCGGCCTTGGGGCCGTCGTTGACGAGCTTGTCGAATGCCTTAGCGTCGAGTGTGGCGGAAGCCTCGGTATCCTCGGAGCTCTTGGAGGAACCGGCGGCGGAGCCCTTGTCGGCCTCGGCGCTGGTGTCGGAGCAGCCGGCAAGACCAAGGCCGGCGACGGTTGCGAAGGTGGCGGCAACGAAGCCGCGGCGGTCGAGAACGACCTGCTGGGAGAGGTTCTTGCTCATGGTAGAACACCTTTCTCAATAAAATCCCTAGCGGTTGAGTAGAGTTATACCCTATCGCGCTCAAATGGGTCAACACGAAATAACTCAGAAACATACTTACCTTATGGGTTATTCCGCCTATCAAAAAGGGACAGGTTTATTTTGGCAGGTTTTATCTGGGCAAACGTCGATTATTGCAGCTGAGATAGCGCTTTGCAGACGGCATGATCGCTCGCAGCGGTCGCTATAATGGCGGCAACACGACGCATATATAAGTAAGGAGATCGCGTATGAACGGTTATTCGTTTTTCGCACCGACCATGATTTAAAACCACCACATAGGGGACAGGCACCTTTGTGGTGGTTCTGGCCGATGCAGCGGCATGCCTTACTGTTTTGTCTCGATCTGTAACATCTGCAGCCGTTTTTGCCGAGTAACTGTTACAGATTGAGATTTTCTCTTCAGGGGAATTCGAATGTCTCGATCTGTAACATCTGGACGGACAAAAGGTCTCTATCTGTTACAGATTGAGACAAAGGTCAGGGACTAAGACGTCTTGTCTAAATCTGTAACAGTTAGACGGGAATTCGGGCCCTAGATGTTACAGATTGAGATAATTGAGTTGGGAAAATAAAAACCTCCGCAGGGGGTGCTTCCCTTGCGGAGGTTTTTCTACTCGTTGAGCAGTCTTGCGGCTTCGGCGGCCATGTTCTCGACCGTCATGCCGTTCTGCGCAAGCAGTTCGTTGGGGTCGTAGCGGTCGGGGAAGCCCTTGGCGATGCCGAAGGTGCGCGTGCGCAACGGCGTGCATGCCAGATAGCATGCCACGCGCTCGCCCCAGCCGCCGTCCAAGATGCCGTCCTCGAGGGTGACGACAAGGCGATGCTCGGCGGCAAGGCTGTCGAGGAACTCACGGTCAAGCTCGGTTGCAAAGCGCGGGTTGACGAGCGTGGCCTCGATACCGTACTCGGCAGCCAGGTGGTTTGCCACGCGCTCGCCCAGCTCAAAGAAATCGCCGAGCGCGAGCACAGCAACGTCGCGACCCTGGCGCACCACGTTGTAGCGAACGGTGCTGTAGTCGGCGTCTTCGGCGGGCGCCAGATCGGGACGGCTTACCAGGCCAATACCAGGCACACGAATCGCCACGGGATGCTCGCGGTGGTCGAGCGACCAGCTCAGCATGGACAGGTATTCTTCCATGCAGGAAGGCGCCAAATAGTGCATGTTGGGAAGACCGCCCAGCATGGAAATATCAAAGAACGAAAGATGCGTCTCGGATGTGGTGCCAAAGATCGACGCGCCAAATACCAGGATGGTCGCCGGGGCGTCGTTGAGGCACAGGTCGTGCCACAGCTCGTCGTAGGCACGCTGCAAAAACGTGCCGTACACGCCAAAGACCGGCTTGGCGCCCGAGCGCGCAAGCGCGGTGGCGAAGGTCACGGCGTGCTCCTCGGCAATGCCCACATCGACGAACTGTTTGCCGGCGGCAGCGCGAAGCTCGGGTGTAAAGCCCATGATGTAGGGCGTGGCGGCCGTGATGCCCACGACCTGCGGATCGCGCTCGATGGCGGCGCTGAGCGCCTCGCCCGTAATGTCGGCATAGGTGCGCGGCGCAGGCTCGCTCGGATGGCCCGGGCAGAGCTTGCGGCCGGTCGCCATGTCAAAGGGGCCTACGTGATGCCAGCGCTCGGGGTCGTTTTGGGCTGGCTCAAAGCCCTTGCCCTTGGCGGTGGAGACGTGCAGCACGATGGGGTGGTCGATGTCGCGCAGCTCCTGCAGCGCGTCGACGAGGGCCAACACATCGTTACCGGCGTCCAGATAGCGGTAGTCGAGCCCCATCGCGCGGAAAACGTTGCGCTCACAGGTACCGTTGCTGGCGCGCAGCTCGGCCAGATTGCGATACAGGCCGCCATGGTTCTCGGCAATGGACTGGTCGTTATCGTTGACGATGATGATCAGGTTGCTGTCGAGATCGGCGGCATTGTTGAAGCCCTCAAACGCCAGGCCGCCCGAAAGCGAGCCGTCGCCAATGATGGTGATGACGTTGTACGCGTCACCCGCCAGGTCGCGAGCGTGCGCCAGGCCGCAGCCCAGGCTTACCGACGTGGAGGTGTGGCCCATGGCGAACAGGTCGTGCTCGGACTCGTCGGGATTGGCAAAGCCAGAAGCCTCACCATAACGCTCCGGATCGATATAAGTGTACGCACGCCCGGTCAGCGCCTTGTGGGCGTAGGTCTGGTGCGACACGTCAAAGACAATTTTGTCGGTGGGGGAGTTAAACACGCGATGAAGCGCAACCGTAAGCTCAACGACGCCCAGGTTGGGGGCAACGTGCCCGCCGACGGCGGCGGAGCTTTCGAGGATTGCCTGACGGATCTCGCCGCAGAGCAGCGGAAGCTCGGTGCGGTCGAGAGCCTTGACGTCCTCGGGCGTTGTCGTTTGCGTAAGCAGCATCGTTGTGGGTTACTCCATGCGAATCGTGCGCCGGCACTCCCTCGGCCGGCACAATTGCACAAGACAGTCTCGCACATTTTGGCGTTTGATATGTGACGGCGGCGCGGTAATTCGCCAACTGGTGGGGCAAAACGTTTTGTCCGATGCCATACTAATGTGTTCCATGATGTTTTTATCGATTGTGCACAGGCCGTAGCTTGTCGCCGTGATTCGCTGGAAGGAGACAGCATGTCTGATGTCGTTCGTGCCGAGAAAATCGCGTGCGAAGTAGACCATGCTGCCCGCCAGCTGGCCCAAGCGGGCCGCTTGGACCTGACGCGCGAGTTTATCCAGCATGGCGATGTGACGGTGTATACGCATGTGACCTCGGTGGCGCGGGCGAGCCTGTCCTTTGCCGAGCGCCTGGGCCGCGTCGGTGTCTCGGTCGACCGCGCCTCGTTGCTGCGCGGGGCCCTGCTGCACGATTACTTTCTCTATGACTGGCACGATCCCGACCCAAGCCATCGGCTGCATGGCTTTCGGCATCCGTTTTTTGCCCTGGCGCGTGCGGAGGAAGATTTTGAGCTGACGTCTCGCGAGCGGAATATTATCGTGCGGCATATGTTTCCGCTGGTACCGGTGCCGCCGACGTGTCGTGAGGCATGGATTGTGTGCCTGGCCGATAAATGGTGTGCCCTGCGCGAGACGGTCGCCGGTCGTCTGCGGCGCAAAGACGAGACGGTCGATAGCGTGAGTAGCGAATCGAGCGAAAAGAGGAGAGGGTAGACGGTGGAAACCGCGATCGACATGGCGTTTAGCGGCGCGACGCTTGCCACCTGTCCGCTCTCGGCACTGGTGCTCTCGTTTGCCTTCTACGGTTTTTGCGGCTGGGCATGGGAGTCGACGGTCTGCGCCATGCTCAATCACGGACGATTTGCCAACAGTGGCTTTTTGCTGGGGCCGTGTTGTCCTATCTATGGTGTGGGCGGAATAGCCTGCTGGCTTTTGCTGCGCGGGATTCCGAATGCCTCGAGCCAGTTTGTCGCTGCAGCGCTCGTATGCAGCGTGATTGAGTACAGCGTAGGCGTGCTGTTGGAAAAAACAACGGGCGCTCGCTTTTGGGACTATTCGCACCTGCCGTTTAACCTGCACGGACGCATCTGTCTGTACTGGGCATGCGCGTTTGGCTTGGGTGCGTTGTGCATCTGCCGTTTAGTGGAGCCGGCATTGCTGGGGCTGCTTGGCCATCTGCCGGTGCTGATTGTGCGGTTGTCCGCCTTTATCGTCGCGGTCGCGATGATGGTCGACGCGGTGTGCTCGTTGGCGAGCTGGCGGCGTCTATCCGATCAGCTGGAGCGCGTCCGGGCCGACCTTGCCGACCGAATCAACGAGTCGCTTGCCGATGCCTCGGACTCAATGCTCGAGCGCATTCCCGAATCGACGATTGACTCGGTGACACAGACGCACATCCGTAGCCGTGCCGTTAACGCGTGGCTGGCCGAGCTGGGCGACGCGACGCTCGATGCCCTTCGTGAGAAGGCTTCGATGCCGACGTTTATCTCGGATGGTGCTCGCGGCCTGGCGCTCGCTGCCCGCCGCGTGGCTGATGCCGCGCCGAGCATGCCGCGTCCGTCGCTCAGTCGTCGCCTTGCCGGCAAGCGCATAAGCCGTCCGGTGCCGAGCGTGTCACTCAGCCGCCGCGACCTGCGCTTCTTCAATGCCTTCCCGCGCTTGCGTATCAACCGCTACGAGGGCGTCATCCGAGCTACCGACCTTCGTGACCGAGCCCGCGAGCTGTTCCGCCACTAGCCGGGACGGGCGCGCTCACGGCTTCCTTGCTCGCGTATTTCCCGTTCGTTTCGCGTCCGTTGCCACGCCGTTTCCAAGATTGCGGCACCGTTTCCATTCGACAACGCAGCGTTTAACAACGCCGTATCTGGTCTACACCAGTTGCCCCTCGGCCGCATTATGGGCGCCGACAACGTTCATGCGATCAAGGGGGAGCGAATGTACGATACGGGATCGACAACGTTTATGCTCATCTGCACCATGCTCGTGTTTTTAATGACACCGGGTCTGGCGTTTTTCTATGGCGGCCTGTCCAGGCGCAAAAATGTCATCAACACCATGCTTATGTGCTTTGGCGCCATTGGCCTGGTTGGTGTGCTGTGGATTGTTGCCGGCTGGTCGCTGGCCTACGGCGGCGACGGTTCCAGCTCGTTTATTGGAGGCCTTGACCAGCTGCTGTGCCTGCCGGTACTCAACCAGGTGCTGCAGGCGGCCGAGGGCAATGCCGCGGACGGTGCCGCCTACCCTCAGATCATCAACATTGCCTTCCAGATGGCATTTGCCATGATCACGGCTGCTATCGTCACGGGCAGCCTGGCCGGCCGCGTTAAGTTTGGTGCCATGACGGCCTTCCTGGGCATTTGGCTGCTTGTGGTCTATGCGCCGCTTGCCCACATGGTTTGGGGCGGCGATGGCTCCTTTATCGGTGACATTATCGGCGCACTCGACTTTGCCGGCGGCGACGTGGTGCACATTTCGTCCGGTCTTACCGGCCTGATCCTCTGCTTAATGCTTGGCCGTCGTCGTGGCTTTGGCATGGTGAGCTACCGTCCACATAACGTGCCGTTTGTGGCGTTGGGCGCCGGCCTGCTTTGGTTTGGCTGGTTTGGCTTTAACGGCGGCAGCGAGTTTAAGGCCGACGCCGTGGCGGCGCTCGCCATCCTCAACACCGTGACGGCTAGCGCGGCGGGCATGGTCTCGTGGCTTGCCGTCGAGCGCGTGCACACCGGTCGCCCCACGCTGGTGGGCGCCAGCACCGGTCTGGTTGCGGGCCTTGTGGTGGTCACGCCGGGTGCGGGCTTTGTCGAGCCGTGGGCGGCGCTGGTCATGGGCCTGATCGTATCTCCCGTCTGCTACCTGGCCATCAGCCATCTTAAGACCAAATTTGGCTACGACGATGCGCTCGACGCGTTTGGCTGCCACGGCATCGGTGGCATCTTGGGCGGCGTGCTCACGGGGCTGTTCTGCGTGCCGGAGCTCTCGTGGACCGGTAAGGGCGGCCTGTTCTACACGGGCGATGTCTCGCTGCTCATCTCGCAGATTTTGGGCATTGTGGTGACGGTCGCTATTGTACTGGTGCTCGACTTGGTGATCGCCGCGGTGGTCAAGGCGCTGTTCCACGGCAGCCTGCGCGTGGACGAGGCCGACGAGGCGCTGGGCTTGGATGCGAGTCAGCACGGCGAGAGCGCGTATCCCTCCTTCTCGGGACTTGACTAGCGGCACGGCTTTCCCAGGCACCCGACCTTGCCCCTCAAACCGTCGCTTGCGTACCGAAGTACGCGGCGCTCCTCTTTCGGGGCAATCTCGGGCACCTGGAAAACCCGTGTCATGTGAAGGACAATCAATTTCTTTTATTAAAGAGAGGAATTCATTATGAAAAAGATCACGGCTATCGTGCGCCAGGAGAAGCTTGAGGTTCTTAAGGACGCGCTGTTTGCTGCCGATGTTCGCGGTATGACTATCAACCAGGTGCAGGGTTGCGGCGCACAGCATGGCTGGAAGGAATATGTGCGCGGCAACGAGTTGCTTGTCAACACGATCCCTAAGGTGCAGTTCACCCTCATCTGCGCCGATGAACATGTCGACGGAATTGTCGACATCATCTGCAACGCCGCCCGCACCGGCGCCGTCGGCGACGGCAAGATCTGGGTCGAGCCGGTCGAGGAAGTCATCCGCATCCGCACCGGCGAACACGGCCCCGCCGCGGTGTAGAATCGACCGCCTACCATCCGCAACGTTAAAATGCTGCAATGAGACACAAGACTTGCGTTGCGGATGGGCGGATTATGGGTCGCAATAAATATCCCGAGGAGACGGTCGCGAAGATTCTCGACGCGGCACTGGAGCTATTCTGCGCACAGGGTTATGAGGGGACGAGCATTCAAGATATCGTTGACCGTCTTGATGGCATGACCAAGGGCGCTGTCTATCATCACTTCAAGAGCAAAGAAGAGATTTTCAATGCCGCGTTTGATCGGGCGATGACTCCGATTGTTGAGCACCGTCGCTCGATGCTTGGCGTCGGTAATATGACCGGCGCCCAAAAGCTAAAAAGGCTTTACGCTCCCGAGTCCGTTGTTCCGCAAATTGAGCTATGGGCACGTATGCGTCCTGCAGCAGATCCGGTAAAAAGCTCGCGTCTTCTGGCGATGCAGTACCAGGGCTCGTTTAACGAGTCTGCCGATGGCTATCTCTTGCCGGTGATCGAGGAGGGCATCGCCGACGGATCCATTGCGTGCGAATGCCCGCGTGAAGCGGCGGAGGCCGTATCGTTGTTGGCGAATCTTTGGCTGCTGCCGCTGTTCCGTCCGCTTGAGACCAAGGATCGAATGCTCGCTCGCGCTCAATGTTTGGCGCAGATGGCTGCCGCGGTGGGACTCGATTTGGGGGAAGAAGTGCTTCAGACAACGGCGCAGATTTGGGACGTATGGGACCGCGCCGGGTGGTAATATAGATACCAACGGTATGTAATAGATTTGAGAGGGCAGCTCCGGCTGCCCTTTTCAAGTCGATAAATACATACTAGCGGTATGTATAGGGGGTAGGCTTATGGCTGGACTGAGAGACGTCAGAGTCTTGTTGGAACCAAAAACAGTGCGGTCAATCAGGCTCGCGGAACTTCTGGTTGCGCAGCTGTGCACGTATTCGATGCTGTCGGCGCTGTGCTTTGCGTATCCACTTTACTTGTTCGATCGCAGTGGATCGTCAACGTTATATGGCGTCGTCGCGGCGATAGCGTTCATACCCGGCGTACTTGCAACTCCGGCTGGCGGAATCTTGGCGGATAGGGGAAGACATCGCGAGGTCCTCGTGGCCCTCGGCATTGCTCTGATGACTGCATCACTGCTGTCTATCCCCATGAAGCGCTCGTTGCCTCTTGCGGTCGTCGTAGTAGCGATACTTTGTGTTCAATATGGTGTTCAATCGCTGCTAAAGCCAATGCTCCAAATTGAGACGGTGCGCATGGCGGGTGAAAAGAAGGTTGAGCGGGCCACTGCATTGGTTTCGCAGGTGACCATGGTGAGCAATATCTTGGGTCCTGTGGTCGGGACGGCAGTCTATGGGTGCTTTGGCATCGATGCTCTTTGCACAACCGCGTCGGTGGCGTTTGCGATTTCAGCTCTCTTGTTTGGGGTCGCACTCAAGCAAAACGCCTCATCTGAAACGATGAGAGACGGCGCGACTCGCACGACATGCCGAAACGATTTTCGGGAGTCGATTCGGTATCTGTTGCAAAATGCATCATTGGTCGCTGTGATTTTGCTTGCGGCAGTTTTGAACCTTGCGTTGGTTGGGCTAACGATTGGCGCTCCCATTATTGTTACAAAGCATCTCGGCATGCAATCGTCCTGCGTTGGGATAGTTGAGGTTGCTCTGGGCCTGGGTGGTCTTACCGGCAGTGGCTTGGTCGGCATTTGGCCGCATCGTTTTTCTTTCAATGGCATATGCCGATATGTTGCGATGATCTGTTTTGGAGTCGCGCCGATTATTGTTACGCTGCTGTTCGGCGTAGATGTATGCGTGTTCACCGTGTTTGCGGTTGGTTCGGCATGGGTCATGGTGTGGGCGAGCATTACGTCGGTTGAAATCATCGCGTTTGTTCAGCGGGTAGCGCCGACTGAGCTCTGCGGAAAAGTGCTTTCGGTCGTTTACATGGTCCTTTCCTGCGCAACGCCTATCGGCCAATTGACGTACGGGGTTGCATATGATCGATGGACACCGGCGATTGTATTCGCAGCCATGTTGGCGGTGCTGACGTTGACGACGGCTCTGTTTTATCGGCTGAAAAATCGATTGCGGCGATTGTCTTAACGCGCTGGGGCACCGTGAATTTGTGAAGGCGGTGGTACGCCGCGCCGGGACGGCATTGTTTGGACATGCCT
>URGF01000031.1 GCA_900547285.1 uncultured Collinsella sp.
CCATGAATGCGGCGTGGCCGCCACGGCTGGATTAGACACTCACCATTGTCGGCCTAATCCGCGGACTTTCATGCCGGGGGCTCCCAATGTTTTATGTCCTGCTCATATCGTCTCTGCCGGCAGTGGGGGACAGTCCTTGCAGCTTTTTGCGAAGAGTGTCCCCAGTGACTAGTCGTTTAAGAACGTCCCCAATGACTGACCAATGACTAGGCGAGGGCGGCCATGATGGTGCGGGCGACGCCGTCGTGGTCGTTGTCGTATTCGGTGATGGCGTCGGCCGCCTCGCGGTCCTCGGGTTCGGCGTTGATCATAGCCATGCCGTGGCCTGCTGCCTGCAGCATGGGAATGTCGTTGATGTTGTCGCCGAACGCCCAGGCGTCAGCGAGAGGCTCGCCCAGATGCCCACATAGCCAAGCCAATGCCGTTCCCTTGGTGGCTCCCTCGCCCATGACCTCGATATTCATGGCGTACGAACGCGTGACCTCAATGCCTCCGAGCGTTTCGAGCTTCGCCGCGATGGCGTCGCAATCGGCTGAGTCGTGCCAGTACATGGCGATGCGTTCGAGTGTCTCGACCTCGTCGATCTTGCTATCGATATCCATGTCGATCGGCGTTCGCGGGCGCTTGAGCGAAGCTGCGGTGTGGGGGTCGCCGCCGCAGAACTCATCCAGGCGCGTGTAGAGCGAGCGGGGGAGGAAGCACTGCCCGTCCGCGAAGATATCGAAGGTCACATCGTGGCCGGCGGCAATGCTATGGACGCGGTGGGCGATGGCGCGGTCGAGCGGTCGGCTCAAAATGCGCGTAGCACGTGAGACATCGGTAGGCGTACCGTCGTCGAGCTGCCAGACGCTGGCACCGTTAGCACAGACCGCGTAGTGTACGGCGGGGTGGGCGAGGATGGGCTCAAAGATGCCCGACAGCGGGCGCCCCGTGCAGGGCACAAACTCAACACCGCGGCGCGCAAGCTCGTCGAGCATCGCCCAGGTGGCGTCGCTCATCTGCTTATCGCTCGTCAACAGCGTTCCATCCATATCGGAAAACACAATCATTCGCTGCGATCCTTTCTACTGTCATAAAAAGCGTGGCCGAGGGCGGTGATGCCCTGGCCACGCTCGGGTTCTATAACGGTCCGCGTCCTAGCGATCGGCGAGCGGCTTGTATTCCAGCGGCTCGATAACCGGGCGATACGCGGGACGGATGATGCGGTGCGCGCAGAAGAGCTCTTCCATGCGGTGCGCCGACCAGCCGGCCATACGGGCGACGGCGAACAGCGGTGTAAAGAGCGTCTCGGGCACGCCGAGCATTTTGTAAATAAAGCCCGTGTACAGGTCGATGTTGGCGCAGATGGGCTTGGTCATGCCGTGGTCGCGCATCACCTGCGGGGCCAGGCGCTCGATGCGCTCGATGAGCGCGAACTCCTCGCCCAAGTCCTTCTTGGCGGCAAGCGAGCGCGCGTAACGGCGGCAGACCTCGGCGCGCGGGTCGCTCAGCGTATAGACGGCGTGGCCCATGCCGTAGATGAGGCCGGTGCCGTCGAAGGCCTGCTTGTCGAGGATCTTGCCCAGGTAGGCCGCGACCTCGTCCTCGTCCTCCCAATTGGAGACATGCGCACGGATGTCCTCGTGCATGGACACGACCTTGGCGTTGGCGCCGCCGTGGCGCGGGCCCTTGAGCGAGCCGATGGCCGCGGCGTAGGCGGAATACGGGTCGGTGGCTGAGGAGGACAGCACGCGGCAGGCAAACGTGGAGTTGTTGCCGCCGCCGTGCTCTGCATGCAGCATGAGCATCACGTCGAGCAGCATGGCCTCATCGCGGGTGAACGCCATACCGCCGCGGAGCACCTGTAGGATGGTCTCGGCGGTGGAGAGGCCGGGCGTGGGGTGCGGCACGTGAACCTCGGAGCCGCGAAGCTTGGCGATCGAGGCCATGTGTGCGAAGGCGGCGATGCGCGGGAGACGTGCGAGCATGGAAATAGCCACGTCGATCTCATGCTCGGGCGTAATCACGTCGGGCTCGGCATCGAAGGCGTAGAGCAGCAGCACGGCGCGCTGGAGCACGTTCATGATGCTCGACGACACCGTGGTCATGGGGAACTCTTTGACGTATTCGTCGCTCAGATGCCTAAAGGCGCCCAAGCGCTCGCAAAAACCGTCGAGCTCCTCTTTGTTGGGCAGCGAGCCCGTGATAAGCAGATAGGCGACTTCTTCGTAGCCATAGCGATTCTCGGCCTGGGCATTGTTGACCAGATCCTCGATGCTATAGCCGCGCAGCGTGAGCTTGCCCTGGTCAGGCACGACTTTGCCGTCGACCTTGTTGTAGCCGTGCACGTCCGAGATGCGGGTAAGGCCCGCGACCACGCCCGAGCCGTCGGCATTACGCAGGCCGCGCTTGACGTTATGCTCGACGAACAGACCCTCGTCATACGGATTAGTCGGCATGCCGTGGTAGAGGTTTTCGCTCTCGGGCGAAATCTGGCGGCTCGCCTCATAATCCAAGACCAGGCGGCTCAGATGGTCATCGAAGCGGTAGTAGATTTTCTTGGCGTCGTAAGCCATGCGCGCTCCTCTCGGGGCCGTGTGGGGGCGGCGTGCTTGGGTGTAGATGCGCCGGCCTGTTCCCGCACGGCCTGTTCGCTACAGGCGGTACATAAAGTTAAAGACGTCCTCGCGCTGGATAGACACATTGACGCCCGAAAGCTCGCCGGCCTCGGCCAGGGCCTTCTGCAGCTCGGCAAAGTCGAGCTTGGACTCGGCGGTGTCGGCCAGCATGGTCATGGTGAAGATGTCCTCGATAATGGACTGCGTAATGTCGCGGATGTCGACGTTGGCCTCGCCCAGAACGCGGGTGACGCCGGCGACGATGCCGGGGCGGTTCTTGCCAAGGACGGTGATGACGATACGGGAGGACGAGATCTCGGCCATGGGAAACCCTTTCGCGTGGTTGCGGCGCGCGCGGGGCGCTCCGCTACGGTACAGTGTTCATCATTGTACCTGTCTGGCGCAAAAAAGGCGCGCTCGCTGCGGCGTTACATGCCTGCAACATGAGCGTAAGGGGGAAGGCCGTACGGGGAAGAGCCGTCTGGCGCGTGTCCGGCTCGTGTTGGGTTGATTTCCGATCTCAGCCGAACACATTGAGCGGACAGGCCGTTCCCGCAGTCAGCCGAACGCCTCCGACGGCTGATTCCGAACTGGAAGCGGAGGGCATCCCCGCCCTTCGGTAGGGGATACCGCTCCGCGGCGCATGCCGCGGGCGGCGCCCCTATCGGACCACCGTGACCTCAGTTGGGATGGGCCAGCACTGCCGCGTACTCGGTGAGCTAGAGCCAACTGTTCGTCTTCACGTCGCGTATGGCGATATTTCGGTCGTCCGGCTCGGTGATGCCGTAGCCGAACGCCTGGAGCGTCTCGATGGACTCCTGGATCCTCTGTTGGAACATGGGACCCGGATCGACCCTCGGCCCGAGGTGCCCGCGCCAAAGGCACGGCGTGGCGCGCAGCATGTTATGGATTTTGGAGATGGGCTCGATGTCGGCGTAGACGTTGAGCGTCGCCATGGCGTCCTTGTGGCCGAGGATCGATTGGAGCGCCTTGATATCGCCGCCTTGGCGGATCCACTGCGTTGCGAACGTGTGGCGAAGGCCGTGGAACGTGATCAGCTCGTCGTTGGTGCCCATGAGGCCGTTGGTCTCCGAGAACGTCTTGAACGCCCTGCGGATATAGCTTGTCGTCGCGAAGGTCGCGCCCGGCTCCGACAGGATGTAGCAGTCCCCGATCTCGACCGCCCCGGTAAGGCCGCGCAAGCGCAGCTTTCCGCAGTCGATCTCGTGGGTCTCCTTCAGGAAGGGGAGTAGGCCGACCGGGTCGATGGGGATACCCCTGGCGTCATGGGTCTTGGTGTCCTTGATGAACGAACCCATTCCCTTCGCGTACGCCACCGAGTGTCTGATCGAGATCAGGCCCGTCTCGAAATCCACATCGCACCACCGAAGGCCGCAGACCTCGCCGATTCGCATCCCCGTGTGCAGGGCGAGTACGACCGCCCTCTAATCCTCGGCGGACCAATCGAGTCCGAACTCCTTTCGGGCATCCTCTTCGCTCATGACTTCGAGAAGGTCTCCGGGTTGGCAACGAAGGGCGAGGCATAGCTGCTCGAGTGTGTTGAAGCGAATGCCGCGAATATGCCCTTTTTTAATACGGGACAGGTTCACGGGCGTGGTTCCAATCCTTTCGGCAAGTTCGTTCGAGGAAATCTTTCGCTCGGCCATGATCTTGTCGAGGCGAACAATTACGGGCATGGCGTTTCCTTACGCAATCTCGTCGGAGTCGAGGTACAGCTCTCGGGCGTACAAGAAGAGCTGGGAAAGCATGAACAGGACGATGCCGAGAACCAGAGAGGTCCAATCGAATGATGAAGCGATCTCTTGGGCGCCGACGGCCCCCTCGCCGCCAAACATCGAAACGGAGGTTTTGAGTGAGCCGGCGTAGAGGCTGGTGGCAGCTTGAACAACGAAGAGAATGCCGAGCACCTTCAAGCATGTCGCAGACCCTTTCTTGAAGGGGTCTCCGCTCTTGATCGTCCACACGAGAACGGCGCTGAGGATGGTCGTAGCGATACCGATGACGGCAGGGACCAATGTCGAGATCGCAAGGGCTGGATACGCGGGGGAGTCTGCAATTACAGGGTTGTCGAGCACTTCGATTGCTGGCTTTAAGGAGAACGCCACTTGTGCGATGGCGGTGGCGCAAAGGGTCGCAGAGGCTATCGCACATGCGATGCGGAAGGAATGAAGCCGGGGGGTGCGATTGTCGGAACTCATAATAACCTCCGAAGCATTTAAAAAACTCAGGTTACTTTTTAACAGTTTATGTTAAATTGACTTTGCCGGCAAGTAATAAGGGCCGAGCATTTTGTTCGGCCCCTCTATTCCGACTGGATGAGGTTAAGGTTGGCGATGAATATGCTCAAAATCTCGAAGGCAATCTTTAGGTCGCTCCTCTCCTCCAGGTCACTCTGTGTTGCCGTTGTTGCGTTGATGGTTCTTTGTGCTCTGCCCGTCTTCAGGAGCGCGGCTGGCATCGACGGACGGGTCGAATACCTCGAGTCGGGAATAACCCGTGTTGAGCAGGAATTGTCAGCATCCTATGCGGATGCGCTTGTGAATGCGGGGGAGGACGGTGTCTATACCTCTTCATCAAGCATGCCCGCGCTTCTGTACCCTCTTGCCGCGGGACGTCTTATCTTGGCACCGCTCTCTCCCCTACTTCCGTTTCTGCAGATATCGGATGGAGAGTACACCTATTATGACGGATCGAAGGAGTACTTGCTATGGGTCGCAACGGCCGTTGCCGTCTCGTTCCTTGCCGCGCGTCTTAACAAATGTGAAAAGCTCATCATCCAGGCACCGATGGGCGAGCTGGGTAGACTTGTTGCATCGAGCGTATGGGCGAGTGTTTTTGCAATGCTTGCCGTCCTCGCCATCAATCTTCCAGGGATAATCGCCGCGCTTGTGAAGAATGGCCCGGGCTCGCCGTTCTATCCGATAGGCTACATTCAATATGCGACTCCGGTTATCAAACCGGCTTGGCTGGTGTTCGCGCAGACGGCCATCTTGCAATTCTTGGTGGCAGCGTTCATCTCGCTTGTCGTTCACCTTGCCGTGAAGATTGCCAATAACCCTACGCTTGGAATCGTGTTCGTATGTGCCCTGATGGGGGTGACGATGGTTCCCGGGTATTACGGAAGATCCATCGCTTTACGTGAGTTCGCCCTGTTGAATCCCCTTACGTATGCGAACACTGAGTTGACCGTCGGCGCCTATAGCCCGTACCCGACAACGCAGATAGTGAATCTGCCTGGACTTTGCTTCGAGCGTGGCGCGATTGCCCTCGTATGCGCAATCGGGATCGAGGTGCTGGCAATTAGCCTGCTTTGCGTTGCTGGAAAGAGCGGCTGCGCGTGCCCGATATCCCCGATTTGTCTTGAGAGAGGTTCCTTCACTGCATCGAGAACGGCAACTCGTTCGAGCGCTTGTGCCTCCGCCGTTGCATACGTAAAAACGATGGGGAAACTGCTCCTGCGTTCTCCTACCCTCGCCGTATGCGCGATTGCAATGTCGACGACGATGCTGGCCCCGGCTCTGGTCGAGATGTTTCCTGACGCTGATAGCGTTTCCGCTGTTCGGTATAGGGATGGGGAGCTCCGTTCAATAGATCGGTATCTAGAGCAGAACGCTGCGAATATGGACGTCGAGGGCAAAGCGGCCCTGGAAGACATGCGGGATGCTCTTTCGGGTTTCGTGTACGCGCCTATGCCTGCGGAGGGGTTTCGAAGCCTTGCGACGTACGAGCGCGCTCGAGGTGAGCTGGGCGCGGCAGATGCGACTCTCCTGCAATCGATCGGAATCGAGCCGGAGACTCCTTCTCGTGCGGAGGCGCGCGCCCTTCTGCTTGAGTCGATCGCGAGCTTGCCGGACCCCAAGGTTTACGAGTTAAGTACGAAGATGCCCCCATTAATCCTCCTTTCGTATCTCCAGGCAGCGCTTCCCTCCTTATTTTTGCTGTTGCCCGTGGTTGTCACATCGCTCGCGTGCACCCACCTGCAGTGTCGTTCCCTTCTGGTTCTCCAGATCCCCGCAACAGCGCATGTGCGTTTTCTGACGGCTGTTGCGCTGGCTCTCCTGCTTGGCTTGGTGCTGCTTTTGGTGTCGATGGTTCCCGCTGTCGTTGTGTCCGTGATTAAGAACGGTGCGGGTGGATCGGAGTATCCCGTCGCTCTCATTCGGGCGGGAGCTTCGACAACGTCCATGGTGGGGGAGGCGGTGTTGTGCAGTATTCCGTTGCTGGTCATGGCATACGGCGTGATTTCCGTCGTCGCTGCGTTGACAGCAGCGATTAGCCGCAACCCCGTTGTCACCGGAATGGTTTGCGCGGTTCTCTTGGTGTTGGGTTCGTTGAGCGCTCATGTTGAAAGCGTGGGCATGGGCGTCGCGCTGCTGGCTCCATTCGCCTCGTTTGATCCCGCTTCCCAGGTGGGGACGATTGGGTTCCTTGGGCGAGGGACGAACGCGATGCCTTTTGGAGAGGTCGTCGGCGCATCGGGCGCTCTGCTGGTGGTCTTGGGCGCCGTATCTCCGTTGATGGTGCGCCTGAGTGTTCCAAAGATCGAAAGGGGATGATCTCGATGATTGACCTTCAAACGCTGACGATCTCTTATGGAAAGAAGGTGCTCGTAGATTCGGTGAACGCTGAGTTTGCCCCGGGTACGGTCTACGGTCTCGTCGCTCCGAACGGGCATGGAAAGACGACGTTGCTGCGTGCGATGGCAGGTTTGCCGGGTCCTCGCGTGGACGGGAGCATCGTTCTGGATGAGGTGCAGGGTACGGGTGCGAGAGAGGTCCGTTCTATGATCTTCTATGCACCTGGTGAGGGGACGCTGCTGTATCCCGGATTGCGTGCGGAAGATCACCTCAAGATGGTTTGCGATATGTGGCCGCATGCTCGCGATATCGAAGAGATAGTGGAACAAACGCAGATAGGCGAGTTCGCGAAGATGAGGATCCGCACTCTGAGCCAGGGCATGAAGCAGCAGCTTACCCTGGCGATTGCGTATGCGACGGGCGCGCGGTACCTTCTATTAGATGAGCCCATGAACGCGCTCGACCCCAGCAGGGTGGACTTGCATTCCGAGATTCTCAGGAAGCTGGCCGATTCTGGTACGTGCATCATCATGTCATCCCACATCTTGGATTCGGTCGATAGGCTGTGCGATGAGATTCTGTTTTTGAAGGATGGGAGGCTCATTAGAAGCATTCCGCAAGATGATGCTGCGCCGAAGTCTCCTGGATCCCATTTCGCAAAGCCTGCCGGACGCGCCGAGGGTGCGCTAAGCACGTATCGGCGACTCTACGAAAAGGGCGGGTAGAAATGCAAGTTAAAAATCTATGTGGTCAATATAATACCGTTGAACCAGCGTATCGATACCGCTCAGCCATTCGCCTCGCCCCCGTCGCACGTATCTTCATCCGGTCTGTTACTTTTAATCTAACAATTCTTTGAGGAACGTAGGTGCTTCTAAATGTACTGTCGACTTCTTCTCAAACTAATCCTAAGAGACAAGGCCGTATGGATTTGTACGCTCGTTCTCGCTGCAGCCTTTTCCGTCCCCATTGCGTTCAATTCACCCATCTACGGGCCCTTCTTTATGAAGCAGGGCATGCAGGGCTTTGTCGACGCATTCAATACGCGCGCGCCCCAGGCCAGCGGCACAGACCTATCTCCAGAGCAGCAAAATGACGCGGAGCTTGCAAGATACGCGAACGCCGCCCTTGCCGCTCAAACCGACGCCGCCTTTCTCGATTCTGCCGAGAGCTACTACGCGCTCATGGGCGAAGGCTTCCAATCCGGGTCCATCGTGGGAGACCGAGAGACCAATGACGCAGCGCTCGCATATTGCCGTGCCCTGAGCAGCTCCGGCATCACGGATATCCCGGCCTCCGCAAGCGATCTGCCATTCCTTTCCTTCCTGCCTTACGCCATTGCCACGGCGCCGTCTTTCCTTCCCTTCATCCCCTTCCTTCTCTCGTCGATACTCGCGCTCGGCGCCACAAGGCCCGGGACCCTGGCGGCAAAGGCGCCCGCACCCAAATTCCGGCGCCTTATCCAGATCGTGTTTTCGATAATCGTCGCGGGGACCGCGATGCTCCTCGCCGGCCTCGCACCCGGGGGCATTTACGCCTCGGTCCTAAACGGCTTCGGGCAAATTGGGTACCCGATCGCCTTCTTCCATGACGGCGCGCTTGCCACCACGACCGCGGGAAACGTCTTCACAGCCCTGCTTCTCGCGCTGCTTGCGGGCGGAACCTTGATATCCGTTTTCTCCGCCGTCCTATCGACCGCAACGAGGCGCGTCCTCGCGGGCCCCCTTACCTCAGCGCTGCTTGTCGCGGCCCCGGCATTCCCGTTACTGTCCGATTCGGCGCTGGAGCATAACGCCGTGCTCGGGCTCCTGCCGCTGGCCGTGTTCTCGCCTATCGAGGCCACGGGTTACGTAGGATGCTTCCCGACAGAATTCATTGGCTCCGGTTCAGGCAGCGCATCGATGCTTGCCGTGGCCCTGGCATACGTCGCGGTCTTTTTTACGGTCGGCGCCGTTGCGACACGTTCCCCCAAACAGCCTGGACCCGCGAAAAAGCGCCATGGGCTCGAGCTTCTGGACGTGAGCGTGGGATACGGAAGCACGACGATACTTTCAATCGGATCGCTTTTCCTGAGCCCGGGAACGGCGGCGGGCCTCGTTGCTCCCAACGGCTCGGGGAAAACCACCTTACTTGAAGCGCTGTCGGGCCAATTTCCCACCCGCATCCGCTCGGGAAGCCTGGTGGCAGACGGAATCTGCCAACGTCGATCAGCCGAATTCGCAGAACTCGTCTACCTGAGCTCTTCAGGCGGCGCGGATCTCTATCCCACGCTATCGGCCCGCGAGCACCTCTCTTTCGTTAGGGAGGCGTGGAAATCGGCCGCCGACATCGACTCGCTCTGCGACTCCCTCGGAATCTCCCCATATCTCGACAAGCCGACCCGTAAACTCTCGACAGGAATGAAGCAGCAGGTAAAGCTTGCCATGGCGATATCGACCGATTGCCCGTACCTTATCCTCGATGAACCGCTGAACGGCCTCGATCCGGGAAAGCGGAAAACCTCCTGCGACGCGATGCGCAGCGAGGTGGCGCGGGGACGAAGCGTGCTCATCTCAAGCCATCTGCTCGACGACCTGGCAGACCTCACCAACTCGTTCTACTTCATCGAAGCCGGCACGCTCGTGGAAAAGATCAAGTCGTCCTCGCAGACGCTCAAGCAGGAATACCTCGATACATACGAGCGAGGTGAATGACATGAAACTATTTGAACAGCTGAAGTCCAATGCGTCGCGCATGGCTGTCTACGCCATCCTCGTGGCAACGGCTTTATGCGGAATCGCGGCACCCGTCTATGCGCTCAACGGGGAGAAAGGCGATGTCGAACCCGCGTACATGGCTTCGACGGTTAAGGACCGGTACAAAGCCTTCTCTGGAGACACGTTTTACGTAGCAGAGTACGACACGACCTACCGTCAGCTTCGCTACAACAAGGGCTACGACTATCTAGGCGCAGAGGCAATCAGCTATACGTCGGGTTGGTACCGCTCCAACTATGGACACATAACCCAGTTCAAGTGTAACTACCGTGTGTACAACTAAAGCAACCGGTTGGGACGAGGGGTGACGCAAAAGCGTCGCCCCTCGTTTTTAACCATGTCAACTGAACCTAGTTCAGTTCGGTTGATTTCCGATCTCAGCCGAACACATTGAGCGGAAAGGCCGTTCCCGCAGTCAGTCGAACGTCCCCGGGGCCCTTCTCAGGCCCCGGGGACGGCATTTTCCCAGTTGAAGGAACGGTGGAGATGTGTTTCGATGGGTCAGATTCGTGTCGTTCCGAAAAGACCGTGAACCTTTTGTGGGACGCTCGGCGCCGTGGTACCATAGCCAAGTTTGTTGTCTTGGTCGGAAACCAAGACGCCTTATGCGCTGATCGGTAACCAGCGCCTGACTAATAAGGAGTCCTACCATGAAGCAGGGTATCCATCCCCAGTATGTCGAGTGCACGGTGACGTGCTCCTGCGGCAACACCTTCAAGACGCACGCTACCGTGTCCGAGATGAAGGTCGAGCTTTGCAACGAGTGCCACCCGTTCTACACCGGCCAGCAGAAGTTCGTCGACACCGGTGGACGCGTCCAGCGCTTCGCCGACAAGTTCGGTGGCGCCGCTGCCGCCCAGCTCAAGAAGGCTGAGGAGGCCAAGGCTGCCAAGGCCGCCAAGGCTGCTGAGGCCGAGGCCGCTCGCAAGGCCGCCGCTGAGGCTAAGGCTGCCGAGAAGGCTAAGCGTGCCGCTAAGTTCGCCGAGGAGGCTGCCAAGCAGGCCGCCGAGGCTCCCGCAGAGGCTCCCGTCGAGGAGGCCGCTGCTGAGGCCGAGACCACCGAGGCTGCTGAGTAAATAGCTCGCCGCGGAATCGCTCGCATTCATGGCATAAGGGCCGTGCATCCGTTTGGGTGCGCGGTCCTTTTCTTTTTATTGGTGCAAGCCAACCTGTCCCCATTGCACCAGATTGGTGCGAAGGGGGCAGATTGGCTTGCACCAAATGGCAGAGAGACAGCGTTTGCCCAGATAAAACCTGCCAAAATAAACCAGTCCCTTTTTGGCAGGTTGGTCGTAGTTATTACGTGGCGGTCGAGGTCGACCGTATAGGCCGTGCCTTGTTTGGCTAAAGTACATTTATCTGTGTTTAACTCGCCCAAGGCTGCATGGCGTGGGCGATGGCCAAAAAGGAAAACCACATGGGATTCATGTCAAAGCTGCTGTCCTTTGGATCCGATAAGGACCTTAAGCGCTACTACAAGATCGTCGACCAGATCAACGGTCTTGAGCCCCAGTTTGAGAAGATGACCGAGGAAGAGCTCCGCGCCCAGACCGATAAGTTCCGCGAGCGTTACGCTAACGGCGAGTCGCTCGACGACATGCTCCCCGAGGCCTTTGCCACCGTGCGTGAGGCTTCCAAGCGCATCACGGGCATGCGTCACTTTGACGTACAGCTCATCGGCGCCATGGCGCTGCACGAGGGGCATATCGCCGAGATGAAGACCGGCGAAGGCAAGACCCTTGTCTCCACCTTGGCCGGCTACCTCAACGCTATCGCCGGCAAGGGCGTGCATGTCGTTACCGTCAACGATTACCTGGCAAAGCGCGACTCCGAGTGGATGGGCCGCATCTACAAGTACCTGGGCATGACCGTCGGTCTGCTCCAGAACAACATGCCGCTCGAGCTCAAGCGTCCGGCCTACCAGGCAGACGTCACCTACGGCACCAACTCCGAGTTCGGTTTCGACTACCTGCGCGACAACATGGTCACCCGCCCCGAGCAGCGCGTGCAGCGCGGCCACCATTACGCCATCGTCGACGAGGTCGACTCCATCCTGATCGATGAGGCCAGAACGCCGCTCATCATCTCGGGTGCCGGCACCAAGTCCGCCAGCACCTACAAGGACTTCGCGCGTGCCGTGCGCGGCCTTGAGCGCGGCGAGGACGTGTCGCACGACATGCTCACCGCCACCGAGGACGTGGAGCCCACGGGCGACTATGTCATGGACGAGGCCAAGCACACCATCGCCGCCACCGAGCGCGGCCTTAAGAAGATCGAGCGCCGCCTGGGCATCGATGACATCTATGCCGACCTTTCGGGCCAGCTGGTCAACCACCTGCAGCAGGCGCTGAAGGCCCAGTACATGTTCCACCGCGATAAGCAGTACGTGGTCACCAACGGCGAGGTCAAGATCGTCGACGAGTTCACCGGCCGCATCATGGAAGGCCGCCGCTACTCCGAGGGTCTGCACCAGGCCATCGAGGCCAAAGAGGGCGTGCTCGTGCGCGAGGAGAACCAGACGCTGGCCACCATCACCTTGCAGAACTACTTCCGTCTGTATGACAAGCTCTCCGGCATGACCGGTACGGCACTCACCGAGGATGCCGAGTTCCGCGAGATCTACAAGCTGCCCGTTGAGGTCATCCCCCCCAACAAGCCCGTTCAGCGTGTTGACCACGAGGATCTGGTGTACCGCACCATCCAGGCCAAGTACAACGCCGTTGCCGACGACGTCGAGCGACGTCACGCCAAGGGCCAGCCGGTCCTGGTGGGCACCGTCTCCATCGAGAGCTCCGAGAAGCTGTCGGCCGCCCTTACCAAGCGCGGCATCGCGCACGAGGTCCTCAACGCCAAGCATCACGAGCGCGAGGCCCATATCGTGGCCCAGGCCGGACGTTACGGCGCCGTGACCATTGCCACCAACATGGCCGGTCGTGGTACCGACATCCTGCTGGGCGGCAACCCCGACGAGCTGGTGCGCGAGCGCCTGGAGTACGAGGGCCTGACCATGGAGGACGTGACGCCCGAGCAGCTCGAGCAGTTTAACGCCGAGGCCAAGGAGACCTGCAAGGCCGAGCGCGAGCGCGTGCTTGCCGCCGGCGGCCTGACCGTCATCGGCACCGAGCGCCATGAATCCCGTCGTATCGACAACCAGCTGCGCGGCCGTTCCGGCCGTCAGGGCGACCCGGGCGAGACCCAGTTCTACCTGTCGCTCGAGGACGACCTCATGCGCCTGTTCGGCGGCGACAGGATGGACCGCGTCTCCAAGATGATGGTCACGGCCGACATGGGCGACGACATGCCCATCCAGCACAAGATCATTTCCAAGGCCGTCGAGAACGCCCAGCACAAGGTCGAGAGCATCAACTTCTCCATGCGTAAGAGCGTCCTTGAGTACGATGACGTTATGAACAAGCAGCGCCAGGTCATTTACGCCGAGCGTAACAAGATTCTGGATGGCAAGGACCTGACCGACCACATCACCGAGGTCATGCACGACACGGTGTACCGCTGCGTGCAGGAGTTCTGCACCAAGGACAGCCACGATGGCGAGCGCGATCTTGAGGGCCTGCGCAAGTGGGTCGTGGAGTTGACCGGCCATATCGATACGCCGAAGTTCCCCGACGAGGATTACGAGGCCCTTGCCGCCGATGTCCTGGCTTACGTTGAGAAGTGCTACAACATGAAGGCCGAGCGCTTGGGCGAGGACCTGATGCGTGAGCTCAACACCCAGGTCATGCTGCGCGTCATCGATACCCGTTGGATGAACTACCTGCAGGAGATGGACTACCTCAAGACCGGTATCGGACTGCGCGGCTTTGGTCAGCGCGACCCGCTGGTCGAGTACAAGACCGAGGCCTACGGCGCGTTCCAGATCCTCGTCGACACCATGTACGAGGATTACCTGCGCACGGTTCTGCGCATCGAGATCAAGGCTGCCCCGCGTGCCGTGGAGCACAAGGAGGAGCCCGCGCTCGAGGGTGCGCACTTCTCCGGTCCTGCCGAGGTCGATGGTGACAACGGCGACTCGGTGCTGCGCAAGCAGGCACAGGTGCAGGCTCGTACGGCCGTCCAGGGAGGCCCGGCTGCCGTCAACAACGGCGGCAAGGTGACCACCTATCGCAAGTCCGAGAGCGACGATCCGTACGTTAACGTGGGCCGCAACGACCCGTGCCCCTGCGGTAGCGGCAAGAAGTTTAAGTACTGCCACGGCAGGAATCGTTAATGGCTGAGGCTTTAGAGGTAACGCCCGCCGAGCTGGACGCGTTCGCGGACCGGCTCGGGGAGGTCGAGTCGGATCTCCATTTGGACGAAAAGCGCACGCGCGTGACCGAGCTCGAGGCCAAAAGTGTTGCCCCTGGCTTTTGGGATGACGCCGACGCCGCCCGTGCCACCATGGAGGAGATCGCGCGTACCAAGGAAGATATCGCTGCCGTGGACACCGCGCGCGGCGAGCTTTCCGATGCCCGCGCTGCGCTGGAGCTTGCCGAGGAGATGGGGGATGACCCCGACGCCGTCGCCCTTCGCGAGGAGGCTACAGCCACGGCTGAGCGCCTGGCCCGGGCCATCGATGAGCTTGAGCTTTCGAGCTGGTTTACCGGTGAGTTCGATCACGGCGATGCCATTGTGACCATCAAGCCCGGACAGGGTGGTCTGGAGGCCCAGGACTGGACCTTCATGCTCTTTAAGATGTACATGAAGTACTGCCAGCGTCGCGGCTGGAAGGTCACCATCAACGACTGTCCCGCGGCCGAGGTCATCGGCATTGACCGCGCGACCTTTACCGTCGAGGGCAAGGACGCATTTGGCATGCTGCGCGCCGAGGCCGGCGTCCACCGCTTGGTTCGCATTAGCCCCACCGACGACAAGAAGCGCCGCCAGACCACGTTTGCCGGCGTCGAGGTCATCCCCGTGCTACCCGATGATATCGACATCGAGATCAGTCCCGATGACATCCGCGTGGACGTGTACCACGCGAGCGGCCCGGGCGGTCAGGGCGTCAACACCACCGACTCCGCCGTGCGCGTGACGCATTTCCCCAGCGGCATTGTGGTCACCTGCCAAAACGAGCGCAGCCAGATCCAGAACAAGGCCGCGTGCATGCAGATCCTCAAGGCTCGCCTGTACGAGATTGAGCTCGAGAAGCGTGCCGAGGCGCTCGATGAGATTCGCGGACCCAAGACCACGATTGGTTTTGGCAACCAGATCCGCAGCTACGTGCTCTACCCGTACCAGATGGTCAAGGACCTACGCACGGGCGTGGAGACCAGCAACGTCGAGGCTGTTCTTGACGATGGCGACCTGGACCCGTTTGTTATTGGCTACCATCGCTGGGCTACCGGCAACGCCGATGCAGAAGGCTCGGAGGTCTAAAACATCGGGTGGCTTCAAGCCGATGCCAAGCCCAACGGTTGGACGGGTTTGTATCCAGAATAAACCCTGCGCAGGGGTGGTTTTTGTCCGGCGAATCGGTAGAATCGAATACAAGAAGAAGTTCAAAGCGCATCCGTTTGGGTGCGCTTTTTTGAGGGAGGCAGCATGGCATATCGTCTGGACATCAAGCGCATTCTTTCGATGAACTTCTTTCACGACCTGCCCCAGATCATGTTGGGGTGTGCCTTGGCCGCCATCGCGACCGACTTGTTTTTGATTCCCAACGGTCTTGCCGCCGGTGGCGTTACGGGCCTTGCCACCATTATCCAGGCGGTCGGCGCGGCGCGCGGACTATCGCTTCCCGTTGGTATTCAGACGATCGTGATGAACGCCTTGCTGTTGTTGGTCGTTATGCGCGAGGGCGGCATGTTCTACGTGGTGCAGACCGCGACGGGCTTTGTGCTGCTGGGCTTCTTTACCGATCTGTTCGCCCCGTTTGTAGCACCTCTGGCGGATGCGGACCTGATGCTCCCTGCCATGTGGGGCGGCATTATTACGGGCATCGGTTACGGCATGGTGTTGCGCGCCGGCGCCAACACCGGCGGCTCGGACACGATTGGCCAAATCATCTCGCGTAACACCTCGCTGCCGGTGGGCTCGACCGTCATGGCGATCGATGTTGCCGTATGCGCGCTATCGGCTCCGGTCTTTTCAATCGAAAACGCACTGTATGCAGGCCTTTCGATGGTCATTAGCGGCTACGTGATCGATGCCGTGGTCGATGGTGGCAACAAACGCCGTATGGTACTCATCATCTCGGACAAGTTCCCTGATATCGCTGCCGATATCATGTATGGCCTGGGTCGTGGTTGTACCAAGTTTAAGGCGACTGGCATGTATTCGGGTGCCGAGAAGCCAGTGATTATGGTCATCGTGAGCCGTCGAGAGCTCAATACCCTCAAGACGATCGTGCGCGAGCGCGATCCTCACGCCATTGTGACGGTCGCCGACGTTACGGAAACCTTCGGTGAGGGATTCAAGGACATTAACGCGTAGGGCCGACTGCGTTCCATCCAAAAGACGTTCACATTGATAAACCGTTTCATCAGCGGTTCTGCCTGCTCAATTGTTCAAATAATGATAAATACTCTGGTAAAGCTTCCAGTTTCCAGCATAATGAATGACGTACGTGCATCGCGGCTGTGTTGGGACTACCTTTCCGTGCCGTGCGCATCTTGTCTTAAGAGGATGAAAGGAAGGCACAATGAGCGACGAAGAGCTCAAAAAGGTTGCCAACGAGGTAAGGAAGGGCATCGTCACCGGCGTGCACGCTGCCAAGTCCGGCCATCCGGGCGGTTCGCTCGGCGCTGCCGACATCATGACCTATCTGTACTTTGAGGAAATGAACGTCGACCCGGCCGACCCCCGCAAGGCCGACCGCGATCGCTTCGTGCTTTCCAAGGGTCATTGCGCGCCTGGTCTGTACGCCGTGCTCGCCGAGCGCGGATTCTTCCCCAAGGAGGATCTTGAGACGCTGCGCCACATCGGCAGCCACCTGCAGGGTCATCCCAACATGAACGACACCCCGGGCGTCGATATGTCCACCGGCTCGCTCGGCCAGGGCATCTCCGCCGCCGTGGGCATGGCCGTTGCCGCCAAGCACTGGGGCGATACTTATCGCACGTACGCCCTGCTGGGCGATGGCGAGAGCGAGGAGGGCCAGGTCTGGGAGGCAGCCATGTTTGCCGGCAACCATCAGCTCGATAACCTCTGCGTGATCGTCGACCACAACGGCCTGCAGATCGACGGCCCCGTCGAGGAGGTCAACGACCCCATGCCGCTCGCCGACAAGTTCCGCGCCTTTAAGTTCCACGTGGTGGAGCTTGCCGACGGCAACGATTTCGATCAGATCCGCGCCGCCTTTGCCGAGGCCCGCGCCACCAAGGGTCAGCCGACCGCCATCATCGCCGAGACCATGAAGGGCAAGGGCGTTTCCTTTATGGAGAACCAGGTTGGTTGGCACGGCAAGGCCCCCAACGATGAACAGTTTGAGCAGGCCATGGCAGAGCTCACGGCCGCCGGAGAGGAGCTCTAGGATGGCAGACGTCAAAAAAATCGCCACGCGCGTAAGCTACGGCGAGGCCCTCGTCGAGCTCGCCAACGAGCACGATGACTTTGTGGTCCTCGACGCCGACCTGGCCGCCGCCACGCAGACCGGCAAGTTCAAGGCCGCCTGCCCCGATCGTTTCTTCGATGTGGGCATTGCCGAGAGCAACCTGATGGGCGTCGCCGCCGGTATCGCGACCACCGGCCGCGTTGCCTTCGCGAGCACCTTTGCCATGTTTGCCGCCGGCCGCGCCTTTGAGCAGGTCCGTAACTCCATCGGCTACCCGCATCTCAACGTTAAGATCGGTGCCACGCATGCCGGTATCTCGGTGGGCGAGGATGGCGCCACGCACCAGTGCTGCGAGGATATTGCCCTCATGCGCGTCATCCCCGGCATGACTGT
>URGF01000032.1 GCA_900547285.1 uncultured Collinsella sp.
CGGCAATACGCTTGAGGATCCTTAAAAGAAAGTCCAGTTTATCCTTCCCACTCCAGTAGGCCGCTTATTAGCCCGTCCAAGAATTGGGGCGCAGTTCAAGTGCGCAGCGGGGGTTCTTTCATGTCCGAGGACGCGCTGGGAAGTTACCCCATGCGGACAGCGGACAACTATGTAGCCTTGGACTAGAACATGCCCAAGAAACCGTGCACAAACAGTGCAGCCAGAGCGGCACCGACAAACGGAGCGATGCCAGGAACGAGCAGGCCGTACTTCCAGTTGTTGTCAGCCTTGTTCTTGATCGGCAGCACCTGATAGGCCATGCGAGGACCAAGGTCACGAGCCTGGTTCATGGCGAAGCCGGTGATACCGCCCATGCCCATGCCAACAGCCCAAACAATCAGACCGACGCAGATAGCGAGCATCAAAACGTTCTCGCCGGCGCGGCTAGCGGCAGCAAGGATGGCGCTGATGAACACAAAGGTGCAGATAGCCTCGCAGAAGAAGTTACGGGCATAGTTCGTACCCTCGGTGGTGGGGTTGGTCGAGAAGATGTTGCGCTGGGCAATGGGGTCGACGACGCCCTCGGAAGCCTTGAACTCATCGGCATACATAAGCCAAGCGATTACGGCGCCCACAAAGCCGCCGAGCATATCGGCAATCATGAAGGGGATGCAGCTGCTCCACGGCACCAGGCCTACGATGCACTGGGCAAGCACCATAGCCGGGTTCATGCACACGGCGCCGCCAAAGACAAACAGGCAGACCGAGATGCCAAAAGACCAAGTGGTGATGGCAAACATGTGGCCGGAGCCCTGATACTTGGTGCCCTTAAGCACGGTATCGCAGTGCACGCCCACGCCAAAGATGATCATGAGGGCCGTTGCGCCGAATTCGCAGAGGAGTTTGGTAAGCATAAAACCTTATCTTTCTTGTCGGTTATAAACGATTCGTTTGGGCCGCGCGCTAGTGCTGAGCGACAACAACGCCCAGGCCATCGGGAATGACGGCCACCTTGGCATCGGCACCCTTCATCTCAAAGGCGAGCTTGAGCGCCTCCTCGAGGGTGTTGACCGGCGTCATGTGCATATCCTTGATCATCTGGTGATCGCACAGGTCGGTGACCATGATCACGGGGTGATGCGCCAGGATGCGGGCAAAGATCTGGCTCGTCCACTGGTCGGGCAGGGTCTCGTCCTTGGGACGGTCGATGCAGGCGCGCTCAAACTCTGCCGGATCGTTGTCGGCGATGTTGTGATAGAAGCCCTCGCCGCCGTGACCGTCGGCACAACCGGCGACGTCGATGATCACACCGCCCTCGGGAAGCGTGGCCTCGGCAGAGCACATGCCCTTCACGGCCTGGTAGATGTTCTGGTCGAGCGGGTAGCCGCCGTTGGTGGTGATGGCAATCTCGCACTCAACGGGCTCAACGCCGGCAAGGCTCTTCACGAACTCGCAGCCAGCCTCGTGCGCCTTGTGGATATCGCCGGCAAAGGAGCCGATGACCTCGTGCTTGCCGTTGAGCACCACGTTAAGCACAAAGGCAAGGTGAGCCATCTCGGCAGCGGCAAACATGTCCTCGCTCACGTGGTTGTGGCACAGGTTGCCGGCACGCGAATGGGAATCGTTCACAAACTGACCGTTATGGTTGTACATGATGGTCTTATAGCTGGCAATGCCGGGCAGCACGGACTTGCGGCTGCCAGAGAAGCCAGCAAAGAAGTGCGGCTCAATAAAGCCCTCGGCAAGCAGCAGATCGCAATCGGCCGCAATCTTGTTGATGATGCACTCGCCGCCAGAAGGCAGGGTGCCGATCTTTTTCATCATGCTGTCGTCAGTCGCGACGTGCATAACGATTTCCTCGTTGGCAACGATCTCCTCGCCGTACTTGTTGACGAGCTCCTCGTGCGTCGACGGACGGTGCATACCCGTAGCAACCAGAATGCGCACGCGAGCCTCGGGCGCAGCGGAATGGATGTGATGCAGCAGAATAGGCATCGTCACACGCGAGGGAACGGGACGCGTATGATCGGAGCTAATAATGACAATATCCTTCTTGCCAGCACAAAGCTCCTCGAGCGAAGGTGAGCCGTAAGGGTTGGCAAGCGACTCTTCTACCAGCTCTTCCTGCGATTTTGTAGTCTTAAACTCGTTTTGATGACCTTCCATCACACCCGCGAAGTTCTTATCCTCGAGCTCCAGATGCAACGTTTTGTGGTCAAACGGCAGTTCACATTCAAACAATGATGAGCGCCCTCTTCCTTTCAACTGACACACTAGATAAACCGTTGGAAGGATACGCCGCTCACCGAAAAACACCACCGTCCACCGAGTCATTAACACAACGTTCATATTTGACCCACAACAAAACAACCGCGATCCCAAACGGGACCGCGGCCGCTACAGTCGTAAATCGAGAAGCGCGCCTTTCTTCCCTTCAGCCCGTAATCCGCCGAAGACCGAGGACGAAGGGACCCGATGGGTTTCCCTCTGAATGCATTCCGCAGCACGAAGCCCCCTTATCCGCAGCTCCGAAGGAGCAGGATAAGGGGGCTTCAAGTGCGAGGACGCATTCAGAGGGAAACCCGACGGGTCCCGGTGAGAGCCACAGGGCTATCGATTACCCCGTGTTCTGCAATCCTGCCGAGACGCCGGTCACAGTCGAAAGAATCAGGCTCATGTACTCGGCCTTCTTCTCCTCGGCCATCTCGTCCTGGTTCATACGCACCTCGCGAAGGGCGCGAACCTGGGCGATGGACAGGGCGTCGACATAGGGGTTACGCACGCGAACGGCGCAGCCGAGCACGCGGCGGCGCTGCAGCGGCCACTCGTCACCGACGATGGCAAGGACCCACTTACGCGTGAGCTGCATCTCGGTAAAGACCTTCTCGGACAGATCCTGGCGATCGCCCAGGTGCAGATACATCTTGGCGATGCGCTGGTCGGTCTTGGCGATCGACATCTCGATGTTGTCGATAAAGGTGCGGAAGAACGGCCACTCCTGGTAGGCAGCCTTAAGCTGGTCCAGATCGCCAAACTGCTCGCAGGCGGTACCCAGGCCGTACCAAGCGGCCAGATTGATGCGCGCCTGGCTCCAGCTGAAGATCCACGGAATGGTACGCAGGTCGTCGAGCGACTTGGCACCCAGGCCGCGCTTGGCAGGACGCGAGCCGATCGGCAGCAGACCGACCTCGGTCAGCGGCGTCACGGTCGAGAACCACGGCGTAAAGTCCTCGGTGTTCAGCAGGTCCAGATAGCGCTCGTGGCTTGCGGCGTTGAGCTTCTCGGCCATATCCCAGAACTTCTGCGTAGTCTCGGTGTTGGTCTTCTCGACACTCGGGGCCGACTGCAAAAGCGTTGCGGCGGCAACGGACTCAACATGGCGCTGAGCCAGCGTGCGGTTGCCGTAACGGGCAAAGATGACCTCGCCCTGCTCGGTGAGCTTAAAGAAGCAGTTGACCGAACCCTTGGGCTGAGCCAGCACGGCCTTATTGGCCGGGCCGCCGCCACGGCCCACGGCACCGCCGCGACCGTGCATGAGCACCAGGTCGATATCGTTCTTCTCTGCCCACTTGGCGATGCGCTCCTGCGCGGAGTGCAGCGCGAGCATGGCCGTGGTAGGACCGGCATCCTTGGAGGAGTCGGAGTAGCCCAGCATAACCTCCATGCGGCGGTTGGTCTGAGCAAGGCGCTTCTGCACCACGGGCAGCGTGAGCATCTGGTCGAGCACGTCGACGCAGCCCTCGAGGTCCTCGAGCTGCTCGAACAGCGGGATCACATCGAGCTCGGGGACATCCTCCTCGTGTGCAAAGGACAGGTGGGCGAGCTCAAAGACGTCGGCCACATGCTGGGCGCTCTTGGTAAACGAGATGATGTAGCGGTGCGCCATCTTCTTGCCGTAGCGCTTTTGGATGGAGCCGATAGCACGGAAGGTATCGATGACTTCGCGCGTCATGGGCTGCAGGTCGCCATGGATACCGTTCTCGTGGATATCCTTGAGGGCGCGGGCATGCACCACGGAGTGCTGACGGAACTCCATCTCGACCATATGGAAGCCGAAGGACTCGACTTGCCAGATGATGGTCTGGACCGGGCCGTAGGCGGCACGGACGGCACCGCAGGCGGCCAGCGAACGCTGGACGACGCGCAGGTCATCCAGGAACTCGTCGGCGCTGTGGTACATGGTGTCGGTGATACGGCGCACGGTGGCGTTCAGACGGTCGGCCATGACGAGCATGACGGCGCGATGCGGCTCGTGCTCGGAGATCAGCTCGGCGCGGGCCGTGTACCGAGGGCTCATCTCGACCTGATGGTTCCACAGGTTAATGAGCTCGGCCGACGGCTTGCTGTAGGTGGCCTCGAGCGTGAGGTTGCGGCCGATGTGGCGGCACTTGTCCTCGAGCTTGAGCACCATGTGCGTAAAGTACTTGGCGGCGACCTCACGGCTCACCTTGGCGGTGACGTTGGGGTTACCGTCGCGGTCGGAACCGATCCAGCTGCCGGGATGGAAGAACGCCGGGCACAGCGGCGGCACAGTACCGGCCTTGTCGCCCAGCACCCAATCGTCAAAACGACGATAGATAACGGGGATAACGTCGAACAGCGTGTTATCGAAGATGTCGATGATGGTATCGGCTTCCTCGACCGGCGTGGGCTTCTTGAGCGCGATGGGGCTCGTACGCACCAGGGCGTCGATCTCCTGCAGCATATGGCGCTCGTTCTCCACCAGGTCGGAGCCGCCCAGACGCGGACGCTCCTCCAGCAGGTTGGAGATACGGCGGATCTTGCCCTCGACGGCCTTACGACGGGCCTCGGTGGGATGTGCGGTAAAGACAGGGTGGAACTCGAGCTTGTCGAGCAGCTCGTTGGCACCCTCGACACCCAGCTCATTCACCAGCTGGTGATAGGCAACGGTAAGCTCGTTGGCAGGATCGACCTCGGTATCGGTCGACGCACCGGCCTCGCGCTCGCGCAGCTGCGCCACACGGTAGTTCTCCTCCGACAGGTTTGCCAGATGGAAAAAGCTCGTAAAGGCGCGGACAATGACCTGCTGCTTATCGAGCGGCAGGCTGTCGATCAAATCGACGACCTCACGAAATGCCACGGCAGTGGGCTCGTCGGCGGTGGGCACGCCCTGCTCGTCGACGGCTTCGTCAGCAGCGCAGGTCCCGGGGTTGCCGGCATTGACCACAATCTCGGCTGTCAAAATCTTGTCGAACAGGTCCGCGATCTCGGGATCATACTCGCTAAGCACACGGCGCTCCAGGCGCAAGAACAGCGCCAGATTGTCGCGCAGCTCCTCGGGGATCTCGATCTCGGCGAGACGCTCCCTGGACTCGGCATTCGAGCCGATTCGGTTAACGAGGCGGTTGACCACGGCAGCGACGCGCGCCGCGGCTTCGGGTACAGACTGGTTGCTTAGGTTCTCAGCCACGTTTCCTCCCATTCCTCCTTCTATGCACGTAACATGCGGTATTCATTATAGGCGCTTGAGAAATACTTTCGACACTGATTGCGCTTTACCACACAAAAGTATTTTCTGCATTGCAAAGGTTTTTGCCCTAAATGGTCGTATTTCTCGGTGGGCGGCATACGTAAACGGGGGCATTCCGCATAAAAGCGAAACACCCCCGTAACAATCGCTCTCCATGAGCAGGGCACGTTAGCAGGCCCGAAGCTCAAAAAGATGCGCTACAGGCGCTCGCGAACCGCCTCGACGACGTTGGCCAGATCGGCAAGGACCTCTTCGTGGCTCTCCATGTCGCGCACCTTGACCTTGCCGGCGGCAAGTTCGTCGCCACCCAGGACCAAGATGAGCTTGGCGCCTACCTTATCGGCCTGCTTAAACTGGGCCTTGAGCGAACGGCCCTGATAGTCGGCCTCGGTCACGATGCCTGCGGCGCGAAGCTCCTGCGTAATGGCAAAGACGTTCTGGCGCAGCTCCTTGCCGGCGTTGGCGACGTAGACGCACGGGGCCTCATCGGCACCCAAATCGCTGCCAAAGGCCTGCAGGGCCAGCAGGGCGCGCTCAAAACCGACAGCGAAGCCGACGCCTGCCGTGGGCTTGCCGCCCTCGAGCTCGACCAGGCCATCGTAGCGGCCACCGCCGCCGATGGAGCCGACGCCGGCGCCAGGGGCCTCGACCTCAAAGACAGTACGGGTGTAGTAGTCCAGGCCGCGCACCAAGGTGGGATCCTCGACATACTCGATACCGGCGGCATCCAGATAGCGCTTGACCTGCTCGTAGTGCTCGCGGCACTCGTCGCACAGGTTGTCACCCATCAGCGGCGCGTCGGCCATGATCTCGCGGCAATGGTCGTTCTTGCAGTCGAAGGCACGCAGCGGGTTGAGCTCGGCGCGCTCGCGGCACTCGTCGCACATCTCGTCTGCGTGATCGAGGATGAACTGCTTGACCTGCTCGCGGTAAGCCGGACGGCACTGGGCGTCACCCATCGAGTTGATGAGCAGACGAAGCTTGGAAAGATCGAAGCCCAGGCGCTTGTAGAACTCCATGAGCATGATGATGCACTCGGCGTCTGCCGCCGGATCGGGAGCGCCGAGCCACTCGATGCCCACCTGGTGGAACTGGCGCAGGCGGCCCTTCTGGGGACGCTCGCCGCGGAACATGGCCTCGGCGTAGTACGCCTTAAACGGCGTGGAGCCCTGGGGCACCAGGTTGTTCTCGACGACGGCGCGCACCACGCCGGCCGTGCCCTCGGGGCGAAGTGCCAGGCGCTGCTTGGGCTTGAGCTTGGTATCGGTGCCCTCGGTAAAGACGCGCTCCAGGTTGGCGCCGCTAAACACGCGGAACATCTCCTTGCGCACGACGTCGGTCGACTGGCCGATGCCGTGGACAAAGACGTCCACCTGCTCGATCGCGGGTGTCTCGATAGGTTTAAAACCAAACGGCTCGAACACGCCGGCAGCGATCTGCTGCATCTTTTGCCAGGCGCGCATCTCGGCGCCGATAAGGTCGCGGGTTCCCTCCGCCTTCTGTGCCTGCATGGGCAAACACCTTTCTTTTGTATCGCGTCATAGGTAGTGGTCATTATACGGCACAAAAACAAAACGCGGTGGCGCGTCTGACCGAACGAGGGTATGGGGACTCGTTCGGCCAGATGCGCCGCCGCGGTGTGCAATCTGCAATCCTTCCGCCTCTTCGGATCACAAAATCCGTTGGACGGAAAGACTTCGGGTCATCTCTTGAGCCCGTGGCTGCATGGGAAACCGAATGACGGCACGAGCATCCATTCGGCTTCCAAGGCAGCCACGGACAAAACGGGGCAAAGAGCTACGAGCGACGTCTTCCCTACTCCCCCGCCACGCTTGCGCGCAGCTTGGCGGCGATGGGCTCGGATGCCAGCAGGAACACGAGCATGACCACGGAGCACGCCAAGCACACGATCCAGGTGCTCGCAAAGGAGCCCGTGGCATCGAACAGCACGCCCGAGACGATGGCACCCACGGTGCCGCCGACCATCTCGAGCGAGGTAATGGTACCCGTGACCTTGCCGAGGTCCGCCATGCCAAACTGCTTGGACGCGGCAATAGTAGGCGTGATGGTGCCCATGCACGTTCCGACGCCAAAGCTCACGGCAGCCACGATGGGACCAAGATCGGTCGCGGGGAAGCACAGCGCCACACAGGCGACAATACACGCAACGGATCCCAGCACGTTGCCAAAGCGCAGGCCAAAGCGATCGTAGATGGCGCCGAGCGAAATCTTGGCGATAACGACGGTGACCATATAGGCCGAAAGCACCGTACCGGCCCACATGGGATCGTGGCCGCCCGTGACGATCTTGGCGCCGTTGACGGTAACGCTCGTCATGTTGGTGACCTGGTTGGGCAAGATGGCGCCGTTAACGAGCCCCATAAAGAGGAAGGCGACGACAAGCAGCCAAAACGCCGGGCTCTTCTTGATGCGAGACCAGCCAACGCTAACCTCGGGCGCCGTGTGCTCGTCCTTGTCGCCAGCCGTCGAGACGGACGGATCGCCCGGGTTCTCGCCGAGCGGCTTAAGGCCGATCTCGGAAGGCTTGGTGCGGAAGGAGTAAGCCGTGATGGGCAGTGCCGCCACCATGCAGACGGCAGCGAGTACCAGGAACGCAGAGCGCCAGCCCACACTCACGATAAGAGAGCTCACGATCGGCGAGAGAATGGCGCCGCCAAAGCCCGAACCCGAAAGTGCGATGGAAATGGCAAGGCCGCGCTTGGCCGTAAACCAGTTGGCGGTCACAAGGCTGATGAGCAGGCGGGTCGAGGCCACAGCGAAGCAGCCCGAAACGGCAAAGAGCACGTAGACCTGCCACAGCTCACCGACAAAGCTCATGCCAGCAAGCACCGCCGAGGTAGCGATAACGGTGAGCGAGCCCAATACGCGGCCACTCACCTTATCGGCAACATGGCCGATAACGAGCGAACCCACGACGCTCACTACGGTGGAGATGGCATTGGAGATGTTGTACTGCGCAAGGGAAATGCCCAGGTCGCTGACGATCAGCGGCTGGAATAGGCTCATGCAGTTGACGAAAATCGTGTAGCACGTGGCCATGATCACGAAGCCGGAGGCCACCACGAGCCAGCCGGGGAAGAACTTACGCTGCTGGGGCATACTGCTCCTTATTTAACAAACGAATAGCCGGCGCAGGGGCCGGTAGTGCCCAAGATTGCCTTGAAAGACAAGGGCATAGGCCTTACGGCCATGCCCGCAGGCTTGAAAGGCAAGGTTGGGTGCTACCGGTGGTCGGCGATATAGCCCAAAGCGACGGCGGTATAGGCCGCGGCGCCGAGCGGCAGCTCGGCATCGTTAAAACGTGCCTTGGGATGGTGCTGGGCAAAGCGTTCGTCCGTGTCGGTTACGGCCGCGCCCACGGTAAAGTACGCACTCGGAATCTCGCTCGAGATAAGCGCAAAGTCCTCACTCGCCATGGCATGGAAAAGCGGCAAGAAAGCCGCCTTGGGCAGCACTGCGCCCACGTAGCCAAGCGACGCCTGAGTCATATCGCTGTCGAGTACAAGCGGCGGAACATCCGAAAGCGTCTCGATGGTCGCCGGCGTACGATAGGTCGTGGCAACGCCGTTAACGACCTCCGCGATGCGGGTCTTTAGGTGAGCCATGAGCTCAACATCAAAGCCGCGCAGCGTTCCCTCGAGCACGCAGGTGTCGGGGATGACGTTGGCCGCCAAGCCGCCGGCGAACTTACCAACGGTAAGTGCGACTTCCTTGGCCGCCGGCACCTCGCGGGAGATAAGCTCCTGGAGCGCCAGGTGCACGTGGACGCCGGCCGTGATGGGGTCGATGCAGATCTCGGGGCTGGAACCGTGGCCGCCCTTGCCCTGGAGCGTGATGCGGAAACCGTACACACCCGAGAGCGCCGGGCTGCCGTAGAGCACCAGGCCAAGCGGCGACTGGCTGTTGACATGCATGGCAAAGGCCGCCTGAGGGCGCGGGTTCTCGAGCAAGCCGTCGGCGATGGCAGCGCGTGCTCCCTCAAAGGTCTCCTCGCCCGGCTGGAACAGCAACTTGACGGTAGCGTTGGCCTCCACAAGCTCGGCCTCGCGGGCCTTGAGCAGGCGCGCCGCACCAAGCAGGGCCGTCGCGTGCATATCGTGACCGCAAGCATGCATGCAGCCATTGGTGGATGCAAAGGACTCGCCGGATTCCTCGACAACGGGAAGGGCATCCATATCGCCTCGGAGCATGACGACCGTTCCGGCCTGCTCGTCCTTGCACGTGCCATTGCCCTGAGCGGCCGCACCGGCACCGATCAGGCCAACGACGCAGGAACCGTCGACTAGCGTGGTATGGGGGATGTCCATCTCGTCCAGACGTGCCTGGATATAGGCAGACGTCTGCGGAAGATTGTTACCCAGCTCGGGCATCTGGTGCAGATCGTGTCGCCATGCAGCGAGCTCGTCTGCAAAAGCCTGAGCTTCTGCGACAAGACCGTCACCGATAGCGGCCTGCGCCGCCGCGGTGGCCTGGGGCGCTGGTTGCGGTTGAAAATCGGACAGAGCTGATGCCATAGAAGCCCTCCAGTAACGTTTTTGCAGCACGCACTTTGATAGCGTAAAGTGCAAGGTACAACTGTAAGGGCATGACATAAAAATGCCGCCCTGGGAGGGCGGCGCAACAAGTTGTTTACAATTGCGGGTGTGATTTTCGGCGCAAGAAATCGAAATGCGTCTCGCTCAAGATAATCGAAAGAAAGATGAGCGCGAAGCCGGCGAGCAGGCGCGAGGTGAGCGCCTCCCCCATCAGCAGCACCGAGAACAGCACGCCCGAAGGCGACTCCATCGAAAGGAGCAGTGAGCCCGTCGAGGCCGAGACATGCGCCAGGCCGACGTTTTGGATGAGCAGAGCCGCGCATGTGCAACCAACCGAGAGAAACGCCATCGCGTTGATAAAGCTCGGCGTCCACACGGACAGAGGCGCTTGGGTCTCGAATAGCAGCGACGTTGCCAGGCTCAGCACGCCGTTGCCCACAAACATCCAAAACGTGATGACGTTGATGTCCATTTTGCGACCGTACTTGGCAGTCACCGCCATCTGGATGGCGAAAAAGACCGCACCCGCCAGCGTAATGACATCACCGATGTTGAATTCAACGCTATCGAGCGCCACCAAGCCAATGCCCGCCAAGCACAGCAGCGCCGCGCCCAGGTTATAGCGGGTGAGTTTTTCGCCGCTCAGAAAATAGCTCGCGAACGGCACAACGATGCAATACGTGCCCGTCAAAAAAGCATTCTTGCCCGCCGTGGTGTGCGCCAGACCGACTGTCTGCAGGGCGTAGGCGGCCCACATAAGTGCGCCCATGCCAAGTCCGACGATAAGGTTGCGGGCGTTGAGGTGCGCGATGATGCGCTTGTGGAAGATGAAAAACATGACCAACGCCGCAGGCAGAAAGCGCACGTAGAGCAGTTCGAACACCGGAATGGTGTCGAGCGCGTCCTTCATGGTCGTAAAGGAGTAGCCCCAGACGACTGCCACCGAAAGCAGCAGGACTTTCCAGAACAGCGGCGAGCGAGCGCCGGCGCCGCGGGAGGTGCCGCCCGCGCCCAGGTCCTCGCGAGCAACAGGGCTATCGGGCATCATTTCGATATTGTCAGTGGCATGCTGGGCCATAGGGCATCCTCGCGCTCAATCTGGGCGTGGTGTCCGCACGCGCATGGCTGCGTGCCGCCTCATGGTCAAATAAAAGCAGGGCGCACCGGACCCCCGGCACGCCCCGCTACTGTAGCAACAACCAAGCAGCCCGTGCAATTCACTACGCTAAAGCATCGGGTTGGAAGATCTCGATGTTCCGACGGCGTTTACGTTGCTGAACTAAATCAATTTGGTTGACTCCAGTTTTTCGATGATCCAGTCGTTGGCTTTGATGACCGGGCGGCGGAAGACGACGCCCAGTGCCAGCGACGGAATCAGATAGCTCGCCAGAATGCCTAGCTCAATCCAGTACTCCATGTGGTACGCACCGGCCATGGCGGCATGCATGGCGTTGATGCCGTGGGTGAACGGCAGGAACGGATAGATCGCCTGGAACACGGGGCCGGTCATCTCGATGGGGAACGTGCCGCCCGAACCGCCGACCTGCATGACCAGCAGCACGACGGCGAGCGCCTTGCCGATATCGCCAAACGAAACCGTAAGCGTGTAGACGATATTGGAGAACACGAGACTCGCGACCCAGCCCGCCAGCACAAACTGCAGCGGGTCGTCGCACTGGATGCCAAAGAACAGGATGTCGCCCGCACACACGAGCGTTGCCTGCAGCAGGGCCAGACCGCCAAAGAACAGGTAGCGGCCCAGGTAGATCTCGTGCAGGCGCACGGGGATGAGCTCGTTGATAAGCTCATCGTCAACCGAGACCTTCATCATGGCCGCCAGCACAATCGAGCCCACCCAGAGCGACAGAATCGTGTAGAACGGTGCCATGGCCGAACCGTAGTTGCGGATCGGATAGACCGGCTTGCGATCGAGCGCGACGGGGCCGGAAAGCGACACGGCCAGACCCTCGGGATCATTGCCGATCATCGTCTTGATCGTAGCGAGGTCATCCGACATCAAGGCGCCGTCGAGCTCGTCCTTAAACGCACTGATCTTGTTCGACGCCTCGCCCAGCTGATCAGAAGCCTTGTTGACCAGCTTTGCAGCCTTGGAGAGGCCCTTTGCCAGCGAACCGGATGCGTCGGTCAGGCCAGCAACAGCACTATCCAGATCGTTCGAAATACCGTTCAGCGAATCCAAAACGCCCGAGATGGTCTTCTTGAGCTCCTTTGCCTTGGCCGAAAACGTAGAGTCGTAGTCAGTCTTGGCGCCCGAGATACCAGCCTTGGCATCCGCGATTGCCTGATCGACCTCGGCACGCGACTTATTAACCTCTGCCATGCTGTCAGAGAGAGACTTCGCGGTGGCCGTCAAGTCCTTGGCGTTGTTGCGATACTCCACAGCAATCCTGCTCAGCGATGTTGCCACAGACTTGAGGCTGTCCTGGAGTTTTTCGTCAGTCACCTGATCGGCAAAGCTGCGGAGCTGGTCGGCCATGGCGTCGATATCGTCGGCACGCGTGTTGAGCGCCGCCGCGGCATCGTTGAGCTGGGACACTGTAAGGTCGACATGTTGATTCGCGGCATCAAATGCCTTCGCAAGCTCGGCGGACACGTTGTCAAACGAGCCCGCGCTTCCGTCAATCGCGGCATTGATGGCGTCGTTGGCGTCCTTCAGCGCTTCCTTGGAATCGCTCATGCCGCTCTTGACATGCTCCATCAGCTGCTTCGTTGACTCATCGACCGTGCCCGTCTGCTTGAGCATGCCGCTCGCCGACGTCAGCGAATCGGACGTGGAGATCAAAATGCCCGCCAGCGACGAAGCATTTGCCCGAACGTCTCGCAGGTCCTCAATCGAATCGCCGAGCGTCGAGGACAGGTTGGCGATAAAGTTGCTGACCTGGTCGGTGCTCATGTAATCGAGCAGGCTGGACACCGTCTTAAGACCGATCGTCGTAATGGTCTCGGTAAAAGTTTTGTTAACCTGGCTCTGGACGGCGCTCGAACCCTTCTCGGTCACGATCTGCGCAATGGCGTTGGCCTTCTGATTCTCGTAGAACTCGATATCGGCATGCTTCACGTCGGTCGAGAAAAGCGTCATCATGTCAGCGCTAAACGTTTTGGGGATAACGACGGCAGCATAGTACGCGCCCGACTTAACGCCCTCGATAGCCTTTTCGCGATTGTTGAGCACAACCCAATCGAAGCTCTCGTTGCCGCGTAGGGTGGCGGTCACGTTTTCGCCCACGTTAACCTCGACGGGGATCAAATCGCTCTCGTAACCCTCATCGGTGTTGACCACGGCGATCTTAAGATTGCCGGTGTTGCCGTACGGATCCCAGCTGCCGGCGATGTTAAACCACGCGTACAGGCACGGTACGATAATGAGGCCCATCACGACAACCAAGCCGATCACGGAGCGAGACACGTTTTGGACATCGCGCTTAAACAGATGCAGGATGTTCTTCATTTATGCCTCACCTCCTTTGGAGTGCTTGCCAAGCGCGGTGGTATCTCCATCATTTGTGGCTGTGCTGTCGCTGCCCTGAGATTTATGGTGCGAGCCGATATGCGGCAAGCGGCCCGTGGACTGATCGCCGCCCTTGGCACCACGCTCGCTGGCGTTGAGGCCAAACATGTGGCGGGCGGCAGGAATGGCGGCCGTGTGTTCGCGCATCTCGCGACGCAGGTCCTCATCCGAAAGCGCCGAGATGCGCATCTGGGTATTGAGGCTCGCTCGGATATATTCGATATTGATAAGCCAGCCGCAGATGGCAATAACCGAGATGATCCAAATGACAAGCAGGATGATCTTGCCGTTATTGTCGATATCGAGAACCGTCGACAGGACAAAGAGCAGGACCTGAACGCCCACCACGGCGGCAAAACCGCCCTTGATGTAGTACGGGTAGCGATGTTCAAAGGCGACCGCATGATCGAGCAGTTCGCGACGGTACGAATCGGAATCGAGCATGACGCGCATGGCCGTGCGCAGCGAGTAGCGCTGGCGCGGCAGGTCGTTGGACTCGCAAATCATCATACCGGTCGTGGAGAGCTGTTTATCAAAGAGCAGGTTAAGGTTGAGCAGCAGCGGACGCAGCTGCAGGCCGATAAAGAGCGCCACGATCAAGAACACGCCCAGAATGCACAGGTTAAACAGGTAGTTGAACGAATACATGCCGCCGACCGTCTCGCGCAGCAGATTGATGCCGTAGGTAAAGGGCAGCAGCGGGTGCAGCCACTGGAAGAAGCCGGGCATCATCTCGATGGGGTACATGCCCGACGAACCCGGGATCTGCACGATGACGAGAATGACGCCGATAGCCTTGCCGATATGCTTAAACGTGGTGGACAGCGCATAGATGATATTGACGTAGGTGAACGAAATGGCGATGCCGCCCAGCACGAACAGCAGCGGGCTGACGCACTGCACGCCAATCACCAGATCGCCTACCGTAACGATGATGGCCTGCAACGCGCCCAGGATCACCATGAGCAACCAGCGGCCAAAGTAGCCTTGGCGCGCCGTAAAGCTGCCAACACCTTCACGGTCGACCTCGAGCTTGTAAATGGCGATGAGCACATAGCCGCCCACCCAAAGCGCCAGATTGGTGTAGAAGGGAGCGATGCCCGAGCCAAAGCTCTTGACCGGATAGATTGACTTGGACGTCAACTCAACCGGAGACGCCATGAAATCTGCCACGTCATTGACATCGACGCCCATCAGATCGGCCAGCTCGCCCATGGACTCGGAGGTCTGCAGCGCCGCGATGTCATTGGCGGCGGTTGCAAGCTTGTCCTGGACCTTGGCAAGCGAGGAATCGGTCTGGGACAGCGTGGTCTTGGCCTGGCCGAGCGTAGCGCTAAGCTGCGCCAACGTGCCGCGCGCATTTGCAAGTGTAGGTGTCATACCCGAGACGATACCGGTCAGGTCGCCCGAAACGGCAGCAAAAGAGTCGAGCGCGCTCGAGGCCTTCGGCAGCGCGTTTTGGCCCAAGTCCGTCTGGGCTTGGCCAAGGTTGGTCGCACCGGTATGAATTGCGTTATTGATAGCGTCACTGGCACCCGAAACAGCCGCTGCGTCATTCGCCATGGCGCTCGACTGCGCGGACAGACCGTCCTTGATGCTCTGAAGCTTTTCATTCTGCTCTCGAAGCAAATCGATGGTCGATACAATGCGCGCGTCAATTTCCTCGGAACCTGTCGACGTGTCATTGGCGAGAATCTCCAAGTGCCCGATAACGGCCTTATTGTGGTCGATCGTCGCTTGAAGAGACTCGAGCGAGTTGTCGATACGGGTGGTCGTAGATGCGAACGCTGCCGTCAGCTTGCCGATGGCAGCGTTCGCAGAGGCCGACGTCTTGGTGAGCGCAAGGCTGCCTTCCGAGAGCGCCTTGGAGAGCGAGGTGATGGAGTTGCCCGCCGTGGTGCGAGCTTCGCTCAGCAGGTCGTTGCCCTGGGAGATCGCCTGCGTCAGCGACGGTGCCTGGCCTTGCAAGCCGGCAAGTGCCGCATCAGCCGAGGCGATAGCGCCACTCGTCTTATCGATGGCGGCATTCATATCGCCAATCGAATCGCGCACCTCGCCCAAGGTGTCGGACGCCTCGGACACCGAACTTGCCAGCGAGTCCTGAGTCTGGGTTGCCTTGTCCTTTAAATCGACACCGGCATCCTTGGCGATACCGGCAACAGTCTTGCCTACCGTAGAGACAAATTCCGAGTTGATCTGCTCCTCGATGGTGTTTGCACCGGTATCGGTAACCTTGGGCGCAATGGCGCTCTTCTTCTCATTGACGTAGTACGTGAGCTTGGGCTGATGGTAGTTGCCGTCGAGCATCGAAACCAGGTTATCCGAGAAGTTCTTGGGAATCACGATAGCGGCATAGTACTCGCCGCTCTCGACGCCCTCCTTGGCATCGGCCGTCGAGTCGACGAACGTCCAGCCCAACTGATGATTCTCCTTGAGCTGGTCGACCACTTTGTCGCCAGCGTTGAGCTCACCCACCAAGTCGTTTTGGGTGCCTCGATCGTTGTTGGCGATAGCAATCTTGATGCCTTGGGTGTTTCCATACGGATCCCAGTTTGCCACGATGTTATACCAGGCATACAGCGAGGGAATAACGCACACGCCTAGGGTAACCACCAGGGCGACGGGGTTCACAAGCAGTCGCTTAATGTCGCGCTTAAATATCGCAAAGGACACCTTTGCATTGGATAGTTTGCTGCCGAGACTCACGCTTGGACCATCCATCCTGTCGTTAAATCGAATCGTACTATCGACAACCATTGTAGTAGGCGCTTTAACGTCTCAAAGCACAATGGTGTTGAGTTTTGCGGGTAGCAATATACTACGAAGATGAGTTAACGTACAGATGTACAGTATCCTAAATTTCAGCAGGTCACAAAACCACAACCCGCACAAATTAGCAATTCAAATAGTCATCGGGGACGTTCTTAAACGACTAGTCAAACAAAAACGTCCCCAATGACTACTTAGGACCACGGCAACGTCGATGTTTTGGCAATGCCAGCGAGCGGGCGCCAGAGCGAACAAATTGGCATGAAAAGAGGACGGCATAGACCTTCTGGTCATGCCGTCCTCTTTGAATGACAAGTTGTCGCTCTGGCGCCCGCGCAGCGTCGAACAGTTACGGCGTTTGGTAAAACGCCGTAACTCCCCTAGCTCATCATGGCATTCATCATCTCGTTGGTTGCGGAATCGTCGGCAGACCACTCGCCGTCGTCATTGCAGGAATACTTGAAGGTAACCTTGGTGTCCTTGGTCTTAGCGGCCTTGGTCACGTCGACCATGACCTGGCCGGCCATCTTGTACAGGTCGTCCTCGGAAGGCATCGTATCGAGCGCCGCGATCTTCTCCTGATACTGGGTGGCGAAATCTTCAACGATCTTGTTCATGGACTTGCAGGTAATGGTGACATCGGCAGTCGCGGTGCCCTTGTCCTCGTCGACCGTCACATCGCCGATCTTGTAGTCAAAACCCTCGAGATAGCTCTTGGCGTACTCCTTGGGATCGATGCCCAGCTGCTCGAACTCGTCGCCCGAGGCCTCTTCCAGGCCGGCGAGGAAGTCGTCGCCGCCGTTCTTGACCTCGTCAAACTGCGTCGTAAGATCCTCGGTGATGAGCTCCTCAACCGAAGGACCTCCGCAGCCGGAAAGCACAACCACGCACGCGACCAGAACAGCCATCAGGGGCGCAAGCAGCAGCTTCTTTTTCATGTTGTTCCTCCCAATGAGCGGCACCGCGCTTCCCGGACGCGGCACACGTTGTAATAAGTAAGCCCATACTATCCACTTATGAACACCCTCGGCAACGCGAAGGCGTGGTCGGTTCGTTTTAGCGTCCGAACGGTTTGCAAGCCCGCCCAACGTGCAATAAAACGCTTCCCCACGGTGCAATAAAAAAGGTGGCCGGAAAACCCGACCACCCTTGCACATCCTTTGGACGCCGCAGTTTACTTGCGGACGACCTTGACGATGGCGTCACCGGCGGCGACGGCGGACTCTGCCTCGACGGTGAGCTCGACATCGGCAAACTCGGCGGTGTTGGAC
>URGF01000033.1 GCA_900547285.1 uncultured Collinsella sp.
CTTAACCTGACGGCGGCCGACGTGGTCATTCACTACGACCCGTGGTGGAACGTGGCGGCGCAGGACCAAGCGACCGACCGCGCGCATCGTATTGGCCAGCAACATACCGTGACCGTGTACAAGCTCATCGCCAAGGGCACGATCGAGGAACGCATTATGCAGATGCAGGAGTCCAAGCGCGACCTGGTCAACAGCGTGCTCGGCGGCGACGGCATCTCGTCGGCGCTGTTTACCCGCGAAGATGTTCTGGCACTGCTGGGCGGCGACGGGCGCTAGCCGCGCGCGGGGTGGGACTGCTGGAGTGGGCAGGACGGTCGACGCATTTTGGCCCGACCGCTTGCCTGATCCGTTATGTGTTCATTTGCAATGCCGTGGATGGTTTGTCTGCCTTTGGGCATAAGAACCATCAAGAACATTGGCACATCAGAAAAGGAGAACATCATGGCGAAATTCTTTAAGGACCCCGACGGCAAGCTCATTGCCGCTCTTGGCAACGACGTTGCAACCCCTGCCGGCTGCATGGAGCTGACCGCGAACACCGAGGACGCCGCGCACGAGAAGCACGTGCCCGTCGTTGAGAGCGAGCGCGACGGTCACGTGATCCGCGCACGCGTGGGCTCGGTCGAGCATCCTATGGTGCCCGAGCACTACATCGAGTGGATCGCCCTTGAGGCCGAGGGCCGTCTGGAGGTCCATTACCTTGAGCCCGGCATGAAGCCTGCGACGTTTTTTGCCGGCGGTTCCAAGACCGGTACCATCTATGCCTATTGCAACCTGCATGGGCTGTGGTCCGCGACGTTCTAGGAGCGCGTCCCCGCTCGGGGTATCATAGCTAGCATATGCACATGCGAGCGCCGACTGCATCATGCGGCCGGCGCTTTTACTACGACAACGATGGTTTACGACGGAAAGGGCTGAGCCATGAAGCTCGCACTTGCACAGATCGATATGCGCCTGGGTGATATTGAGGGCATTTGCGGCCGCATCGAGGACCAGGCTCGTCTGGCCCACGAGCGCGGGGCGCGCGTGCTGTGCGTGCCGGCTCCGCTCTTTATGGGCGCCATGCCCGGGGGCCTGGTGGGCACTGCCGACTTTGAGCACGACATGTTGACAGGCCTGACCGGTGTCGCCGAGCGTATCCAAGAACTCGATATGATCTGCATCGTGCCTGCGGCAGTTTCGTTTGAGGGCCAGCCCCTGCTCGACTACATGATGCTCAAGGACGGCCATGTGGTGCCGGCCCGTTCGAGCATTGCTCTGCAGCGTGGTGGGAACGGTGATGCCCGTTGGGCACCGCCGGTGTTCGACGTGGACGGCGTGCGTATCGCCGTGATCTTCGACTTGGACCGCGAACTCGAGATGCTGCCGACCGGCGTCGACCTCATCGCCTATTTTCAGTTCAACGCGTTTGATATGACCGACCGCGAGACGGCCGCCATTGCCGCCGTTCGCAGCGGTGCCTACCGCAAGATCGCATCCAAGCGCAGCGTGTGGTTTGCCTGCATGGCGCCGGTCGGTGCCTATGACGAGTCGGTGTATACCGGCGGGTCGTTTGTACTCGACGACTGTGGGCGCGTGGTGGCCCAAGCGCCGTGTTTTGAAGAGAGCCTGCTGGTTCAGGAGATTCAGCGCGGTGTGATGCTCGATGCCCTGGAGGACCACGAGCTGCCCGAGTTTCGTTCCGAGGAGTGGTTGTGGCAGGCGCTGGTGCTCGCTGTGCGCGATAACGCCCGTGCCCATGGCACGTCGCGTGCCGTGGTGGCGCTCGAGGGCGATCTGCCGTCGTCTTTGCTTGCGGCGCTGGCTGTCGATGCATTGGGTTCGCGCAATGTGATCGGCCTGGTGTTGGACCGCAACCGCATCTTTACGCCAGCGCAGGAAGAGGCTGAGGCCACCCGTTGTGCCGCCGTTCGCGCGATTGCCGAGCGCCTGCATATTCGCACGGTTGAGCGCGATGCGCCGGATGCGGCGCGCGTACTCGACCGCGATGTGTCAGCGGGCGATGCCGAGCGCCTGCGCTCGCGTACGCTGGGCCTCATGCTGGAGGATACGGCGCTCGAGCTGGGCGCGATGGCTCTGAGCCCGCTTTCCAAGACCGAGTATGCGTTGGCGGCACCGGCGCTTTGCGGTGGCTACCAGGGCGATTACGCGCCCTTTGGTGATGTGTACCTGTCGACGCTCGAGTTTGTGGCGCGCGTGCGCAACCGCACGTCTGCCGTGGTGCCGCAGGAGCTCGTGACGCTCAACGCGGTGGAAGATTGCATGGAGCGCGTGCTGGCGCGGGCGCTCTCGACGCTCGACGGCCCGGTCGACATGCTCGATCGCGCGGCGCAGCTGCTCGGTGGGCTCGAGCCGGGCGAGGTTGATGGCGCGCTCGAGTCACACGTCGACCGCAATCGTCCCTTCGACGACATTCCGATGGCCACCGGCAAGCCCGAGGCTTGCTCGCTGCTGCTGATGCTCGTGCGCCAGGGAGAGGCCGCTCGCCGCATACTGCCGACGGCGCCGATCGTCTCGGCCCGTTCGTTTGCCGAGCGTGCCTGGCCGTATATGCTCGCGTGGTCCGACCTGGGACTGAGCGGCAAGGAACGCATGACGGTCGATGCGCTGGCACGCGCCGAGGTGCGCCGCTTTGCCGACGAGGATACAAGCGAGCGCATGCGTGGCGAGATGATGGGCATACTGGGTGACCTGTTGGGTATTTCACCCGAGCAGATGGAGGAACTGCGCTCCGAGGACGGCCAGCGCCGCCTGCACGAGGGCATGAAAAAGTTCGAGGGCGAGGTCCAGGACGCCATCGAAAAGATGATGGGCGGCCAGGGCGGACCGCAGGGTGGACCCCAGGGCACGCCGATGCCGCAGCCGCCGGTGGATCCGAGGCAGTTCCCGTTCTTTAGCCAGAACTAAAAAGGTTACGCGGTTTTACCAAACCGCGTAACGAGTCGACGCTGCGCGAGCCCCTGCCGGGCAATCTGCGGCTCAAACCGTCGCTTGCGTACAGAAGTACGCGGCGCTCCTCTTTCGCGACACCTTGCCACGGCAGGGACTCGCTCGCTGACTTATGCTCAACCTATGGTTCAACCTTGCTTGCTAGATACGGCCGCTGTTGTGTTATTCTAGAACAGACGTTCGTGAATAGTGCGCGAGGCCTTGTCTTGCGCCGTACTTGTGGCGAGGGGAGGTTGGCTTGGTTATCTTGGGCATTGACCCCGGTTTGGCCCATACGGGTTGGGGGATTATCGAGGAGCGGCGTGGCGAGGTTCGCTGCCGTGCCTATGGCTGCATCGAGACCAGTGCCGGAAGTCCGCTCGCGGTGCGCCTGTCGCATATCGCCCATGACCTTAAGGGTGTCGTCGAGCGTTATCGACCCGATACCGCTGCCATCGAGAGCATCTACTTTGGCGCCAACGTTCGCTCGGCCATCCCTACGGCGCATGCCCGCGGCGCTGCACTCGTGGCTCTTTCGGAATGCGCACTCGAGATCGGCGAGTACACGCCTATGCAGATTAAGCAGGCTGTGGTGGGTACCGGTGCCGCAGATAAGCGGCAGGTCGCCTATATGGTGCGCACGCTCACGCAGCTCGATCACGACCCGCATCCCGACCATGCCGCCGATGCCCTGGCCTGTGCCATCTGCCACGTAAACCTCAGCCGCACCCGCGCCCTTACCGGTGGCGAGTTCTATCAACAGAGAGGAACCGGATACTGATGATTTCCCAGCTCCACGGAACGCTTGTCGAGGCCACGATGAGCTCCGCTGTCGTCGACGTGTCGGGCGTTGGCTTTGAGCTCGGCATCTCGGGCAGCACTGCGGCCACGTTGCCGACGCCCGGCGGCGAGGTCCGCCTCTACACGCGTATGCAGGTGCGCGAGGACGCCATGACACTTTTCGGTTTTTCCTCTAAGGATGAGCGCACGATGTTCGATCGGCTCGTGTCTGTCTCGGGCGTTGGCCCGCGCTTGGCGCTCGCCGTGCTTTCCACCTATACCGTGGGGCAATTGTATTCGCTGGTGATGGCCGAGGACGACAAGGGCATGGCCAAGGTGCCCGGTGTGGGCAAAAAGACCGCCCAGCGTCTGATCCTGGAGCTCAAGAGCACCTTTGCCAAGGACAAGGGCTTTGTGCCGGTCGACGTGATTCCCGGCCAGGTTGCGATGCCCGTGCCCGCTGCCGCTTCCTCGGCCATCGATGACGCCCGTGCGGCGCTCCTTTCCATGGGCTTTAGCCCGCAGGAGACCGATGTTGCCCTGAGCGGGTATGATGGGCAGAATATGCGTGTCGAGGATCTGCTCGGCGCGGCGCTTAAGCGACTCGGAATGGATGCGTGATGTGGGAAGCCGATGACTCTCAGGACCTGTGGGCGACGCCCGGCAACTCGCCGGCGGCATCCATGGCGCACGGCGAGCGCATGGTGGGCTCGGAGCTGACGGCCGAGGACCTCGATGTCGACCGCACTTTGCGCCCCCAGCGCCTGGACGACTACTGTGGCCAGGAGCACATCAAGCAGAGCCTGCGCGTGTTGATCGAAGCGGCGCAGAGCCGTGGCGAGACGCTCGACCACGTGATTTTCTCGGGTCCTCCGGGCCTGGGCAAGACCACGCTGGCCACCGTTATCGCCAACGAGCTGGGCGCTCAGATCAAGACCACGAGTGGCCCTGCCATCGCGCGCACCGGTGACCTGGCGGCTATCCTTACCAACCTGCAGCCGGGTGATGTGCTGTTTATTGACGAGATCCACCGCCTCAACCGTTCGGTCGAGGAGGTCCTGTACCCCGCGATGGAGGACTTTGCCCTCGATATCGTGATCGGTAAAGGCCCGGCCGCACGATCGATTCGCCTGGATATCCCCAAGTTTACGCTGGTGGCGGCAACGACCCGCTCGGGTATGCTGACTGGCCCGCTGCGCGACCGCTTTGGCATTTCATATCGCCTGGATTACTACACGGTCGAAGAACTCGCGCAGATTGTGACGCGCTCGGCGTCCATCCTGGGTGTGACAATAGACCATCCGAGCGCGCTCGAGATCGGCTCACGCTCGCGTGGCACGCCGCGCTTGGCTAATCGTTTGCTCAAGCGCGTGCGCGACTATGCGCAGGTGCGTGGCAACGGCCCCATCGAGCTCGATATCTGCCGCCAGGCGCTCGAGTTCTTCGAGATCGATGAGCTCGGTCTGGACTGGATGGATATTCGCATTTTGGAGACGCTCGCCAAGACGTTCTCCGGTCGCGCCGTGGGACTTACGACCCTTGCCAGCGCGGTGGGCGAGGACCCGGGCACGCTCGAGGATGTCTATGAGCCCTATTTGCTGCAGTGCGGGTTGATGATTCGTACGCCGCAGGGCCGTCAGGCAACCCTTCGCACCTTTGAGCACCTGGGGATTGAACCTACCGTTTAGGGCGCTTTGTTTTGGCGGGCTGTTGGGCTATCGCTGGGCATCGGGTAAACATATCGCCGTTCATCGGTTATGGGCGTTTTACTATTGCGCGCCCGTGCTATGCTGAATTGGTCTTTTTCTCATTCGGTAACGAAAGGACCGCCCATGTCTACTGACATCGAAATCGCACGTTCTGTCACGCCGCTGCCTATTACCGAGGTGGCCAAGAACGCCGGCGTCGACGTTAAGCACCTTATTCCGTACGGCTTCGACAAGGCTAAGGTCGACTATTCACTGCTCAACGAGCCGACTGATCACCAGGCCAAGCTCGTCCTCGTGACCGCTATCAACCCAACGCCTGCGGGCGAGGGTAAGACCACCACGACCATCGGTCTGGCCGATGGCTTGCGCCGACGCGGCGTCAAGAGTGCCGTGGCCCTGCGCGAGCCTTCGCTCGGCCCCGTCTTTGGCGTTAAGGGCGGCGCTGCCGGTGGCGGCTGGGCTCAGGTCATCCCCATGGAGGATATCAACCTGCACTTTACCGGCGACTTCCATGCCATCGGTGCTGCCAACAACCTGCTGGCCGCCATGCTTGATAACCACATCCAGCAGGGCAACCAGCTCGGTATCGACGTTAAACGCATCACTTGGAAGCGCGTCGTCGATATGAACGACCGTCAGCTGCGCCACGTCATCGACGGTATTGGCGGTAAGGCCCAGGGCGTGCCGCGCGAGGACGGCTTTGATATCACCGTCGCCTCCGAGGTCATGGCAATCCTGTGCCTGTCTACGAGCATCAACGACCTCAAGGAACGCTTGGGTGAGATTGTCGTCGGCTATAGCTTTGCCGGCGAGCCCGTCCGTGCCCGCGACCTTAAGGCCCAGGGTGCCATGGCCGCGTTGCTTAAGGACGCGCTCAAGCCCAACCTGGTGCAAACGCTCGAGGGCACGCCCGCGTTTGTCCACGGCGGTCCCTTCGCCAACATTGCCCACGGCTGCAACTCTATCATGGCCACGCGTATGGCGATGCGCTTTGGCGATGTCGCCATTACCGAGGCCGGCTTCGGTGCCGATCTGGGTGCCGAGAAGTTCCTCGACATCAAGTGCCGCATGACGGGCGTTCGCCCCAGCGCCGTCGTGATCGTCGCGACCGCTCGTGCGCTGAAGTACAACGGTGGCGTCGCCAAGGCCGACCTCAACGAGGAGAACCTCGAGGCACTCAAGGCCGGCATGCCCAACCTGCTGCGTCACGTCGACAACATCCAGAACGTTTATGGTCTGCCCTGTGTGGTCGCCATCACCCGCTTCCCGACGGACACCGAGGCTGAGCTTGCGCTCATCGAGTCCGAGTGCCAGAAGCTCGGCGTCAACGTTAAGCTTTCCGAGGTCTGGGCCAAGGGCGGCGAGGGCGCGCTCGAGCTTGCCGATGAGGTCATGCGTCTGATTGAGCAGCCGAGCGAGCTCAAGTTTGCCTATGAGGACGGCGCCGATGTCGCCGACGCTCTTGAGGCCATTGCCACCAAGGTCTACCGCGCCGATGGCGTTGACTTTACGCCGGCCGCCAAGCGCCAGCTCGCCGAGCTGCGCGAGAACGGCTTTGGCAACCTGCCGGTGTGCGTGGCCAAGACGCAGTACAGCTTTAGCGACAACGCCAAGGCCCTGGGCGCTCCCGAGAACTTCCGCATCACGGTGCGTGAGCTCAAGGTTTCCGCCGGTGCCCACTTTGTGGTCGCACTGACCGGCAGTGTTCTGACCATGCCGGGCCTGCCCAAGGTCCCCGCGGCTGAGAACATCGACGTCGACAACGACGGCAACATCACCGGCCTGTTCTAAGCCTGTTGCCCATAGCTGCTTGCCCGCCCCGTCGTGCCCACAAGGCCCGGCGGGGCTTTTTTATCCTTAGGCCCGCGCATGTCTTGTAGATACCGACGGGCTCTGCCCATCATAGGCTTTTGCGCGGGTAGAATGCATGGATAACTTGAGGCTCACGCGCGACGGAAAGGAATCGTTGCATGGATCAGGACAAGACAACCGTGATGGGCGGCTACGGTTCCGCGCAGGCTGGCGATAGCGCCGATGCGACCCGCGTTGTTCCCAACCCCGGTTATACCGACCCCGCCGCGACGCAGCCTTCTGCCGAGCCCACCCGGGTTATGGGCTATGGCGACACGGCGCAGGATTCTTATGCTGCATCTTCGCAAGGCCCCTATGGCAACGCAGCTCCGGACCCGTTTGATTATGCGCCGCAGGATTCTTATGCCGCCTCGACACCGAATCCCTATGATGACCTGCCGCAGAATCCTATTCCGCAGCCTCAGCAGACGACGTATATGCCTCGCACGGCGCAGCCTCGCTACGAGTCGCGCGAGCCGTATCGCGAGTACCCCAAGTCGATTCCGCAATATGGCGAGGACGAGGAGAAGAAGCCGTCGCGTTCGTCGAGCGTGATCAAGAAGATCCTCATCGTGCTGGCGATCTTCTTTGCGCTGTCGGTTGTGTTTGCCATTGTGTCGGGCATGCTCAACAAGCGAGGGAGTTCAACGGCCGATACCGCTGCCGAGCAAACCGAGTCCGCCTCGTCTAGCACCGTCGATCTGAGCGATATCCCGGGGCAGTACTGGTCCAACGCCAAGAAGCTCCTTAAGTCGCGCGGCGCCGATCTTTCGAATGCCGTGGTCCTGACTGATGATGGCTCAACGCCCGTCGTCGATGCCAACTGGATCGTTACTTCTGCTTACTATAACGACAGCGGCAACCTCGAAATTCAGCTCACACACAAGAACAGCTCGGGCAACTCGTCCGACGGCCAAAGCGGTACCGACGGCTCGAGCTCCAATACGCTGGAGGACTTGAGCAACAAGGCACAGGAGCTTGGGGATAAGGCCCAAGAGCTGGGTGATACGGCTCAGAACCTGGGCGACACCGCTCAGAACTTGGGCGACATGGCGACGGATGCCTGGAACGCCCTACAAAACGGCATCTCGGGCGCGCAGGGAAACTAGCTGTTAAGCGGGCTACAGCTGCTCGGCCGGACGCTCGGGCGAGCTGAAGCCCGAATCAAATGTGACGACGCACGAGACGTTGGGCCGGCGCTCGTGCACGATGCGCGTGACGAGCTCCAGCAGCTCCTCGTCGGATATATCAAAGCCGTCGGGACGCACCAGGTCAAACGAAACGAACCCGTCGTGCTCGTGCAGGTCGTGGATGGAGAGTGCGGGGTCGATCTGCATGATGCCGCGCTTGACCCAGCCGCGCAAATCATCGCCGGTTGTCGCGATGGGGTCGCAGTGCAGCGTGATGTCAATGCCCATCTGGCGCTTGATGTCGTGCTCGATGGTGTCCAGGATCTCGTGATGTTCAAACGCGTCGCCCTCGCCGGGCATCTCCACGTGGGCGCTGGCAAACTGACGACCGGGGCCGTAGTCGTGCACCATCAGGTCGTGTGTGCCCAAGACCTGCGGATAGGACATGATCTTGTCGCGGATTGCCTGGACGAGCTTGGGGTCGGGCGCTTGCCCCAGCAACGGGCTGATGGCGTCGCGCACCAGGCCCATGCCACTGATGCAGATGAAGACGCCCACGCCCAGGCCCGCCCAGCCGTCGAGGTCAAAGCCGGTCGTCTGCGAAATAAGCGCTGCGGCCAGGACCGATCCCGAGGTGATGACGTCGTTTTTGGAGTCCTGTGCTGTGGCGATGAGTGTTTCGGAATCGATACGGTTGCCCAGCGCACGGTTGAATGCGGCCATCCAGAATTTGACGAGCATGGACAAGACGAGAGCGGCTAGGGAGACCAGCGTGTAGGCGGTGGGGGAGGGCTTGATGATCTTAGTGACCGACTCGAGGATCAGGTTGATGCCGACGGCGCAAACCAGGACGGCGACAAACAAGCCGGCTAGGTACTCGTAGCGGCCGTGGCCATAGGGGTGGCCTTCGTCTGCAGGGCGGCTGGCAAGGCGGAACCCGAGCAGGCTCACGATGTTGCTCGAGGCATCGGAGAGGTTGTTGAAAGCGTCGGCGATGAGGGAGACGGAGCCGGCGAGCAGGCCTGCGATGCCCTTGGCCAGGCACAGGGTGATGTTGAGGCCAATGCAGATGAGGCTTGCGGCGAAGCCCGCGTTGGTGCGGCAGGAGGCATCGACCGGCTCGCCCTCGCTGCCGGGAACAAGCGTATGTACCAGCCGATTTACAAATAGCATAGCGGTCGTCCTCACAATCATGTTTAAGGGGATAGTGTAGCTCGCATGGGCGCACCGTGCGCCGGTGCTCAGAAAATGCAGCAATGGTCTGCCCGCGCTAACGAGCAGGCCTTCCCGTCTGCCTGGGTGGTCCATTTTGGGCCACATGGGTATGGGCATGTGCCAGTTTGCTCGACATACTTAATGTCGACAGCCCCTGTGCAAAGGAGGACGCTTCCATGGACGAGATGTTTGCCATTAAATGCCAAAACTGCGGCGGCCCTATGTACTCACACCAGGCTAAACGCAGCTTTGAGTGCGCCTATTGCGGCACGGTCGTTCCGTGGCAGGCCGATGCGGGGGAGCCCAAGAGCGCTTTGGGCATTCGCCATGCGCCGCTGACGGTTGTCGATGGGCTACTTAAGCTCACCCATGTGTCGCAGCTCGAGCGCCCGGAGGACCCGGACTGGTATTTCTTTAATTCGCACTGGCGCAATCAGTCGGTTCTGGAGCATCTGCTATGGGAGGACCGCGGCACGGCGCAGGAGTTCCAAGAAGCCACGCACGTGAGCATTCCCTGCCCCTTCTGCGGCGCGTCCTTTGAAGGCGAGTCCACTCAGCGCGTGTTTGAGTGCCCGTCCTGCGGCAATAAGATCGGCGTTGCCGACCTGCTCAAGCCCGGTACCTTTAGCAAGCGCCTGACCATGGGCGTTGGCGCGGAGTATGTACCCGAGCAGGGTATTCCTTGCGAAATCTCACCGCAGCAGGCACGTGCCAACGCGCTGCAGCTGGTGCGCCAGTACCCCGACGCCTTTGCCGGGCACGACGTGGAAGACGCGATTCAAAACGACATGATGCTCTTCTACTTCCCCATGGCGCTCGCGGATTTGCGCATGATGGCGTCCTTCCCGGGCAAGGGCCTGAGCAAGGAGACCTTGGTGTACTACGAGGTACTCGATTGGGCGTATCCGCGGGCAAACTACCTGGACGTTCGTCTTATGGGCATTTTGGAGCCGTGGGACTTTGGCAAGGTGGGGCCGTTCGATCCTGCCATGCAGGAGGGCGACTTTCGCGTTGTCTCCGTCGATGCATCTACCAAGGACCAGGTGGTCATTGATAAGCTGGCGCTCGACATTGCCGGCAACGATGCCGAGGCGGTACTGGGGCTCAATAAAAAGAGCATTCGCATGTGGGCGCGCAAGGCCCGCAAGCAAAAGGACGGTCTGGTGATGGTGCCGGTCTACTTTGTCGATCGTCCGGCGACGGATAGCCGCGATGGCGAGCAGGTGCGCATTGCCGTAAACGGCCAGACGGGTCGTGCGGCAGCGGTGGTGTTTAGCGATAAGCGCGAGACGCATGTCGTGGCGCCGCTCAATCCGAGCGTGATGCTGTCGAGCGAAAGCACCGTGCACGCCACGCCCATCGAGGTCAAATACGTTAAATCGCCCTTCCTATACCAGATCGTGCACAGTGGAGGTGGCGAGCAACCGCGTCAGGTGGCAGCGGCGGCCGAGGGTTCCTGCCGAGAAGAAAAGCCCAAACGCAAGGGCTTGCTCGCTGCGATCTTTGGGAAGTAGGGAAGCGGAGCCGGGGCGTCGGGCTGCATCGCAAGGTCATGAGACGAATTTAAGACTGCTGGGAACGTGCTACCATTGCCGATAGCCTTAATCTTGTAAGAAGCGGAGGCCAGATTATGGGTTTTGCGGATCAGCAGCTTCAGCTTCAGGTACCGTATTCTCCTGACGACACGTTTAATGCCTTGAAGGCAGCTATGGAAAAGCTGCCTAAAGTAAAAGTTGATAGTGCATCGCCCACAACAAGAACAGTTGCAGCCGAGATTGGTATGAGCCTTTGGTCTTGGGGCGAAAATATCGGTATTTCGGTTGTTCCAGTTGAAGGCGGATCTGGCGTTACTGTCAAGTCGTCATCTAAGGTCAGGGCAAACGTATTAAACGGGGGCAAAAATGCAAAGAATATTGCCGAGATAGTCGATGCCCTATCGAAGGAGCTTGAGCGGTATCCGCAGGTTTCACTGACTATTGAGACGCTGGCGGATAGTGGTTGATGTAGTTGCAAGGCTTGAGAGGCTTGCAGCACTGCGTGAGAGTGGAGTACTTACCGAGGAAGAGTTTGCTGCAGAAAAGGCAAAAATCCTTTCGTAATCAGACACGATGGTTGGATTTGCATTCTATTATTGAACTTGTTTATACCAGGCTGAAAACATCGTGTGTAATAAAGGTGCGTAGTAGCCTCGTCTTGATTGGCGGATGTAAATAAACGGTGGAACGGCTGTAAAAGAGCCTTGCCACTGGGTAAAATCAGGATGTGCCGCGGAACCCGCTCCTCAGTCGGTCAACTTTGGAAGCGCGGGCAACGCAGGTACTATCGTCTAAAGGGCCGGGTGCGACCGGCCCTTTGCATGACTCCCTTCGCTATCCGTTACTGCTTATATTCCCGCCAGATCGAGTAGAGGTTCCGGACGATGCCGGTTACATACATCGAGAGGCGCAGGATTTCAAGAAACAAGTTCATAGGCTTCACCCCAATCGGAGATCGGAGCGTTGCCCGCAGGCGGATTCCGCGGCAGTCGTAATTCTACCTCACAGGCCGCGGCGGGAGACATCCTACCCGCCCCATGGCTTGGAGCAGTGTCGATCTAACGGGCAATCAAGCCTCTAGTTCTCTTTGAATTGAGCAAGCATCTGCCCGAAGAAGCTTAGTTCGGATGGCTCATAAATGATCGAACCGCCGTCCGCGGTCCTGTAGACCCCGCAGGGGAGGTAACGCCCGTCGGGGAGGACATAGAGGCTGGCTTCCTCCTTCAGTCCTACTGGAAATAGCGGAATCCCGTTTTCGTCCACTTGGAACTCGTCTATATTTGCGATCTTCCTCTCCATGATGCCTCCTGCCTTATTTCTTGAATGGCGCCTTAAAACAGGCAGCTCTCAATCAGCTCTTTGCCGCGCAGAGTGTCGATCCACTCCTGTGGGATGGCTTTGAGACCGTATGCCGTGCCGGCGAGGGCGCCGGCGACGGCTGCGGTGGTGTCGGTGTCGTCGCCTAGGTTGACGGCGGCAAGCACGCAATCTTCGTAGCTGTTAGTGTTGACGAAACACCAGGTGGCTGCCTTAAGCGTGTCGCGCACGAAGCCACCCGACCTGATCTCCTGCTCAGGCACGCCTTTCAGATGGAGCGCCCACGAGGGGAGCACGTCGTTCATCACATCCCTCATCAGCTCGACAAATATGATGCATGCGTCGGTCGATGTTCTGTGGGCGTGCGTAATCGCGGAGACCTTGCTGACCTCTTCGTCTGTCGCATCGGTGAACGCCAGGGGAGCGATGCGCATGAGCGATCCGTTGCCGTTGTCGCGCTCGCCGGAGCCTCCTTTGCCGGTGCGCAGGGCGCGGGCGGTCGTACCGCCGTAATCGAAAACGCCGTCGATCGTATACTCGCCACGGGCAATCCAGCTTACGAACTTGTCGCGCATGTCCGCGGTGTCGATGTGCCCGAGCTCCCTAATCGAGTCGCAGGTAGCAAGCGTCATAGATGTGTCGTCGCTCCAGGTGCCGGCGGGTTGCCCATGCGTGCCGTAGCTGATCATGTCCGTGCATTCGAACGTACCGCGGGGCCTGAACTCGTAGGGAACGCCCAGCGCGTCACCGACGGCAAGCCCATAGATGCAGTCGCGCAGTGTTGTTTTCGGTCTGTCTGTCATGGAAAGCTCCTCTTATCCCGGGTGATGTGGAGCGCCGTCGGGGGTATCGGTCGCAACGTGCCGCTACCCTTGCGCTTCGCCATTAGTCGCTTCGTTGATGGCGCGGTACTCGGCACTCAGCTCGCGCGCCAGCTCTTCCTTGCTTGGAAGATACGGCAGGTATTTGGCGGCAAACACCTGGTCGTTGTCTTCGGGCAGCGTGTACTCGACGATCGAATTGCTTTTGTCCGCGCAGAGCACGATGCCTATGGGCGGATTGTCGCCTTCGTTCATGAGCTCGCGCGTGTAGTAGTTCACATACATTTGCATCTGGCCCAGGTCCTGGTGCGTAAGATCGTCCGTCTTAAGGTCGATGAGCACGAAGCAGCGCATCAGATAGTTGTAAAACACAAGGTCAATATAGAAATGGCGCCCATCAAAGGTGATGCGCCTTTGGCGCGCCTCGAAAGCGAAACCACGGCCAAGCTCCAGCAGGAACTTCTGAAGATGCGTGATGAGCGCCTGCTCTAGATCGCTCTCGCGAAACGCAGTATCGTCCGAGAAACCTAAAAACTCCAGTACATATGGGTCGCGGATGATATCCTCGGGGCGACGAGCCGGGGCGCTCTTTTGGATTTCCTGGGTGACGGCCTCCTTGTCCTTGCTGACAAGCAGGCGCTCGCGGAACATGGTGTTGATCTGGCGCTCGAGCTGACGCGTGCTCCAGCGAGAATCGGCACATTCGTTCATGTACCATGTTCGAGCATCAGGGTCGGTTATACGCGATAACCTGCGGTAATGTGTCCAATTCAATTCGGAACGCAGCGCGTTCCGAATTGGGAACGCAAGATAAAACTGACGCATGTATCTTAAGCTTCTGGCGTTGAAGCCTCTGCCAAAATCCTTAGTCAATCTAACGGCAAGTTCGTCGATCAGTGCATCGCCATACTTGGCGCGCTCCTCTCCGCCCTGTTCATCAACAATACTCTTGCCGATCTCCCAATATGCCTCAACCATCGCAAAGTTAACGGCGGTATAGGCCTTGTCGCGAGCGGCGTTGAGGATCGAGGAAACCTGCTTGTAAAAAACTTCTGGCACGATTGTCGATTCCCCGCGGTTTACCAGTTCGCCCATCACTGTCGCCCCACTTTCCTCTTGTGGAATGCATCTATATCGCATCTAGTTTAAAGCCTCGCGCGGACACGAATTGCTGTGCTGTCTGGCACCTTCGCATGGGAGCCTTGCGGTGACTAAAATGTGGCAATAGAGACAGTTTTAGCGAACCCCACGGGAGTGACGCGTATGGACAACAACACGCTGCTATTCCAGGACAAAGGTTCGGGTAGGTTTAAAGACGTCAAGATCTACCCTAACCGCATTGAGGTGCTTAAGAAGGGCACTTTTGGCGGCAAGCACACCGAGATTGTCTATCTTAAGGACATTACGGGCGTCAATAGAATCAAAGGCCGCGATGTTTTTCTGCGCAATCGACTGTTAACCGCTTGCGTCTTTAGCCTGAGTAGCCGTGCGAAGGCCCAGGAATTTGTGAAAGCTCTGAACATGGTGATGTAGCCGATAGCGGCGTTCGGGCCAAGGTAAAAATCGGGGCGCAGAACGGTATTCTGCGCCCCGATTGAGTTAATGCGCCCAAAAGACTGGCTTGCCTATTCGTTAACGTCCTCGGTATTGTCGCGGTCACTGGCAAGCATTGCTGCACCTGCGACCGTTGTCGCCACGGCGGCGGCAGCGAGCCCGGCGGCAACGCCAGAGCCGTCGCCCGTGTTGGCGAGCTTTTCGCCCGAGCTCTTGCCCTGGTCTCTCTTGTTGCTCTTGCCGTTCTTGTCGGCGCCGCCTGCGTTGGAACCCGTGTCGCTGCCGGTGCCGCCCGCACTGCCCGAGGCCGCTACGGTAAAGCTTGCGGCTCCGTCGCTGGCGAGCGTGTAGTTCTGCGCCGCGTCGCCCAAGAGACCGTTCACGCGCACCCAGTACGTTCCTGCGGCAAATGTTTCGCCCTCGGCCATTGCCGTGCCCGGAGCGCCGTCCGCGTCGTGCACAAACTCGAGCTGGGCCGTGCAGGCATCGGTTTCGAGCTTGCCCTCGAGTGATGCCGCAATCTTGGCGCGCACGTCTTCGCCGGCCTTAAGGCCTTCGAGTCCCTCAAAATGGGGCGTCAGCGCGCGTGGATCGATATCGATGGGCACAGAGCCCTGCAGCCCCGTAACGGTCTCGTTGCCCAGGGCGTCGACATCCACGTATTCAATGGCAAACGCATGGCCCGAAGCTGTCGCGTTGAGCGCGTTGCTGCTGTCAGCAAGGCGGAAATGACCCTCGCCAACGGTCTTGCCATCCTGGAATGAGGCATCGCTCAGCGAGTCGCCGTACGTCATGCGCATGCGGGTCGGGAGATAGTACGGGAGATAGTACGAAGCCGTCTGCTTGTGCTCCGTATCGTAATTGCGCTGGTAGATGCTCCGGGCCAGCGCCGCATCAACAAAGTCGGATGCGATGATGCCAATGTGCTTGAGGTAATCTGACTTTGTATCCTCGGTGCCGCTGGGGTTGACGTACGGGCTCTTATACAGATGCTCGTTGACTACTCGTGCCGAGGTAAAAGGATTGCCTCCGTGCGACAAGCCCGTGCAGCTGGTGTAGTTGATAGACCAGCAGCGCTCCAGGACTTGCTCCTTGGCCCCGTTATCGTCCTCGACATCTACCTCGTTGCGCGTGCGCCCGGTCGTTTCCTTCAGCGCATTATCGACCCAGCTGAGCTTGTCGGTTCCCGTGAGTTTGTACTTGTCCTGGGCGTATACCTTGGTGCAATAGGGCTCTTTGTCGCCTGTTTCTCCCGCGGCTTCAAAGCCCCGCGCGTCTTGGACGAGACACATAGTGGCGCTGTCGGAGTGAGCCTTGATCTTGTCATCCCATTCGGTAAGGTCGAGGCCCCACGTGTGGCCGCTTACACTGTTGCCGGCGAGCCTAAATCGACGCAGCAGAACGATCTTTCCGCGCACCTCGTGTAGCGCGGGGATTCGGCTCGACGTATAGAACAGTTTGGGGTTGTCGTCCAAAACCTTGGCGAAAGCCGTCGTAACACTTTCGTCGGTAGCCTCGTCGTTGCCTCGTGATACAAGCATGATGAGCGCTTCTGTCGGGTTTTCGTTCAAAAACGTTTTGAAGTAGCCTATGACATCGGAAAGATGCATAAAGTACGCGTCTTTTTTGAGCAGGTAGTAATCCCCGTGGTCGATACCGGGGTCGTCGCCCTTTCCGAGCCGGATATCAAAATAGCGAATGCCTTCGAGCAACTGCGTGGGAATGTAATCCTGCTGGCATTTTACTTGCGAGGATTGGGGCTCAGTGTCGTTGTCCACGCTGCAGGTGCCCGAATCGTGCGTACCCGGGATGCTCAGCTCGTCGAGGAACTTGTTGTCGTCGACGTATTTCATCCAACATGGCCCATCGACGTAGCTGCTGTACGTGATCCAGTCGAGGCTGCTAACCGTGGCATCGTTCTTTTTCATGTCGTAACCGATAAGTTCGAGCTCCCACGGAATGCTCTTACTCTTATGGCAGATCTTATTGTTGTCCTGGTCTTCGCCGTTCGATTCTATTGCCAGGTACTTAATGTCTTTTTTCTCGGTTTCTTTCTCGACCGTGCGGTCTCGGATGATATAGGTTCCGTTTGATTGACGCTCGAACGCAAAAGCGCGGCTGGGCTTGTTGTCATACTCGCCGCCCCATACGTGGATGACCTTTCCATCTTTGTCAGAGTCGTCGTCGACCGACCAAATGCTGTAGCCCGTCTTTTTATGCTCTTCGAAATTGAGCAAGGTGCGGATAGCATACCAGTTTGTATCGTCATTCTTGGTCGTTACGTTCTCAAGGATGAGCTTGCTGGACGTGCCGTCGTTAAACAGGTGGCAGACGTTGCCGCGAACGTTGCCGTCTTGGTTGACGCTCGCGGTGCGAAAATAGCCCGCGGGGCGAAGGCGAATGACGAACTTGTCGAGGGTGGCCGCCGGTGTGGGCGTGTCTTCTGCAAATGCCGCGCGCATGGGAAGGCCCAATCCCGCGGTTTCGGGCAGGCTTGCAAGCGGCGACAACGCCGCAAGTCCTAGGCCCAGCGTAAACGCTCGACGACTGATGGCGTGGTGTTCGGTCATAACTCCTCCATTCGCAGGGTGCGGTAATGCGCTCATTTTGGTCACTATACTGCCCGGATGTTTAAAGGTGTCGGCTTAAATTGTGTGCGCGGCGCTATAAATCGGCGGGCGGACGTGTTTGGGTGCTTGCC
>URGF01000034.1 GCA_900547285.1 uncultured Collinsella sp.
CGCCCAGCGCCCACGCCGCAGGGCCGAGAACTCGCACGCCCCCGAATAGCCGATGCAAATCGCACCGTGGCAGAATACCTCGATGGGCACGCCCGTGGCACATAGCGCCGCAATCTCGTCGACCGTCAGCTCGCGTGCCGTCGTCACGCGCTCGACCCCCAGCTCATCGGCGGCAAGTCGCACGGCACCCTCGCTATGAGCGCCCGCCTGCGTGGACAGGTGAATCTCGACCCCGGGAATCGCCGCGCGCAGCGCGCAGGCCAACCCGGCATCGGCGACAATCAGAGCATCGGCGCCCAGCTCCAGTGCATGAGCTCCCAGCGCCACCGCGTCGGACAGCTCATCGTCAAACACGAACACGTTGAGCGTCACGTACACACGCACGCCATGAGCATGCGCCACGGCACAACCGCGCGCAAACTCGTCATCCGTAAAGCCATGAGCGCTCACACGGGCGTTAAAGCCGCCCAACCCCGCATAGATGGCATCGGCACCCGCGGCGATGGCCGCAAGCATCTGGTCGAGTCCGCCCGCCGGCGCCAGCAGCTCGGGCAGCGCCGCACCGGCAGCATCCAATCTAGTCTCGTATTGTCCGCTCGGCCCCATCGTCCGAATCGCCATCGGCAAACTCCTTACCAAGGTATGCATTCACTCTGAAAAATGCCGTCTTCCAGCATACACGAGGCCTCGCGCGCCCCGTTTGGTTTATCGTGTAATAACTTATGTCCATCCTGCCCCGACGGCACATCCGCCGTCCGGCACGACATACCTGGAGGTCAATATATGGGTCCTCGCCAACGACAGGGACGCAGCCGTTCAAAGACGCATGCCCTGCCCATAATCCTGCTCTCGTTTTTGGGCTTTTTGCTTATCGCGGGCGTGGCATTTGGCATCGGCATGGTCGGCAACGTCAACCGCTGGCTGTCCGATCTGCCCGACTACACCGACGCCAACGCGTATCTGGTGAGCGAGCCCACCGAGATCGTCGACTGCAACGGCAACAAGATCGCGAGCTTCTACACGCAAAACCGCAAGTCCATCACCAAGGACGAGGTCTCCCCCTACGTGCTGCAGGGCACCGTTGACGTCGAGGACGAGCGCTTCTACGAGCACGGCGGTATCGACCTGTGGGGTATCGCGCGTGCTGCGGTGGCAACCCTCGGCGGCGGGCACGAAGGCGCCTCGACTATCACCCAGCAGCTGGTGCGCAACACCATTCTGCAGGAGGAGCAGTTCGACTCGACCATCGAGCGTAAGGTGCGCGAGGCCTACATCGCCGTCAAGATGGAGGACATGTACTCCAAAGACGAGATCCTCATGATGTACCTCAACACCATCTACTACGGCCACGGCGCCTACGGCATCGAGGCCGCAGCCGAGACCTATCTGTCCAAGAGTGCCGCCGACCTCACCCTCAGCGAGGCCGCGCTGCTCATCGGCCTTCCCAACTCGCCCTCGCAGTACGACCCCACGGTCAACCCCGACCTAGCGCTGTCCCGTCGCAACAAGGTCCTCGACAACATGTTGCGCCTGGGCCACATCACGCAGGAGGAGCACGATGCCGCACAGGCCGAGCCCATCACCCTCAACGTGACCGAGATTTCGGGCAGCGGCGTCGACGTATACTCGCAGCCCTACTTTGTCGCCTATGTTAAGCAGCTGCTGGAGCAGGAGTTCTCGACCGACGTGCTCTTTAAGGGCGGCCTGACCGTCAAGACCACCATCGACCCCACGATGCAGCAGGTGGCAGAGAATGCCGTCCGCGAGCAGCTCGACACGCTCTCGCTTGACGGCCTGGACATGGGCATGGTCGTCGTCGACCCCAAGACCGGCTACATCAAGTGCATGGTGGGCGGCTACGACTACAACGCCGACGAGAACCACGTAAACCATGCCACGGCCAAGCGTCCCGTCGGCTCCACCTTCAAGGCCTTTACGCTGGCAACTGCCATCCAAAACGGCATGAACCCCAACGTCACCCTCAACTGCAACTCGCCGCTCAAGGCCAAGGGCACCACGACCGAGGTCCAAAACTACGCCAACCATAGCTATGGCAACATCACGCTTAAGCAGGCAACGGCATACTCCTCCAACACCGGCTACATCCAGGTGGCGGAAGCCGTCGGCAACAGCAAGATCATCTCACTCGTCAAAAAGCTCGGCATCGATCCCGCCAAGGACAACATCGAGGACGTTCCCGTCATGACGCTCGGCACCGGCTCGATCTCGCCGCTCGAGATGGCCGCTGCCTACGCGACGTTTGCCAACGGCGGCTACTATCGCCAGCCGATCGCCATCACCGAGATTGATTCTCGTACCGGTTCGGTGCTGTACCAGCACACCGACAATCCCTCACAGGTGCTTACCGAGGGCGAGGCCGCCGCGGTCACCGATGTTCTGTCCGGCGTCATGCAGGGCGGCGGTACGGGTGCTGCCGGCGCCCTGAGCGTCAACCAGCCCTATGCCGGCAAGACGGGCACCACCGACAACACCACCAACCTGTGGTTCTGCGGCTATACCCCGCAGCTGGCGTGCGCTCTGTGGACCGGCTATTCCGCGGGCGAGATCCCCATCCAAAAATACGGCACAGATCTGCTGGGCGACAGCACCAACCTGCCTGTCTTTAAGCGGTTTATGAACACCGTTCTGACCGGTACCGAGCGCGAGGAGTTTGCGACCGGAACGGCGCCCACCTACAAGAACAACAGCGTCTGGAAGTTCTACGGCACCAACAACTCCAAGAAGACGGAGAACGACGACAAGGACGAGAACGAGGACGAAGAGGAAACCACCACAACGACTACCACGACGACCACGACCACCGAGACCACGGGCGGCGACACCACCGGCGGCACCGGTACGACCGGTGGCTCGACGGGCGGCTCCACTGGTGGTTCGACCGGCGGCGATGGCGGCACGCCTACGCCTACGCCCACGCCCACTCCCGACCCCTCGCCCACGCCTGACGATACGGTCGGCTAAGAAGTACGCGACTAAAGCCAACAAGGCCCCGAGCAGCTTATTGAACTGCTCGGGGCCTTTTAGTTTGAAGCGACTGGGCGGTCGTTATACCAGCAAACAAAAAAGGGGGGTACCGACCAACGTCGATACCCCTTACAAGCCACTATGTAAGCGCACGCAGTGCCGAGCGCACGACCCGCACGCCTACTTGCGAGAATTGCTCAGCTTATTGATCAGCGCCTCGAGACGCTCGCCGTCCTCGGCCGTCTGGGCAATAACCAAAATCGTATCGTTGCCGGCAAGCGAGCCAAGCACATCGGGCAACTCTGCCGCATCAACGGCGGCGGCGATGCCGGAAGCCGTGCCAGGCTGAGCCTTGATCATAACCAGATTATCGGTACGCAGAACGCCCGTTACGAGCTCGGAAACCATGCGCTGCAGGTGCAGGTCCTCTGCCAGAACATAGATGCCCTCAGGGAGCTTACGCAGCCCCATATCGGCAATATCGCGAGAGACAGTCGCCTGCGTGCAATCAAAGCCCATAGCACGGAGCTCATCGACCAGCACACGCTGCGTGCGGACGTCCTTATTGCGCACAATATCTCTAATGGCATCCTGGCGCCCATTGCGTTTTTTAGCCATACAAACCCTCACTCCAAAAGATGGCGGAGACAATCAATCAGTGATTGAATAGTTTAACGCTATTTGAAGGCTTTTGTGTATAAGAACGCATTTCGAAACAATTCTATGCAAATTTGTTTCGTAATGAGCCGTTTAGGCGGTTTTTGCGCCCGTCCGGTTAAGAAAAGCTGCCAGATGCGTACACATCACGCAACGCGCGGGCTTGGCGCTAGCGATCGGCCCAAACAACAGACCGAGCCCCCGATGGTTATCCTTGAGCGCGGCGACCATTTGACGGGTTCGAGGCGCCTCGAGCATATCACGCATGCGGGCGGAACGCTCGATTGACGACACCCCATGCGGGCTCAGACACAAATTCTCGATGCAGGCGACCAGTCCGGCAAAGTAGAACTTTTGGCTTGCCAGCTTGAGCCGACCACCGCTATCTGCTTCCGAGAGTGAGTCCGCAAGCTCGTCGAGCGCTCGGGTGTCATCGGATACCTTGGCATACATGGTGGGATCAAAGGCATCTGCAAGCTTAGGCGCCACCGCGTGGAAACAAGCGTCGCCGCATCCGGAGACGCGCTGCGCCTGCGAGAGCGCGCATGCCATAAACCCAACTGTGCGAAACGCCTTGTCGCACAAAAGGCATGCCTCAAACAGCGGACGACTATACATCACGCCAGAGACTTGAGCAACCAAGCCGCCCAAAATCAACTGAGGCAGCCCGGCCACCATCGAAGATTTGCTATCAATGGAAATATGAGTAGCATCCAAGACGCGCGAATGGCGCTCTCGATGTGCATCATAGCGGTCGAGCGACACCGTGGGGAACACTATGTCTGCCGCAGTATCGCACGCGATATCGACCATCTTGGAAAGTGATTGCGGAGCAAACCACTCATCGGCGTTCATGGCGATGATTTGAGAGCCGCGCGAGGCAGCAAAACCGGCACGAAGACACGCGCCGCGCGTCGCGTCCTCGACGTCAATCAAATCAATATGGATGTCCCTGTCGGCAGCAACTTGAAGCGAATGGCGCACACCGGGCGCAGTATCGCGACAGACAACGACAATCTGCAAATCGTAGAGGTCTTGGTTCTGGATACTCTCGAGCGCACGCATCGCATAGCTGGGCGAACCTTCTACCACAAGGATCACCGAAAGTCGCGGATGCGAGCCACGTCGAACCAAATTATCCGTCCTCTCGACAGCAATGAATCAAACCGTGGTTCATGGTACACCCCGGCAATAAAAGCAATGAGACACCGGTTGCATTGCACGCCAAGAACAGATGTTGCACACGCGCAGCCCACAGATGACAGGTGTCGACGCACGACACGTCGAGCCCTGCCCTAGTCGAGCACGACAAGCTCGGCGGGATCGTAATCCACGCCCATAAACGTAAGGCCGCAGGCAGGAGCCGTGGGGCCCGCAGCGGTACGGTCGCAAGCATCGATAACCTCGCGCATCCACTCGGGTTCACGGCGATGCATGCCAATCTCGACAAGCGTGCCCACGATCGTACGGACCATCGAATGCAGAAACGCATTGCCCTCGATGGTGAACGTCAGGATGTCCTCGCCAAACGCAACCTCATGGCTAAATTCGGCACGCATCACGCAGCGATGCGTGGGTTTGCCAACGGCCGAAGCAACCTTGCAAAAGCTTTTAAAGTCCTGCTCGCCCAGCAGAGCGGGGCAGGCAGCAGACATAGCCTCAACATCCAAGGGATAGCGATGCCACCACACGGCACCGCGGGACAGCACGGGGCGCGCATCTCGATCGGCAATACGGTACGTATACGTACGGGAACGCGCGTCAAAACGCGCAGAAAAGCCTTTACGGGCCTTGTAGACCTCGTTTATGGCGATATCTTTGGGCAGGAGGGCATCCATAGCCCTCAGCCACCTACGGCGCGTCAGAGCAAGCTCAGCGTCCGTTACGGGCACGCTAATGTACTGGGCCACCGCATGCACGCCGGCATCGGTACGACCCGCACACGTCAGATCGATCGGGCGGCGCAGCAGCGTCTCGATAGCGCGGCGCAACTCGCCCGCAACGGTTGTCTGGCCCGGCTGCTCGGCAAATCCGCTATAGGACGAGCCATCATAGGCAACACAGAATACAAGCGTGGCATCGAGCTCAGGAATCGAATTGAAATCAGACGGCGCGGTCATGGGCGCTCCCAACAAACAATCAACGGTATCGCGACAAAAAAAGAGGGGTACGCGAACGTACCCCTCGAATATAGCCTATGCAGACGGATTGTCTACTCAGCGGTCTCCTCAGCAGGAGCCTCCTCGACGGCCTCGACCTTCTTGGGAGCAGCGGCCTTCTTGGGGGCCGGAGCAGCCTTCTTGGCCTTAGGCGTGCAAGGCTCGGTGACGAGCTCCATGATAACGATAGGAGCGTTGTCGCCCTTGCGGTTACCGAGCTTCATGATGCGGGTGTAACCGCCGTTGCGGTCCTGCCACATGCCCTGGGCAGCCTTGTCGAAGATCTCGGCAACGAGCTGCTTATCGCCGAGCTTGGCGATGGCCAGACGACGAGAGTGCAGGTCGCCCTTCTTGGCCCAGGTGATGATCGGATCGACGACCGAACGCAGCGCCTTAGCGCGGGTCTCGGTGGTCTTGATGCGGTCGTTCTCGAAGAGGGCCTTGGCCAGGCTCTTCTTCATGGCCTTGGTGTGGCTCGCATCGGTGCCGAGCTTCAGGCCCTTCTTAACGTTGTGACGCATGGTCTAGTTTCTCCTCAAATATGCGAAGCATTAAGCCTTCAGGCTCAGGCCCATGGACTCAAGCTTGTCCTTCACTTCCTCGATCGACTTAACACCGAAGTTACGGATGTTAAGCAGATCGTTCTCCGAGAACTCAACGAGCTGACGGACCGAGTGAATGCTGGCGCGCTTAAGGCAGTTGTAGGAACGGACGGAAAGGTCCAGATCCTCGATCTGCTTGTCCAGCTCGGCGTTGTCGTTGGTGACCTCGGGAGCGAAGATCGAAGCCTCCTCCTCGACCTCGGGGGTCTCGGCAAGGTTCATAAAGGCAGCCATATGCTGGTTGATGATATTGGCAGCCTGGACCACGGCGTCGCGCGGAGCGATGGAGCCGTTGGTCTCGATCTCGAGGACAAGGCGGTCGTAGTCGGTGTGCTGACCGACACGGCAAGCCTCAACGAGCTTGGCGCAACGGGACACCGGCGAGTACAGCGAGTCGACGTGGATCACACCGATGGGATCGTTGTCGCGCTTGTTAGCCTCGCCAGAGACATAGCCGCGGCCATAGCCGATGCGCATGCTCATGGTGAGATGGCCACCCTCGGTAAGCGTAGCGATGTGCTGCTCGGGGTTGACCAGCTCAAACTCGGACGGAATAAAGAAGTCCGCACCGGTGACCTCGCAGGGGCCGTCAACCGAGATGGTGGCGGTCGCCTCGTCGGTCGTGCCGAGAGCCCTGAAGACAAGACCCTTGACATTCAGGACGATGTCGGTGACATCCTCGACCATGTTAGGGATGGTCATGAACTCGTGCTGCGCGCCATCGATCTGAATAGCCTCGACGGCGGCACCCTCGAGCGAGGACAGAAGAACGCGACGAAGGGAGTTACCCAGCGTATCGCCGTAGCCACGCTCGAGCGGCTCGACGGAGACACGAGCAGACGTCTCGTTGATCTCTTCGACCTGAACCTGAGGCCTAATGAATTCTGACATGTATTACCTCCAGCCTCAGCAGCCCGGATGGACTACTTAGAGTAGAGCTCGACGATGAGCTGCTCGTTGATATCACCGCTGATCTGCTCACGCGTCGGCAGAGCGAGCACGTTACCAGACAGCTTCTCGATATCGACCTCGAGCCAGCCAGGGACCTCAAAGCGCTCGGAGGAAATCAGGGCCTCCTTGATGGGGAGGAGGTCACGGAACTTCTCGCCGACAGCGACGACGTCGCCGGCCTTGACGCGGTAGGACGGGATGTCCACGCGCTTGCCGTTCACGGTGAAGTGACCGTGACGAACGGACTGACGAGCCTCTTTGCGGGTGCGGGCGAAGCCAAGACGGAAGACAACGTTGTCGAGGCGAGACTCAAGGATGATCATGAGGTTCTCACCGGTGACGCCGTTCATCTTACGGGCCTTGTTGAAGTAGCCGTGGAACTGCTTCTCCAGAACGCCATAAATAAACTTGACCTTCTGCTTCTCGCGCAGCTGCATGCCGTACTCAGATTCCTTGCGACGGCGCTTGGGCTGACGGATAGATTCCTTCTTGCTGCTGTAACCGAGCTCAGCGGGATCGATCCCGAGCTGACGGCAGCGCTTAAGAACAGGAGTCCTGTCGATTGCCATATTGATACGATCCTTTCAGTTACACGCGGCGACGCTTCTTGGGGCGGCAGCCGTTGTGCGGAATGGGGGTCTTGTCCTGGATGCTCGAGACCTCGAGGCCAGCAGCCTGGAGGGAGCGGATGGCGGTCTCACGACCGGAGCCGGGGCCCTTGACGAAGACGGAAACCTTCTTCATACCGTGCTCCATGGCCTGCTTGGCAGCAGCCTCGGCAGCCATCTGGGCAGCGAACGGCGTGGACTTACGGGAGCCCTTGAAGCCCACCTGGCCAGCCGACTTCCAGGAAATGACGTTGCCCTGGGGATCGGTGATCGAAACGATCGTGTTGTTGAACGTAGAACGAATGTGAGCCTGGCCCACGGAAATGTTCTTACGGTCCGCGCGCTTCAGACGGGCAGCGCGAACGTTCTTCTTAGCAGTAGCCATCTATCTAGCGCTCCTTATTTCTTCTTCTTAGCACCGATCTGACGCTTCGGGCCCTTGCGGGTACGAGCGTTAGTGTGGGTGCGCTGGCCGCGGACCGGGAGGCCCTTGCGGTGACGAAGGCCGCGGTTGCAGCCGATGTCCATAAGGCGCTTGACGTTCTGGTTGCGCTCACGGCGGAGGTCGCCCTCAACCATGATCTGGTTCTTGTCGATATAATCGCGGATGGCGTTAACCTCATCCTCGGTGAGGTCCTTAACGCGCGTATCCACGTTAACGTTGCACTCGACGCAAATCTTCGTCGCAGTGGTGCGGCCGATGCCGTAAATGTAGGTCAGACCGATCTCAACGCGCTTCTCACGCGGGAGGTCGACACCATTAATACGGGCCAACGTAGTCTCCTCTCTTAACCCTGACGCTGCTTATGACGGGGGTTCTCGCAAATGACGAGGACCTTGCCATGGCGCCTAATGATTTTGCACTTATCGCACATCTTCTTGACCGAAGGACGTACCTTCATCGTTCTTCCTTTCGGTAGCGCTCAAACTACTTCCCTACTATCTACTCGCCCAGCCGCAGGCGTTTAAAACTATGGCTGGTCTTCACACACAATCCGACCGTAGGTTGAGCTAAGCCTGCAGTCGGAAATGGAGTGCGTGTATGCGTGCCGCTATTTGTAGCGATAGGTGATGCGGCCGCGGGTCAGGTCGTACGGGGAAAGCTCCACGACAACCCTGTCACCGGGGAGAATACGGATGTAATTCATTCGGATCTTGCCAGAAATGTTGCACAGAACCGAATGACCGTTCTCGAGCTCGACCTTAAACATGGCGTTGGGCAACGGTTCCTTTACCGTACCCTCGAGCTCAATTGCGTCTTCCTTCTTCACAAGCAATCATCTTTCTCTAGAAAACGACAGCGATTGAGTATTCTACAACACGTATGCACGCATCGTAATAACTTCGTAATGGCTCCACAACTAAATGGAACTTGTTACATTTCTCCGCCTTGGAGGGAGCACCAAGCACCTTGGGCATCCGTGGTGAGAATCACCGGACCGTCATTGGTAATGGCGACGGTGTTCTCGTAGTGCGCGGCGGGCAGGTGATCGTTGGTCGTAACAATCCAACCGTCGGAGCCCGTGCTCACATGGTTGGAACCCATCGTAACCATCGGCTCGATGGCAATGACCATGCCGGCCTGGAGGCGAACGCCCCTCCCCTTCTTTCCATAGTTAGGAACGTTGGGGTCCTCGTGCATCACGCGGCCAATGCCATGGCCTACATAATCACGAAGCACACCGTAACCGTGAGACTCGGCGAGGGATTGAACGGCATAACCGACGTCCCCGATATGGTTACCGGGAACAGCCTGCTCGATGGCAGCCTTAAGGCAATCGCGCGTGACCTCGCACAAAGCCTTGGCTTCGGGCGTGGGGGTGCCGACGAAAAACGTCCAAGCGTTATCGCCGACCCAACCGTCGACAACGGCTCCCGTATCGATGGAGATGATATCGCCATCGCGCAGGATCATGTCGGGGTTGGGAATACCGTGGACCACGGCATCGTTGATCGATGCGCAAATGGTCCCCGGGAACCCGCCGTAACCCTTAAAGGCCGGGGTGCCGCCATGCATGCGGATAATCTGCTCCGCGAGCTGATCGAGCTCAAAGGTGGAAACGCCGGGGCGCACCATGGCTCCAACGTGGCGGAGCGCCATCTTAGATAGCGCTCCTGCCTTCTTCATCTGCTCGATTTGCGTTGCAGACTTAATCTTGATCATAGACCGAGAGCCTCTTTGACATCCCCGTACACGGTCTCGCGAGCCTGGTCACCGTTGACCGACTTGAGCAGACCCTGGCCACGATAGTAGTCGACGAGCGGGCTCGTGGACTTCTCGTAGACGTCGAGACGGTTCTTGATGGTCTCGGGCTTGTCGTCGTCGCGCTGATACATCTCGCCGCCACACTTGGGGCAGGTAGCATCGGCAGCGGTGCCGGTGTAACCGCATGCGCGGCAGGTGCGACGCGAAGACAGACGATCGATAATGACCTCGGGGGCCACATCGACCAGAAGGGCGCAGTCGATCTCGCGACCCATGGCGGAGAGCTCGGAATCGAGCGTCACAGCCTGGGCGGTGTTGCGCGGGAAGCCGTCGAGGATGAAGCCCTGCTGGGCGTCATCGGCGGCAAGGCGCTCCTTGACAAGGTCGATCACGAGCTGGTCGGGAACGAGCTCGCCAGCGTCCATGTACTTCTTAGCCTGAATACCAAGCTCGGTGCCACCCTTGACGGCAGCACGCAGCAGGTCGCCCGTGGAAATATGGGCAACGCCAAACTCGGCGACGAGCTCCTGTGCGACGGTGCCCTTACCGGCACCCGGAGCTCCGAGCAATACGAGGTTCATGAGCAATCCTCCTCTAGCCTATTTAAAGAATCCATCGTAATCATACATCTTGATCTGGCCTTCGAGCTTATCGACCGTGTCGAGCACGACGCCGACCATGATGAGGATGGACGTGCCGCCAAATGCCTGAATCAGCTGGTTACCCGTGAAGGAGAAGATGATCGAAGGCACGATGGCGATGAGCGCCAAAAAGACAGCGCTGGGAAGCGTGATCTTGTTGAGCGCGTTCTTGATGTAGGCCGCGGTAGCCCTACCCGGACGCACGCCCGGAATAAAGCCGCCCTGCTTCTTAAGGTTGTCGGCTGTGTCATCGGGGTTGAACACCATGGAGGTGTAGAAGTACGCGAAGAACACGATAAGGACAACGTTAAGCACCCAGTTGAGCCAGCCGCGCGAAAGCGCAGAGGCAACTGCCTGGATCCAGCCGATGCCGGGGAAGAACACGGCAATCTGAGCCGGGAAGTACAGCAGCGCCGAAGCGAAGATGATCGGCACGACACCCGCGGTGTTGACCTTGATGGGCAGGTAGGTAGTCTGGCCACCCATCATGCGACGGCCCACGACGCGCTTAGCGTAGGAGACCGGGATGCGGCGCTGGCCGCGCTCAAGGAAAACAATCAGCGGGATAACCAGCAGGATGATGGCGCAGATGATCACCATGGTGATGATGCCACCGGCATTGCCCTCGGTGCTGGAGAAGATAGCCTGCGGCAGACCGGCCATGATGTTCGCAAAGATGATCAGCGACATGCCATTGCCGATACCGCGCTGGGTGATGAGCTCACCAATCCACATGATCAGCATGGCGCCCGCGGTGAGCGTACCGACGATCATGAGGTCGAAGATGATCTCGGGAGCGCCGGCGCCATTAAAGCTGATGCCGAAGCTCTTAAAGAGGAAGAGGTAACCCACGGAGTTGAGGATTGCCAGAGCCAGGGTGAGGTAACGCGAATACTGCGTAATCTTGGTCTGACCGACCTCGCCCTCGCGGGCAAGCTCATGCAGGGAAGGCACGACGGCCTGGAGCATCTGGAGGATGATCGAGCTGGTGATGTAAGGCATGATGCCCAGCGAAAACACCGACACATAGCTCAACGCGCCGCCAGAGAAAAGATTCAGGAGGGCCATAGCACCTGCGGCGACCGAATTGTTATCGGTCGAGAAAAGGCCCAGCATCCCCTGGAAGGGAATGCCGGGCACAGGAACGTGCGCACCAATGCGGTACACGACGAGCATAGCTATGGTAAAAAGAATCTTTTCGCGCAATTCTTTGATGCGGAAAGCATTCTTAAGACCATTTAGCACGGCAGCTCGACCTTTCCGCCGGCGGCCTCGATCTTGGCCTGCGCAGAAGCGCTGACCTTGTCGACCTTGACCGTGAACTTCTTGGTGAGCTCACCATTGCCGAGCACCTTGACGGGCTCGAACTCGCTCTTGGTGATGCGAGCGGCCTTAAGAGCGGCACCGTCGATCACAACGCCGTCCTCGAACTTACGCTCGAGACGCTCAACGTTAACAGCGGTGTACTCGATACGACGGGGGTTGCGGAAGCCCGGAAGCTTGGGCAGGCGCATAGCCAGCGGAGTCTGGCCACCCTCGAAGCCGGCACCCTTGGTGCCACCAGAGCGGGAACCCTGGCCCTTCTGGCCGCGGCCAGAAGTGGTGCCGTGACCCGAAGAATTGCCACGGCCGACGCGCTTGCGGTTCTTGGTGGAACCGGGCGCGGGAGTAAGATCGTGAAGCTGCATTTGCTACTCCTCTACAATCTCGACAAGGTGCTTGACCTTGAAGATCATGCCGCGGACGGACTCGTTGTCAGCAATCTCGCGAACCTCGCGGATCCTGTGGAGACCGAGGGCACGGACAGTACGGACCTGGTCCTGCTTGCAACCGTTGGTGCTGCGGACCTGCTTGATCTTGATGGTGTCAGCCATGCTTAGTTCTCCTTACCGACGAACATCTCGGAGACCGTCAGGCCACGGCGAGCCGCGACGTCCTCAGGGCTGGAGAGCTCCTTGAGGCCCTCGACGGCAGCCTTGATGATGTTGAGGCCGTTGTCGGTACCGAGGGACTTGGACAGGACGTTCTTGATGCCAGCAAGCTCAAAGAGGGGACGCACAGCGCCGCCGGCGATAACGCCGGTACCCTCGACAGCGGGCTTGATGATGATGCGGCCGGCACCAAAGTGGCCGAGAACCTCGTGCGGGATGGTGCCCTGCTCGGTCACCGGCACGTGGAACATGTTCTTCTTGGCATCGAGAGATGCCTTGGAGATGGCCATGGGCACCTCAGCGGACTTGCCCATGCCAACGCCGACGTTGCCCTTGCCGTCGCCAACGACGACGAGAGCGACGAGGCTCATGCGACGACCACCCTTGACGGTCTTCGACACGCGGTTGATGTAAACGACGCGCTCCTCGAACTCGGAGGCCTCGCGCTGCTGCTTCTGATTACGAGCCATGTGCTACATACCTCCTAGAACTCGAGACCGGCGGCACGAGCACCGTCGGCGAGGGCCTTGACGCGGCCATGGTAGATACGGCCACCGCGATCGAAGGCGACCTTGGTGATGCCGGCCTCGATGGCGCGCTTGCCAACGAGCTGACCGACCTTCTCCGCAGCCTCCTTGTTCGAGGTGTGGGTGCCCTTGAACTCGGCCTCGAGGGTCGAGGCGGAGACGAGCGTCAGGCTGGAGCCCTTGCTGTCGTCGATGATCTGGGCATAGATGTTGGCGTTAGTACGGGTCACGCGAAGACGCGGACGCTCGGAGGTACCCGAGACCTTGCCGCGAACACGACGCTGACGACGCTTGAGGCCTTCCAGCTTCGCCTTATGCTTGTTCATACGTAAACTCCTAAAAAGGTTGATCTTGCCAGCACCTGACGGGGTGCTGGTCTTATGCGAGTGAGTCGGTTACGACTACTTGGCGGCCTTACCCAGCTTGCGGCGGATGTGCTCGCCAACGTAGTGGATACCCTTGCCCTTGTAAGGCTCGGGAGGACGATGGCCGCGGATCTCAGCGGCGATCTGACCGACCTGCTGCTTGTTGATACCCTTGACGTTCACGTGGGTGTTGTCGGGAACCTCGAAGGTGATGCCCTCGGGAGCCTCGACGATCACGGGGTGCGAGAAGCCCAGGGAGAACTCGAGGTTCTTGCCCTTCTGCTGCACGCGGTAACCGACGCCGGCGAGCTCGAGCTTCTTCTCGAAGCCCTCGGAAACGCCAACAACCATGTTGTGGATGAGGGCACGGGTGAGGCCGTGGCGGGCACGGGTCTCACGCTCGTCGTCGGGACGGGAAACGGTGAGGACGTTGTCCTCGACGTTGATAGCGAGCTTCTCAAAGACATCGAGCTCGAGCTGGCCCTTGGGGCCCTTGACGACAACGTTGTTGCCGTTGACTGCCACTTCGACTCCGGCGGGAATCTGGACAGGCTTATTACCGATACGAGACACGGTGATCTCCTTTCCTTCTACCTACCGAGCGAATTACCAGACGTAAGCGATGATCTCGCCGCCGACGTTGTGCTTGCGAGCATCGCGGTCGGTCATGACGCCATGGCTGGTGGAAATAATGGCGGTACCAAGGCCACCGCGGACGCGGGGCATGTCGGCAACGCCGGTGTACTTACGCAGGCCCGGCTTGGAAATGCGGCGGATGCCGTTGATGACCTTGGCCTTCTTGGGACCATACTTAAGCGTGATGTGCAGAGTCTTCTGGGGAACGGTGTCCTCGACATCGTAGCCCTCGATGTAGCCCTCCTCGTGCAGAACACGAGCGATCTCGACGAGCTTCTTGCTGCTCGGCATGGAGACCGTGGCCTTGTTCACAGAGTTAGCGTTACGGATGCGCGTAAGCATATCTGCGATCGGGTCTGTAAGGTTCATACAGATTCTCCTTCGTTCTTGATGAACACGTGCTCTTGGTTCTTCGCCGCCCTTAACGGCAAAGCCTTTTTAGCGCGTTTTCCCTGTTCCAAACTGATGCTTGAAACGCTGGTAGTGACTTACCAGCTGGCCTTCTTAACGCCGGGAAGCTCGCCCTTGAGTGCAAGCTCGCGGAAGCAGACACGGCACAGGCCGAACTTGCGGTACACAGAGTGCGGACGGCCGCAGCGCTGGCAGCGCGTGTACTCACGAGTAGAGAACTTCTGCTTGCGATTGCACTTGACGATCATCGATGTCTTAGCCACTTATATCCTCCTCACATAGAGTATTGTTCGCCCCAAGCGCCGCCCCCTTGTGGGAACGGCGCTTATAGGGCAGGTGAACCTATTTCTTGAACGGGAAACCGAAGGCGTCCAGAAGGGCCTTGGCCTCCTCATCGGTGTTGGCGGTGGTCACGAAAGTGATGTCCATACCACGCTGGTGATCGACGGAGTCGAAGTCGATCTCGGGGAAGATGAGCTGCTCGGTGACGCCCATGGAGAAGTTACCACGGCCGTCGAAGCTCTTGGCGGAGATGCCGCGGAAGTCGCGGATACGGGGGATCGCGACGGAGGTCAGACGATCGAAGAACTCCCACATACGGTCGCCACGCAGGGTAACCTTGCAGCCGATCGGCATACCGGCGCGCAGGCGGAAGGTAGCGATGGACTTGCGGGCACGGGTGATCATCGGCTGCTGGCCGGTGATGGCGCGCAGGTCGCGCACAGCACCGTCGATGGCCTTGGAATCGGTAGCGGCCTCGCCGACACCCATGTTCACGACGATCTTCTCAAACTTGGGGATCATCATGACGTTCTCGTACTGGAACTTGTCCTGAAGCTGCTGCTTGACCTCGTTGTTGTACTTGGTCTTCAGACGCGGCACATACTTCTCTTCTGCCATTGTTCACTCCTTCTTGGGGTTTTAAGCACGGGGCGTGGCCACGATGGGTTGTCCTCGTGCCTCCTGGCTGCATCCGCGCCGCTCATGGCATTTCGCGGTTTGGACTCGACGCAGCAGGAGCCGACAAAACTATCGGTACTATACGCGCATCGGGAGCGTATTTCCAGAAAAACCTCGTCTGCCTGCACAACTCCACAACTCCCCCGCACAAATGGGTCCCAACAAGCAGTTGCGGTGAAATAGGGACTGTTGGGCGGCCTAACAGGCTTAAACAATCCGTATTTCACCGCAACTTATTGGTGGGGATGCGATTAGCGCTTGCGGGGGACGAGCTTGGTGCGGCGCAGGTGGATCATCTCGGCGGCAATGGAGATAGCGATCTCCTCGGGATCCTCGGCCTCGATGGCAACGCCGATCGGCAGGTGCAGCTCGTCGATCTGGTCCTGCGTAAAGCCCTCCTGCTCCAGGCGGGCGCGCACAAAGGCCGTCTTGCGACGCGAGCCCAAGCAGCCCAGATAGGCGGGTTTGGCACGCATGGCCTGAATCACCACGTCGATATCGGACTTGTGACCCGCCGTGGCGACGACCACCAGGTCGCGCGGGCCGATGGGGCACTGCTTGCTCAGGCTCTTGTAGTCGACCAGACGACGGTCGTAGACACCGGGCACCCATTCGGGCGTCAACGTGCCGGGACGGTCATCGCAGGCCACGACGGCAAAGCCCGCCGCCGTGAGCACGCGCGCCGTCGCGGCGCCCACGTGTCCGCAGCCAAAGATGTAGGTCAGGCCCTCGGGGCAGAGTGTTTCGATGTGCGCCGGAGGAATCTCGGAGGCAGCGTTGGAGTAGGTGACCTTACTCCCCTCCTCCACCAGCGAAAGCCCGGGGCAACCTACAATGGTGCGGCGCGACTCCTCACCATGGTATTCAGCAGCGTCGCTTTCGAGCGCGCTTGCGATAAACGGCTCAAAGTCGATGACGAAGTCGCCGATGCGTCGATAGACCAAGACGTCGGCAATTTCCTGGAACAACGTTGCCTGGGTCGCATCCAGATGCAGGTAGCACAGGCAGATAGCTCCGCCGCAGATCATGCCGGTATCGGAGTTCTCGCCGCCCATGGTGTAGCGGACCAGACGCGATTGCCCCGCGGCCAGCAGCTCTCGCGCCTCGTCCAGCGCAAAGAGCTCAATCTTGCCGCCGCCGATGGTGCCCGCCTGGCTACCGTCGGCAAAGACAGCCATCCAGGCGCCCACGCCGCGCGGTGACGACCCTGCCGTGCCGGCCACGACCACCAGCTCGCACGTCTCGCCGGCACGCAGGGCGGCAAGCGCCGCATTCACAACATCGAGCTTTTCCATTGCAATTTCCTATCCCTGGAATACACCGGTGAGCATGGCGAGTGCCTCGAGCACACCGCCGCCGACCGACGTCGCCTTGTCTGAAACGTAGTTGATAT
>URGF01000035.1 GCA_900547285.1 uncultured Collinsella sp.
CCGCCGCTATTTTTATTAATGCCCAGATTGGCTATAAGCAGGCGAGCGATTCGTATCAGAAAATCGAGAAGCAATATGTAAGCGATAAGGACGCCAGCGGCGTGCCGACTATCGACTTCGATGCGCTTGCTCAGACAAACCCCGAGATTGTGGGTTGGATTTATGTGCCGGGAACCAACATCAACTATCCCGTGGTGCAGACCAACAACAACTCCAAATACCTCAACACGCTGTTCGACGGTACGGCCAATGCATCTGGGGCCATTTTCCTGGATAGTGATGACACCGCGCCGGGAATGATTGACCAGCAGACCACGATCTACGGCCACCATATGAACGATGGGTCGATGTTCAACGTGATTTCGGACACCACCGACCAAGCGACGTTCGATAGCATCGAGTACGTGTATTACATCACGCGCGATGCAACGTATAAGCTGCGACCGCTGGCGACCAAGGTGGTCGAGGACACGTATGCCAAGGCGCGCACGACCAATTTTGAGGGCGACGACGGGCTCAAGAACTATCTGTCCGAGATGCTCGACGGTGCCTCTGCCGTGGCGAGCGATGCCACCGATCGTGCCGCTTCGGCAACCAAGGTCGTAACGCTTGTGACCTGTCGTTCGTTATCGCTGAGCAACACGCGTGCCGTCATGGTGCTCACGCCGGTCGAGGAATAGATAATGGGCTACTCAATGACGGTGAAAGGGGAAATGATGCTCGAGAATGGCAAAACGATGCCTTCGGTTGATGCTTGGCTGCGCGAGGCCAAGGCCGATGCTTCGGCGGCAGGCTGTGGGATGTATCTGACGCATAACGGTGTGGTGCGCGCGACGCCCAAGGCTGAGGTGCGCGGAGTCGAGACCGATGGCGTGGCGCCGGGCCACAAGGTGGGAGGCATGGTGTTTGGCTACGACGCCAGCAAGGTACAGGCCGCCATCGAGGCGACGCGCGCGATGCCGGGTATCGGCTATGTGCGCGTGTGGCTGGCAAGCGGCGAGCTTGCCGTAGGTGACGACATCATGCTCGTGCTCATCGGCGGGGACATTCGCCCGCACGTGGTCGATGCGCTGCAGGCGCTCGTCGGCACCATCAAGAATGAATGCGTGAGTGAGGTCGAGCGCGAGGCGTAGAGGCTTGCGTCGATAGAAGGATCGTTTATAAAAATGCCCACCGGTACGTGTGATACCGGCGGGCATTTTGCGTTTTGGGCGCGGTGGGCGCTACACGCGCGTCGCATCCTTGGGGCTCATGGTCATGCTCTGGAAGCGGTTTTCCATGTACTCGTTATCGAAGTGCTCTCCGTAGAACTGTGCGACGGGAATGTCCGGCTCCGTGCCGTTAACGCGCTGGTACCAGTAGTCGAGCGACTGCAGCGTCATGACGCCGTCGACCAGCATGATAACGGTAAAGATGACGGTGGCCGAGTAGCGGCTCTTCCAGGGGATCTTGTTGATAAGCTTAAGCAGCCTCGGCAGCAGCAGCTTGATCCAGATGAGGCCGCCCAGGCCCCACAGGCAGGCGAAGCCCGTGCAGGTGCGTCCGCCCGTGAGGACCACGAGCGGATCGGGCAAACCGAACAGCGTTATGTGCGAGTAGCTCCACGAGACCACGCCAAACGCGGTCTGCATAAACCAGCCCACGAACACCTCAAAGCTGGCGCCGAGCAGGGCGCTCACCAGGAAAATGATGATGGGGTTCTTTTTGTAGAAGCGGTTAAGCACCATGGTCATGAGCACGGCGCCAAATCCGTAGATGGGGCTGAAGGGGCCAAACAGCATGCCGGCGCGGTTCTGATAGACGCCCGGGTCGTCGACTGTCATGTGCCAGATGTCCTCGGCGATCAGGCCGAGTATGCAGCAGACAAAGAACACCCAGAACAGGTTGAAGTAGTTGAGCTTGATGTAGCCCTCGCCGGTTTCATCGCGGCCGAGCATGCCCTCGGCGGCGGCGTCGCGGTCGAGCATCTCCTGCAGGCGGCGCTGCAGTTCGCGCTCCTGACGAAGCGTGGGGTCGACGGTTGCCGAAAGTGCAACGAGGATGCCGAGCTGGATCGCGGGACGCAGCAGGAAGGGCCCGATGCCCTGGAGCATCACGTCGACCAAAAGCTCGACGACGGTGAATGCAATAAGGATGTAGGACAGGCGGGCGGCGTTGCGGCGCTGGTTTTTGATAAGGTCCAGGCCAAAGATGATTAGGATGACGGCACTTGCCGCAGAGAGCATGATGCCGGCGACGATAAGGCCGACTGCGACGAGCGTGTTGTCGCCGAGCTTTTCGGTGGCGTTGCCGTTAACAAGTGCCGTGATGACCTGCCACATAAAGGCAGCGACCGACGGGAGCGTGCCCACGCCGGAAAGGATGCACAGGACGGCGTACACCTTAATGATGAGGGGGATCTTCTTGACCTCCGTGGCGCTGGGGACGCTGGGGTCGAGTTCGTTTCGATCCATACAGAACCTTTCTCGCTTTGTTGTAGGTTACAAGGATACGCCGCCGACCTGCCAAAAGACAGGACGAACGTCCCAATTGCAACTTTGTAATCCCCAACGGCGGACGCGGCGGCCATCTGGGGGCGCGGGCACTTACGCTGGACAGACCGATAAAATGTTTGGCAACAAAACTGATTATTAGCTCGGTGGGCTTTTAAAAAGCGCTGCTCATGCGCTGGGGAGCACGTCGCGCCGTGCGTATAATAAGGCGGGTAACGCCAAAAATACGAGGCTCTGAGGGGATACCATGTCTCAAGAAACCATCCGCGCGGCCGAGCGTGCCGCGGGACAGGTGAACACCATGTCGACGTATGATCCGGACTCCGACCAGCTGCATGAGGAATGTGGCATTTTCGGCGTATGGGCGCCCGATCGCGACGTGGCTCGACTGACGTACTTTGGCCTGCGTGCACTGCAGCACCGTGGCCAGGAATCGGCGGGAATCGCCGTGGGTGACGGCGGCACGGTTATGGTCCGCAAAGACCTGGGGCTGCTCGATCGCGTGTTCTCCAACGCCGACCTGTCGACGCTCTCCGGCCAGCTGGCCGTGGGCCACGTGCGCTATGGCACCGCCGGTGCCAAGAGCTGGGAAGCCTCTCAGCCGCATCTTTCTACCATCAACAGCGTCATTATCGCGCTTGCTCACAACGGCACCCTCGTCAACACCGACGAGCTGCGCCGCCAGCTGATCGAGCTGGGCGTGCCATTCCTCTCCAACTCGGATTCCGAGGTCGCGACCAAACTCATCGGCTACTTTACCCAGCGTACAGGCCATCTGCGCGAGGGCATTCGCAAGACCATGGAGCTCGTGCGCGGCGGCTACGCCATGACGCTCATCAACGAGCAAGCGCTCTACGCATTCCGCGATCCACACGGCATTCGCCCGCTCGTGCTGGGCAAGCTGGTGGACGAGGGTCTGGACCAGGCCGATGCCGCAGCCGTTTCGCAGCTGCCGTCGCAGGACGGCGCCGCGACGGTCGACTCCGCCGTCCGTGTCACGCGCGCCGGCGGCTGGGTCGTTGCTTCCGAGACCTGCGCACTCGACATCGTGGGTGCCGAGTACGTCCGTGACGTCCGTCCCGGCGAGATCTTGCGCATCAGCGCCGAGGGTCTGGTATCCGAGCAGGGCGTGCCTGCAGCCGAAGAGCCCGCCAACTGCATCTTTGAGCAGGTCTACTTTGCCCGCCCCGACTCCATCATGAACGGCAAGAGCGTCTATGCCTGCCGTTACGACATGGGTCGTCAGCTGGCACATGAGGAGCCCGTCGAGGCCGACCTGGTCATCGGCGTGCCCGACTCCGGCCTGCCGCCCGCGGAGGGGTATTCGCACGAGAGCGGTATTCCCTTTGGCGAGGGCCTTATCAAGAACCGCTACGTGGGCCGTACGTTTATCGAGCCTACGCAGGAGTTGCGCGCCATGGGCGTGCGTATGAAACTCAACCCGCTGCGTGACAATATCGAGGGCAAGCGCCTGGTCGTCATCGACGACTCCATCGTGCGCGGCACCACCATGGTGCAGCTCGTCAAGATGCTGCGCAACGCCGGCGCCAAGGAGATTCACATCCGCATCAACTCGCCCGAGGTCATTTGGCCGTGCTTCTACGGTATCGATACCGACGTGCAGTCGCAGCTTATCAGCGCCAACAAGACGGTCGACGAGATTTGCGAGTATATCGGCGCCGATTCGTTGGCCTTCCTTTCGGTCGAGGGCCTGCTTAAGGTCATGCCCAAGGGCGGCTACTGCGACGCGTGCTTTACCGGCCGCTATCCCGTGGCGATTCCCGAGAGCTTTGGCCGCGACAAGTTTATGGAGGGCTTTAAGCCCCGCAACCTGGACAAGCCGCTGTACTTTGACGACGACGCCGTGGTCGAGAAATACGACGACCGCAGCTGGGAAGAGGAGCACGGCGAGGCCTAAAACCTGCCATATGGGGACAGGTATATTTTGGTAGGTTTTACCTGCTGTTTTGTTGATATGACGGCGGGTGCTGTTATGGCACACGCCGAAATGAACGCAATTATGAGCACCGTTTGGCGCCCGCGCGGCGCGACGGTAGTGGGAGAGGAAGGCTCAGATGAGCGACAGCAAGCATGTGACGTACGAGGACGCCGGCGTCGATACCGCCGAGGGCGGCCGCGCCGTCGACGCGATTAAGCAAATGGTCAAGGACACCAATCGCCCCGAGGTTATCGGCGGCATCGGTGGCTTTGGTGGCCTGTTCTCGGCCGCCGCGCTTAAGGATATGGAAGACCCGATCCTGATCAGCGGTACCGACGGCGTGGGCACCAAGCTCGTGCTCGCCCAGATCATGGACCGTCACGAGACGGTGGGCCAGGACCTGGTCGCTATGTGCGTCAACGATATTCTGGCTTCGGGCGCCGAGCCGCTGTTCTTCCTGGACTACGTTGCCATCGGTCACATCGAGGCCGAGCACATGGCAAAGATCATCAAGGGCGTGGCCGACGGCTGCAAGCTCGCGGGCTGCGCGCTCGTGGGCGGCGAGATGGCCGAGCACCCGGGCGTTATGGCTCCGGCCGACTACGACCTCGCCGGCTTTACCGTGGGCGTCGTCGATCGTCCCAAGATGCTCGACCCCGCGAACGTTCGCCCGGGCGATGTGATCCTGGGCCTGCCTTCCACCGGCGTGCACTCCAACGGCTACTCGCTCGTGCGCAAGGTCATCGGCGTCGACGGCATCAAGCCGGGCACGCCCGAGGCCGCCGCTAAGGCCGAGGAGCTGAGCCGTCCGCTCGAGGAGCTCGGCGGCGCTTCGCTGGCTGACGCCCTGCTGGCTCCCACGCGCATTTATGTGAAGCCGATTCTTGAGCTGCTGCGCGGCGGCGCCAACGTGCATGCTATCGCCCACATCACCGGCGGCGGTATTACCGAGAACCTCAACCGCGCGCTCGCCGACGACGTTGACGCCGTGGTCACCCGCAACGGCGCCGAGATGGGTTGGGACGTTCCGCCCGTTATTACTTACGTGTCGCGTCAGGCCGAGCTCGCGCCCAACGAGGCATGCAAGACCTTCAACATGGGCGTCGGCCTGTGCCTGATCGTCGCCCCCGAGGACGAGGCCGCCGTGACCGAGGCACTGGTCGCGCTGGGCGAGAAGCCGTTCCGCGTGGGCGAGTGCGTCGAGGGTTCCGGTAAGGTCGTGTACTCCGATGAGCGCTAACGAGCAGATGGCTGCTGCCGAGGGCCTGGGCTTTGTGCCCTACACCCGTCCGACCGGCACCGATACGGCCGAGCCGCTTAAGATTGGCGTGCTTATCAGCGGCTCGGGTACCAACCTGCAGGCGCTGATCGACCTAATCGCCGCCGGCAAGCTCAACGCCTCGATTGAGCTCGTGGTGTCGAGCCGTCCTTCGGCCAAGGGCCTACAGCGCGCCGAGCGTGCGGGCATCCAGACGCTCACGCTGTCCAAGGATGTCTATGCCGACCCCATCGCGGCTGACGAGATCATCGCGCATGAGCTGCTCGAACGTGGCTGCGAGTACGTGGTGATGGCCGGCTATATGCGCATGGTGCACACGCCGCTGCTGGCGGCGTTCCCCAATCGCGTGGTCAACCTGCATCCGGCGCTGCTGCCGAGCTTTACCGGTGCCCATGCGATTGACGATGCGTTTGCGCGTGGCGTCAAGGTGACCGGCGTGACCGTGCACTTTGCCAACGAGATTTACGACAACGGCCCCATCATCGCCCAGCGTGCGCTGGCTGTTGAGGAGGGCTGGGACGTCGACACGCTCGAGGAGCATATCCACGCGATTGAGCACGTGCTGTATCCTGAGGTCGTGCAGATGCTCGCCGACGGCCGCGTTCACGTGCTGGAGAGCGGCAAGGTCGCAATTGATGCGCCCCGCGGCTAGCGGTGCACAGTACAATTTAGTTGAGTGGTCAGGGTGGTCATTGGCGCCAAGGCGCGTGTGACCACCTTTTGTTTTTGGTAGTCACCTGCGACGTTCTTAAACGACTAGTCATTCAAGAACGTCGCAGGTGACTAGGTGAGAGAGGTGAGCGCATGGCGGATAACGAAGCGCTGTTTACGCCTGAGCTGGTGTTTTTTGATTGGGAGTGTGCGACGCCGGATGAGGTGTTTGCGCAGCTCGAGGACGAGCTCGCTCCGCGCGGCTACATTGCCGAGGGTTGGCTCGACGCCGTCCGCACGCGCGAGGACGCCTATCCCACGGGTCTCGCTATGCCGGCGGCAAACATCGCCATTCCGCATACCGATCCGGGATTTGTAGCCAAGCCCTATATCGCGGTGGTAAAGCCCGCTGCACCTGTGACGTTCAGCGCGATGGCGGGTATGGGCGCCCCGGTGCCGGCGCAGATTATCATCAATCTGGGCATTGCCGAGCCGGGCGGCCAGGTCGAGGCCCTGCAAGCGCTTATGAATATCTTTATGGATGCCGACGCTGCAGCCGATGTACTCGGCCAGACCACGCCGCAGGGCATGGTCGACGCCATCCGCCGCCACTTCTAAAGCGGCACTCGGGGACGTTCCTTTGCTGCCGGCAGGTAGGGACAGTCCCCATCTGTCGGCAGAAAAGGAACGTCCCTAACTGCCAACTGCCAGACCTGTCCCCTTTGCACCAAAATGGTGCAGATTAACCCGTCTCCCATGCACCAGGTGTGTCGCGGGGGCCGCGTTGTGACACAATGGCGTTTGTTCGATTCGTGATGCGAAAGGCCAAACATGGCAAACAAGAAAAAGAACCCCGAGGCCGCGCCGACGCCCGAGCAGCAGGCTCGCGCCGCCTCCAGCTCTCGCAAGAAGCAGCGCAAGACCCGCGTGTCCAAGACCGTCAAGATCGTTCTGGTGGTCATCGGCGTGCTGGCAATGCTACTTTCCGTCTCGGCCATGGCGTGCTCCGGCCTGATGTCGCAGGCCGAGGACACCTCGGGCTACAAGCTTACCGGCGGTGTAGCTGCCACTATCAACGGCACCAACCTCACCGAGGACACCGTGACCAAGCAGATCATGAGCATGCGCACGTCCTACGGCTACACCAAGGACAAGGACTGGGCACAGTATCTGGTCGACAACGACCTCACGCCCAAGAAGTACCGCAAGCAACTCATCGACTCCTACACGCAGCAGATTCTGCTTCAACAGGCACAGAAGGAGAACGGCGTGACGGTGTCGGACGAGGAGGTCGAGAAGGCTTGGAAGGACGCGTGCAAGAGCGCGGGCGGTGCCAAGGCCTTTAAGAAGACCCTTAAGACCTACGGCTACACCGAGGACACCTACAAGGACTCGCTCAAGGAGAGCCTGGCGCAGCAAAAGCTTAAGGATGCTGTGGCGCCCACCAGCAAGCCCAAGGACAGCGAGATTGTCGATTACATCAACGAGAACCTGTCCAACTACAACGATGCCCGTCGCTCGTCGAACATCCTGATCAAGGTTGATTCCGACGCTTCCGACGAGGACAAGGCTGCCGCCAAGGCCAAGGCGCAGGAGTGCCTGGACAAGATCAACTCCGGTGAGCTGAGCTTTGAGGACGCCGTTGAACAGTACTCCGAGGACACCGGATCCAAGGAGAAGAAGGGCGATGTGGCCTGGGATAAGCTCACCACCTTTGTCGACAGCTACCAGACGGCGCTCGAGGGGCTCAACAAGGGCGACGTGAGCGAAGTCATCGAGTCGACCTATGGCTACCACATCATCAAGTGCACCGACTACTTCCATGTCGATAATCAGGTTGACGACATCAACCAGGTGCCCAAGGCCATCAAAAAGTACGTCTCCAACGTGGTGAAGACGCAAGCGGTCAGCACCGCGTACAGCGAGTGGCTGGAGCAGTACAAGAAGGATGCCGACATCACCGTCAACCCCATGCCCAAAGACGTGCCATACAACGTCAGTCTGAAGGGCGTCACCAAGAGTTCGACCGACGATTCGTCGACGACTGAGTAATCATGGGGCGGTGCTCGCGCGAGTGCCGCCCGCGCTATTAGAGAGGATTTGCAGATGACCAACGAAGAGCTGCAGAAAGAAATGATCGCGGCCATGAAGGCCAAGGACAAGGTTCGCCTGTCCATCATTCGCCAGGTTAAGGCCGAGGTGAAGAATATCGAGGTCAACGAGCGCCGCGATGTGACTGAGGAAGACGTCAACAGCATGATCAAGCGTCTGATCAAGCAGACGAGCGAGACGCTGGAGATGTCCATCAAGGCCGGCACCGACCAGGAGCGTACCGACAACCTGACCGAGCAGGTCAAGATTCTGGAGAGCCTGCTGCCCGCGCAGGTTTCGGGCAAGGAGCTCGAGGCTCTGATCGAGCAGGTCATCGCCGAGCTGGGCGCCACGTCCAAGAAGCAGATGGGCCAGGTCATGGGGGCGCTCGGCAAAGCCACCGGCGGCAACTTCGATAAGCCGGCAGCAGCAAAGATCGTCGGTGCCAAGCTTGCCTAAGGGCCGATCGACACATCGCTGATAGCGAGGGGCGCCGACCACGTGGTCGCGCCCCTTTTTGATGGCACCTGAAGGGCACTCATTGGGGACAGACTTAAATGAGTGCCCGCTCGTTGGGTACTCATTTAAGTCTGTCCCCAATGAGTGCCTAATGAGTGGGTGGAAGATTGCGGGTTCTTTACGGGGATGTAGTGTGGGCTGCGGAAACGTGGTTCTTTCCGTACAATAGTTCAACTCGTGTAAACGCAGGGAAGGGACATTCATGGCAGACATGATCGAGATCAAGCATCTCAACAAGTACTTTGGCGACCTGCATGTGCTCAAAGATATCAACCTCACCGTCAAGCGCGGCGAGAAGCTCGTAATGATCGGGCCTTCCGGTTCGGGTAAGTCGACACTCATCCGTTGCGTCGATTATCTGGAGGAGCCCACGTCGGGCGAAGTCATCATCGACGGTACGCCGCTCACCAAAAAGAATCACCTGGAGATGGCTCGCAAGTATAGTTCCATGGTGTTCCAGCAGTTCAACCTGTATCCCAACATGACGGTGCTGGGCAACCTGACACTCGCGCCCATCAAGCTGCAAAAGAAGAGCAAGGAGGAGGCGACCGAGATCGCCATCGCCGCACTCAGGCGCGTCGGCATGGCGCATAAGGCCGGCGAGTATCCGCAGAATCTCTCGGGTGGTCAGCAGCAGCGCATCGCCATCGCCCGCGCCCTGTGTACCAAGCAGCCCATCATCCTGTTTGACGAGCCGACCTCGGCGCTCGACCCCGAGATGGTCCAGGAGGTTCTGGACGTTATGATTGAGCTCGCGCAGGAGGACATCACCATGATCTGCGTGACGCACGAGATGGGCTTTGCGCGCCAGGTGGCCGACCGCGTCATCTTTATGGAGGACGGCCGCATCCTGGAGGAGGGCACGCCCGAGCACTTCTTCGATAACCCCGAGAACCCGCGCTGCCGCGAGTTCCTGTCCAAGATTCTGCACTAGGCGCGGTGATGGACATGACGGATATGACGAGGGCGGCCGTGTCGCGCCGTCACTTTTTGCAGCTGGCGGGCGCCGGCATGCTCGCGCTGACGGGGACCGCGCTCACCGGTTGCGGCAACTCCACCAGCGGCGAGGGTTCCGACAAGGGATCCAAGCTTGCGGCCATCAAGTCGCACGGCCATCTGAATGCCGGCGTCAAGAAAGATGTTCCCGGCTACGGCTATTACGACACCGCCAAAGGCCGCTTTGAGGGCATGGAAGTCGATTTGTGCTACCAGATCGCCGCCGCCGTCTTTGGCGTGAGCTACAAGGAAGCCCGTGCCCAGGAGCTTGTCGAGTTTACCGACGTAACGCCCAAGACACGCGGCCCGCTGATCGATAACGGCCAACTCGACGTGGTCGCAGCGACCTACACCATCACCGACGAGCGCAAGAAGAGCTGGGATTTCTCGACGCCGTACCGCACCGACTACGTGGGACTCATGGTCAAGAAGCGTTCGGGCTTTACCTCGATTGAGGACCTGGACGGCAAGGTCATCGGCGTGAGCCAGGGTGCCACCACGCAGGGCCTGATCGAGCAGATGATCAAGGACAACGGCTTTAGCTGCAAGCCCGAGTTTAGGGCCTTTAGCGGCTACCCCATCATCAAGAGCTCGCTCGACGCCGGCAATATCGACGTCTTTGCCATGGACCGCTCCACGCTGGCCGGTTACATGAACGAGACCGTTGAGCTGTTGCAGCCCGAGGTCAAGTTTGGCGAGCAGGGCTACGGCGTGGCGACCAAGAAGGGCTGCGACCTTTCGGCCGTGGTCGATCAGGTGATTTGCGATCGTCTGGCCGACGGCTGGCTCGACCAAGAGGTCAAGACCTGGGGTCTTGTATAGGCGCATCGTCCAAGGAAGGAATCAAATGCTCGAAGGATTATTTGACGCCGACCGTTGGTCGACGACATTTCAAAACATGGGGCCCTTCTGGGAGGGCTTTGGCGTGACGCTACAGGTGGTCGTTGCCGGTCTGCTGCTGTCGCTGGTGCTGGGCACGCTGCTGGGTGTGTTCTCTACCACCCGTTCGCGCGTGCTGCGCGCCATAAGCCGCGTATACGTGGAGTTTTACCAGAACACCCCGTTGCCCGTGCAGGTGCTCTTTATGTACATGGCTGGTCCGCAGTTTTTGCAGGCCATAACCGGTGCCGACCAGCCGGTGCGCATCGCGCCGTTCGTGCTGGGCTTCTTGGGCGTGGGCCTGTATCACGCGGCCTACATCTCGGAGGTCATCCGCACCGGTATCGAGGCGGTTCCGCGCGGTCAGATGGAGGCGGCGCAGAGCCAGGGCTTCACCCGTGCGCAGGCGTACTGGTACATCGTGCTGCCCCAGACATTCAAGATCATTCTGCCGCCGCTGTGCAACCAGGCACTCAACCTAGTCAAGAACACGTCGGTGCTGGCGCTTGTGGCCGGCGGCGACCTTATGTACCGTTCCGACAACTTTGTGAGTCTGTACGGTTACCTGCAGGGATACATCGTCTGCTGCCTTATGTACTTCATCATCTGCTTTCCGCTCGCCATGCTGGTGCAGTGGCTCGAGCGCCGCTCCAAGGAGCGTCCGCGCGGCGTGAGCCTGGCCGAGCTGGGGCTCGACAACGTAGAGGAGGCCTAGCGCATGGAAATCTTCAACGCGACCAACCTGCTCTACATTTGGGGCGGCTTTGTTAAAACCATCGAGATCTCGGCGCTGTCGATCTTTTTCTCGCTCATCTTTGGCACGGTGCTGGCGCTTGTTAAAAGCTATGCGCCCCGCCCGTTCCGTATTTTGGTGAGCGCCTATATCGAGCTGTTCCGCTGCACGCCGAACCTGCTGTGGATCCTGTTTATCTACTTTACGGTGCAGGGTTTGGACATTGTGATTTCGACCATCGCCTTTACGCTGTTTACCAGCGCTGTTATGGCCGAGATTGTGCGCGGCGGCCTCAACTCGATTCCGCGCGGCCAGTTTGAGGCGGCGCAGAGCCAGGGCTTTGGCTTCTTTGCCACCATGCGCTACATCATTCTGCCGCAGACGTTTAAGACAATCATCCCGGCGCTGTTTAGCCAGTGCACGACCGTCATCAAGGACAGCTCGTATCTTTCGGGCATTAACGTGGCCGAACTCATGTACACGGCAAACGTCGTGATGGCCCACGCGATCGATCTGTCGCAGGTGCTTATGCTCTACGGTCTGGTGTTTGCGATGTACTTTGTGCTCAACTTTGGTATCTCGCTGCTGGTCCGAGCTTACCAACGCCGCATCGTAGCCGCATAGCCTGGCTTTCCCTGGCACCCAACCTTGGCCTTCAAACCGTCGCTCGCGTACCAAAGTACGCGTCGCTCCTCTTTCAGGCCAATCTTGGGCACCAGGAAAACCCAGGTACGGTATCGTGGGAATAAGAGATAAACAGCCCTTTTCTCATTTGTTAGAAAGGAATCGCGATGAGCGATCTGGAGAACAAGAAGAGTCCTGTGGTCATTACCATCGCGCGCGACTTTGGTGCCGAGGGCCACGAGATCGGACGCATCCTCGCCAACGAGTTGGGGATTCCGCTGTACGACAACGAACTGCTGGTGCGTGCGTCGCTGCGTGCGGGCGAGTCGCTCGACAAGATGGCCGCCTACGACGAGCGCCTGGCCGTGGAGAACATGGCGTTTTTGCCCGACCGCTACGACGCCCGTTCGTACTCGGACAAGCTGTTCCAAAAGATGAGCCAGGTGATTTTGGACCTGGGTGAGACCGAGAGCTGCATTATCGAAGGCCGCCTGTCTGATTACCTGCTTCGCAACAACCCCAACCACATTGCCGTGTTGGTGACAGCGCCCTTTGAGGACCGCGTCGAAATCGTGCGCAAGAAGCGTGGCCTTAACAAAAAGAAGGGTGCCAAGCTGGTCAAGCAGCAGCAGAAGGCGCGCGAGGCGTTCTATAAGCGCTACAGCGCCGGCAAGTGGAAGATGACGAGCGGTAAGGATATCGTCGTCAACCGCGCCAAGCTGGGGCGCGAAGGCTGCAAAGACGTTATCGCCGCTGCCTACCGCTACAAGGTAGCGCAGCTCGAAGGCTAGCCGACCAAAACCACCGCAAAGGGGGCAGTGCACCTTTGCGGTGGTTTTTGTTTTAGGCGGAGGGGAAGGGCTCAGCCCAACGTCTCGATTTATAACACCTAGCCAGCCAAAATGGGTCTAGATGTTACAGATTGAGATGAACTGTCCGACCGTCAACCTAACGTCTCAATCTGTAACACCTAGCGGGATATTTGGTCTCTAACTGTTACAGATTGAGATCAAACGGAGGCGGCCGGCACAAGATCTCGATCTGTAACAACTACAGGGCTCAACGGGCTCTAACTGTTACAGATTTAGATGAACAACCCGGCCGTCAGCCTAACGTCTAAATCTGTAACACAAAGCCAGAAATTTGGGCTCCAGGTGTTACAGATTGAGACAAAGCGATCGACCAGATCCCAGACCATCACAAAGGTGCCTGTCCCCATCGTGGTGGTCGGGCGATCGGCATAGAAAAAGTCCCCGCCGGGCGTGTGCTCGACGGGGACTTTGCCGTTTGATGGCTAGCGTTGAGGGTGATTACTCGCCCAGCAGGCTCTTGGTGATGGAAGCGGCGGCCTTCTTGCCGGCGCCCATCGCCAGAATGACCGTAGCGGCACCGGTGACGATGTCGCCGCCGGCCCAGATGCGGGGATCGGTGGTCTGGCCGGTCTCCTCGTCGGCGATGATGTAGCCCCACTTGTTGAGCTCCATCTTGCCGCCGATCTTCTTTGCGAAGGGGTTGGCGTTGGTACCGATAGCCGAGATTGCGACGTCGCAGGGAATCTCCTCGATGGCGCCCTCGATGGGCACCGGGCGACGACGGCCGGACTCGTCGGGCTCGCCGAGCTCCATCTTCTGGACCTTGACGGCGCACACGGAGCCGTCCTCGCCAGCGACAAACTCGAGCGGGGAAACGAGCGGCAGAACCTCGACGCCCTCGGCCTTGGCATGGTGCAGCTCGGCGCGACGGCAGGGCATCTCGTCCTCGGTACGACGATAGGCGATGATGGCGTGCTCGGCGCCCAGGCGCTTGGCGGTACGGACGGCGTCCATAGCCACGTTGCCGCCACCAAAGACGACGACGTTCTTGCCGTGCTTGGTGGGGGTGTCGTACTCGGGGAACTTGTTGGCCTTCATCAGGTTCACGCGGGTGAGGTACTCGTTTGCGAAGAAGACGTTGGGCAGGTTCTCGCCGGGGACGTTGAGGAACTTGGGCAGGCCAGCGCCGGTCGCCACGTAGATGGCGTCGAAGCCCTGCTCGAACAGCTCCTCGGCCGTGGCCATGTTGCCCACGACGGAGTTGTACTCAAACTTGACGCCCATGTCCTCCAGGCCGTCAATCTCGCGCTTGACGACTGCCTTGGGCAGACGGAACTCGGGGATGCCGTAGACTAGCACGCCGCCGCCGGTGAAGAAGGCCTCAAAGACGGTGACGTCAAAACCGTTACGGGCGAGCTCGCCGGCGCAGGTGATGCCGGACGGGCCGGAGCCGACGACGGCGACCTTCTTGCCGTTCTTGGGAGCCATCTTGGGCGTGGAGGCGAGCTCGGGGCGGTCACCCAGGAAGCGCTCGAGCTGGCCGATGGCCACGGGCTCGGACTTCTTGCCACGGATGCACTTGCCCTCGCACTGGTTCTCCTGCGGGCAGACGCGGCCGCAGATAGCGGGAAGCATGGAGTCCTCGCGGATGGTATCGAGAGCGCCGCCGAAGTCCTTCTCGCGGATCTGCTCGATAAAGCGGGGGATGTTGATGTTGACGGGGCAGCCCTCAACACAGAACGGCTTCTTGCAGTTGAGGCAGCGCTCGGCCTCGGCCAGCGCCATTTCCTCGGTGAAGCCCTTGTCGACGGGGCGGAAGTCGCAGGCGCGCTCGGCAGCCGGCTCCTCGTTATCGGGGGTGCGGGGCGACTTCATATCGGCAACGAAACGACCGTTAACTAGTGGCATGCGCAGCTCTTTTCCTCATAGGCCTTGAGGGACTCGCCCTCTTCGGAACGGTAAGCGGCCTGGCGGGCACGAAGGTCATCCCAGTCGACCAGGGTGGCATCGAAGTCGGGGCCGTCGACGCAAGCGAACTTGGTCACGCCGCCCACCTCGACGCGGCAGCAGCCGCACATGCCGGTGCCGTCAACCATGATGGGGTTGAGCGATGCGGTGATGGGGGTGTCGTACTTCTGGGCGGTGAGGGTCGAGAACTTCATCATCGGAACGGGGCCGACGCAGAAGACCTGGCTCACGGCCTTGTCCCGCAGCAGGCGCTCCAGCGGAGCGGTGACAACGCCCTGCTCGCCGTAGGAGCCGTCGTCAGTGGTGATGTGGATGTGGTCCTCGTCGAGGAGCTCGCGGAACTGGTCCTCCATAAGCAGGAGGTCCTTGGTGCGGGCGCCCATGATGGCGTGCACCTCGTGGCCGGTCTCGACCAGGTGCTTGGCGACCGGGAAGGCAATTGCCAGGCCGACGCCGCCGCCAATGACGGCGCAGGGGCCCTCGGCCATCTCGGTGGGAACGCCCAGCGGGCCCACGACGTCGCGCAGCGACTCGCCGGCCTCGTAGGTGGAAAGCATCTCGGTGGTCTTGCCGATCACCATGAAGATGAACTCGACCCAGCCCTCGTCACCGTTCCAGCCGGCCAGGGTAAACGGGACGCGCTCGCCCGTCTCGTTGGCGCGGACCATGAGGAACTGTCCAGCGTGCGCATGCTTGGCGATTGCGGGCGCCTCGATGCGGAACTTGAACACCTTCTCCGAGAACTGCGTCTTCTCCAGGATCTTATACATAGAACCCCTCTCTTGTTAGGGCCGCCGAACCGTGCCTCCACGGAAATGGACGGTAGCCCGAGTAAAACCGTACGTGCACAGGCGTTGTGCAGACATACGGTGCAAATTATACCCTCATGGACATGTCACTTACGTGTGTCTTCGGCGGTTGGGAGCAGGGTTTGTCCACTTTGGCCTACCAAATAGGGACAGGTTTATTTTGGTCGGTTTTATCAGGCAAAACGGCAAAGGGGCCGGCCTCGGGTTGTGATGAGGCCGGCCCCCTTTGGGGCGCTGCATATGTATGGCGGCACAGGGTTTATTACGGCGCGGCTGTCATGGCGTTTCCGTAGATAAAACCTGCCAAAATAACCCTGTCCCTAAATAGTAGGTTTTAGTGCTTGCCGTTGGCGGAGGCGGCGCCGTTGACATGGTCGCGAGCATAGACTACGCCGTGCACAATCGCCAGGCCGGCGGCGTCGGCCGCGCGGGCGCAGGTGTCCTGGAAATCCTCGGCCTCGCGGGCGCGCAGCTGCTTAAGCACGTAGTCGGCGACGGCCATCTTGCCGGGAGGGTTGCCGATGCCGGTGCGGATGCGGCTGAAGTCGCGGCTGCCCATCTTATCGATGATGGAACGCAGGCCGTTGTGACCGGCATGGCCGCCGCCCACCTTAACACGCACGTCGCCAGCGGGAATATCGAGCTCGTCGTGGATGACGAGCAGCTCCTCGGCCTTGATCTTGTACTCGCGGCAGAGTTTGGAGATGGGCCCGCCCGAGGTGTTCATGTACGACTGCGGCTTGACCAGTACAATCTGGCGCTTGCCGCCCTCTTCCTCGGGATCGTTGATGTTGATGAGCGCGATCTCGGCGCCTGCTTGGTTTTTCCAGTACGTGACGCCGGCCTGACGGGCCAGCTCGTCGATTGCTTTGAAACCAGCGTTGTGACGGGTCTCGGCATATTCCTCGCCAGGGTTGCCAAGTCCGGCAACCATGCGAATCTTAAGCGGCTGTGCAGCTGCCATACGCTTCCTTTCGTTACACAAATAGTTCAATCAACGACAAAGGCTACCACGCCCGCCGAAGGCGAGGCTTTGCTTCAGCGAAATCCCACCAGACAAAAGCGCGGCCGCGGCAGAGCGAGCCGTCGGAACAGAAGAAACCCCCGCGCGACCTTTGCG
>URGF01000036.1 GCA_900547285.1 uncultured Collinsella sp.
GTGAAGCGTGGCACGAGCCGATTCGGGACTCCCCGAGCAGATAGCAGATAAAATCATTCAACTGATCCTGGATGAGCATCTTGAGCAAGGCGACCGCCTGCCCAAGGAGGCTGTGCTCGTCGAGCGCCTGGGTGCTGGCAGGAGCACCGTACGCGAAGCCATGAAGCTGCTGCAGTCGCGCAACATCGTGCGCATTAAGCAGGGCTCGGGCACCTATGTGGCATCAAACCCCGGCGTTGCCGACGACCCGCTGGGCTTTACCTTTATCGACGACAAGCAGCGTCTGGCGCGCGACCTACTCGAGGTGCGCTTTATGATCGAGCCGCAGATTGCACGCATGGCAGCCGAGCACGCAACCAACGACCAGGTCATCTGTATCAAAGAGCTCTGCGACGAATCCGAGCGCCTGGCCGAGGCCGGTGAGGATTACTCCGCCGCCGACACCGCGTTCCACAATGCCATTGCCGAGAGCTCCGGAAACCTCGTCGTTCCCCGCCTAATGGGCGTGCTCAAGGCGTCTGTCCCCCTGTTTATTGACGTGACCGGCAAAAAGCTGGTTGAGGAGACCATCCGCACCCACCGTGGCGTGGCCGACGCCATCGCCGCGCGCAATCCCACCGCAGCGCACGATGCGATGTATTTGCATCTGGTGTACAACCGCAACATGATCGCAGAGGGCACGCAGGAACAGAGCGAATAAACGTCCGCGCGGCAAGGGCGAGATCACCGTTTACCTTTTAAAAGTGAACGTTCACCTGATTTTAGAAGAATCTGATTTTTAAATCCTCCTCTTCTCCTATACTGACCTTGTATGAAAAGCAAGACTTATATAGATGAACGTTTCTTTTGAAAGGATCGCTATGTCTGATCTTATGGACAGCTTCCGCCTAGATGGCAAGGTCGCGCTCGTAACCGGCGCCACCTATGGCATTGGCATGGCCATCGCCGAGGCGCTCGGAGAGGCCGGCGCCAAGATCGCCTTTAACGCACGTCACGCCGACAAGGTAGCCGAGGCCGAGAAGCACTACCGCGAGCTGGGCTTTGAGGCTCATGGTTACGTGGCAGACGTCACCGACGAGGCCGTCGTCGCCGAGCTCATCGCCAAGATCGAGACCGACTTTGGCACCACGCCCGACATCCTGGTCAACAACGCTGGCGTCATCCAGCGCACCCCGATGCTCGACATGAGCGCCGAGGACTTCCGCCGCGTCGTCGATATTGACCTCAACGCACCGTTTATCGTGTCCAAGGCCTGCCTGCCCGGCATGATCGCCAAGGGCCACGGCAAGATCATCAACATCTGCTCCATGATGAGCGAGCTGGGCCGCGAGACCATCGCCGGCTATGCCGCGGCCAAGGGCGGACTCAAGATGCTCACCAAGAACATCTGCTCGGAGTTTGGCGAGGCCAATATCCAGTGCAACGGCATTGGACCCGGCTACATCGCCACGCCGCAGACCGCACCGCTGCGCGAGAAGCAGCCCGATGGTAGCCGTCACCCGTTTGACCAGTTCATCATTGCCAAGACGCCGGCCGCCCGTTGGGGCACGCCCGAGGATCTGAAGGGCCCCGCCGTGTTCTTGGCTTCCGACGCGTCGAACTTCGTCAACGGCCACATCCTCTACGTCGACGGCGGAATCCTCGCATACATTGGAAAGCAGCCTCAATAAGCGTCGCCGCAACTGCCCATATCAGGTTTCATCCACTCGTTTTTCATTTGAGTTGCGGTGAGATAAGGATTGGTTTTGGCTTCTATCAGGCAAAACAGTCCGTATTTCACCGCAAGTTAGAAATAGAAAGGTAATTCGCAATGAAGATCGCTCTGATCAATGAGAACTCTCAGAACTCCAAGAACCCTATGATTGAGGCTGCCCTTAAGAAGGTTGTCGAGCCCATGGGCCACACTGTCTTTAACTATGGCATGTATGCCGATACCGACTCCAAGCCCCTCACCTATGTGCAGAACGGCATCCTGGCCGCCGTGCTGCTCAACTCCGGCGCTGCCGACTACGTCGTGACCGGCTGTGGCACCGGCGAGGGCGCCATGCTCGCCTGCAACTCCTTCCCCGGCGTGCTGTGTGGCCACGTTGCCGACCCGCTCGACGCCTACACCTTTGCCCAGGTCAACGATGGCAACGCTGTCGCCATGCCCTTCGCCCTCAAGAACGGCTGGGGCCAGGAGCTCAACCTCGAGTACACCTTTGAGAAGCTCTTTGGCTTTGGTTCGGGCAACGGCTATCCTGCCGAGCGTGTTGAGCCCGAGCAGCGCAACAAGAAGATCCTCGACGGCGTCCGCGCTGTGACTATGCGTCCGCTCGTCGACGTTCTGGGCGAGATCGATCAGGACCTGGTGAAGGGCGCACTTGCCGGCGAACACTTCCAGGAGTACTTCTTTGCCAACGCAACCGACGAGGCCATCATCGCCAAGGTCAAGGAGATCCTGGGCCTCTAATCGCACGACTCATTGCAGCTAACGCAAGCGGCGGTCGTCCCATGTACGGGACGACCGCCGCTTTTTGCTATCTACCGACTGACGCCGCGGGGATAGGCCTCACATGCACCAAGGGGTTGACTAGAGCTCGCAAGCAACCTTGTAGCCATCGCCGATGGCGTCGCGGATGTTGCCGCACTTGTTGGCATCGCCCAACACGTGGGTGGTAACGCCGGCTGCAGCAAGGTCGTCGGCCAACTTGGTATTGGGACGATAGCCCATGGCAAGTACCAGCGTATCGGCATCGGCGATGGTGTGGATCTCGCCGTCCTTTTCGTAGCTGATGGCATCCTCGGTAATCTCGGTCACCTTGGCCTCGGTCAGCACGTGAACGCCCTTGGAGAGCATGCGCGTGATGAGCACCGCGCGACCGGCGCCGCCCTCGTTGGCGGCGAGCGTCTTGGTCATCTCGATGACGGTGACGTCGCGATTGGCCGGCGACAGATCGTTGACCAACGGGGCCAGGTAGTCGGCCGTCTCGCAACCGACGGTGCCGCCGCCCACGATGACAATCTTCTTGCCCGGGAAAGCCTTGCCGCCCAACAGGTCATCAGCCGTCATGACCTGCTTAAATCCCTGCATGAAGGCCGGGGCGATGGGCTCGGCGCCATAGGCCAGGACGACCTCGTAGCCGGCGTAGTCACGCTGAATGTCCTCGGCAGTAAGCTCGGTGCCAAATACGCACTTCACGCCGACCTCGGCCAGGCGACGGTACTGATACTTGATCACGCGGGTGAGTTCCTGCTTTGCCGGCGGAACGGCCGCGATGCGCATCTCGCCACCCGGCTCGTCCTGCTTATCCACGAGCACTACGTTGTGGCCGCGCTTGGCAGCAATGTAGGCTGCCTCCATGCCCGCAGGACCAGCGCCCACAACCAGCACGTTCTTAGCCTCGGCGGCAGGCTCGTAGCCGGCCTCGTCGCGCTCAACATCGGGATTGACGGTGCAGGAGATGCGATTGCCAAACATAATGCCGTTCAGGCAGCGCAGGCAGCCGATGCAGGGGCGGATGTCGTCGGCGTTGCCGGCAGCGGCCTTATTGCAGAACTCGGCATCGCACAGATTGGCGCGGCCCATCATGCAGATGTCGGCAGCGCCGTCCTCGATCAGCTCCTCGGCGATCCAGGCCTCGTTGATACGTCCGACGGTGGCGACGGGAATGTTGACGTGCTTCTTGATCTCGCGCGAACAGGCGGCGTGCGAGGCCTGCTGGGTACCGGCGGCAGGAATCGCGGAACCGCGCTTGATGGTGGTGCCGCCCGACACATGAATCATGTCGACGCCGGCCTTCTCCAGGCGACGCGAGACGTAGATCATGTCGTTGAGGGTCAGACCGCCATCGGTGTACTCATCGCCCGAGATGCGGACGTCGATGATAAAGTCCTTGCCGCAGCGCTCGCGAATCTCGGCGATGACCTCGAGCAAAAAGCGCATGCGGGCGTCGAGCGAGCCGCCGTACTCATCGGTACGCTTGTTATAGAGCGGGGTCAAGAAACCGCCGAGCATGCCGTGGGCGTGCGCCGCATGGACCTCGACGCCATCGACACCGGCCTTCTGCATACGCACGGCAGCGTCGCCAAACTGATGCGTGAGCTCGTGAATCTCGTCGACCGTGATAGGACGCGGTGCCTCACGGGCATAGGACGGTCCCACGAAGGACGGAGCGATCAGGCGCGGCGTGCCCGGAATGTTAAAGGCCATATAGGCGGGGTGGAAGAGCTGCGGCATGATCTTGCAGCCATACTCGTGGACGGCCGCGGCGAGCTTTTCCCAGCCAGGGATAAACGTGTCGTCGTAGCAGCACATGTCACCCGGCAGATAGGTATAGGTAGGCTCGACCGTCACGACCTCGGTGATGATGAGGCCCACGCCGCCCTTGGCGCGGGCACGGTAATGATCGACCAAGTCGTCGGTCACATAGCCATGATCGGCCAGGTTGGTGGACACCGGCGGCATAAAGACGCGGTTCTTGACCTCGGTCGTACCGACCTTGATCGGACTAAAGAGCATCGGGTAGGCGGAGGACTCCATCCAGGGTTCCTTTCATTTGAGCCGCTCGGCGGCAGTTGCTAACGTACCTATCGTACCAGCAACCGCGCAGCACCCGACCGTGCGCGTTCCCCCAGCCTCTGCTCAACCCCAAAAAGTTGCGGTGAAATACGGGGCAGCCGAGGCTTTTCACAGCCAAAACAGTCCGTATTTCACCGCAACTAATGGATGGAATGTGTTAGAGGCCCAGGTAGCTGGTCATGCCTTCGACGGCGAGCTTGGCGCCTGCCACGGCATGAACCACGGTGAGCGGGCCGTTAACCACGTCACCGGCGGCAAAGACACCGGGCACGGTGGTCATGCCGTTCTCATCGACCGAAAGAAGGCCGCGATGGTCGGTCTCCAAGCCACCCGTCGTAAGCACAAGCTTGTCCTTGGGCACCTGCGAAGCCGCAATCACAACTGTGTCGGCAGACGCATGGTCGAGCTCTTCCTCGTAGCCCACCACATTGTTGTCCTCGTCAAAGATAGCCGTTTCGAACACCGGACCGTTATCGTCGATGGCGCAAATCGCCTTGCCGCACACAATCTCGGCACCGTCAAGCTCGGTCAGCTCCACCTCGTCATCGATGGCCGAGATATGGCGCGATCGAGCATACACGGTGACCTTGCGAGCATCCGAGCGCAGCGCCGTGCGGGCAACATCCATGGCCACATTGCCGGCGCCGATGACCGCCACGTTCTGCCCGATTGCCACGCTCGTGGGATCGACCAGGTAATCGATACCAAACAGCACGTTGCCGCGCGATTCGCCGGGAATACCCAGCTTTCGAGCTCGCCAGGTACCAGTACCGACAAAGACCGCATCGTAGCCGTCGCGCAGCAGGTCGTCGATGTGGAGCGCACCGCCGATGGTGGTCGAGGGGCGAACGCGCACGCCGAGCGAGCACATCACGTGGCGGTACTTTTGCACGAGCGAGCGCGGCAGACGGAACTCGGGGATACCGTACTCCAGCACGCCGCCGATCTCGGGCCGCTGCTCAAAAACAGTGACGGCGCAACCCAGCTGCGCCATCTTAATTGCCACGGTAATGCCGGCTGGGCCGGAGCCGACCACAGCGACCTGCTTGCCGCACGACGGCGCGGCCTTCCACTCTTTGCGGTCCAAATACGCCGTGGAGATATAGTTCTCGATGCTCGAAAAATGCACGGGCGCGCCCTTGCGGCCCTGGATGCACGCGCCCTCGCACTGGCCCGAATGGTTGCAAACCATGGAGCAGACCGCGCTCATGGGATTGTTCCGGAACAGCAGCTCGCCCGCCTCTTCTAGACGACGCTGTTTGAACAGGTCGATGACCCGCGGAATAGGCGTCTGAACCGGGCAGCCCTTAATCTGACAGAACGCCCTTTTACAACCTAGGCAACGATTCGCCTCTTCGACAATGTGGATAGCCACGCAACTCCCCTTTTTAATGCAATCCAATGGGGCGACGATAAAGACCCTTCACCGCCGCCCCCATACAGGTAATCTCAATCTGCCGACACGGCAAAAGCCAATGCTATAACTCGCGATGCGAAGCCCCGCAGCGAGCGGACATGTGCTCGAGTGTCGCCAGGCAGTCAGCCGCCGTCGCCGGCACGCTGTTCTCGACCACGCAGGGAATCCCAGGGCAGGCGGCGGCAGCCCAGGCCACCACGGGCTCAAAGTCATAGCGACCCGTCTCGCCCACGCCGTGGCACACCAGGCGCGAACCCGCACCGTCGCACCATCCGGCTTCGTCCTCGTTATCAACGACCTCAAAATCCTTGGCGTGCAGCACGCGGATCTTACTGCCGCATAAGTAGAGCATGCGTGCCGTGATTTCCTGCGCTTCGTCAACGGCTCTGGGGTGCAGCAGCGACACCGGGTCGTAGATCACGCCGAGCGACGGGCTCGAGACGCGCTCCAGCACCTCACGGCAGCGATCCGGCGTGTTAACCGTCTCGTTCCAACCGGGCTCGATCAGTATTTGCCCGCCCACGGCCTCGGCCCGATCGCAGACGTGTGCAAGTCCGTCTGCAAACGCATCGAGCGCCTCGTCGGTCATGCGGTCGTCAGCAACGCGGTTCTGCGCATTGGGGCGACCGGTCTCGGTACCCACCGGGCATCCGCCGAGCATCTGGGCAAAGTTCAAGCACGCCTCGTACTCGGCAAAGTTATCCATGAGCTGTTGGCGATCGGGCGTCGCCAGATTCTTATAGCAGCCGAGCACGGCGACCGAAACGCCCGCCTCGTCGAGCACCGCACGCAAATGGTCGGCAAGCTCGCGGGTCAGGCCGCCTCGATCGATCCCCATCGATGCGTAGAGCACCTTGCTCGGCAGCTGAATGCACGAAAAGCCCAGCTCTCCCGCCATGCGAATGCGTTCCTCGACGGTTCCCTGCGGAAGGTCGTGCAAACGTACGCCCGGAGTAATAGCCCCCACGTTATTCACATCCCTTATGAGCGTTGATGCCCGGGGTGTATCCGCCAAACGGGTCCTCGATGGAGCACACGCCCGAGGGGGCGAGCGGATCGCGCTTACCGGCCAGCTTGTCGTGATGCATGGTCTCGATATAGGCAAGCACCAGCGGCGCCACACCCTTTGCATCATTTTTGACCACGGGCTCGCTCATGTAGTAATCAAACGTGCCCTCGCGGTGCGCGGTGTTGCCCAGGCCCGCAACCAGGCAGATGTTGTCGAGCGCCAGCTGCCCGTCATACTCGGACAGGCAGGTCTCGCAGATGCCGTCGAAGGCGCGACGGCCGTACTGGTAGTAACGCTCGCCCAGCACGCCCAGACGCACGCCCTTCATGATGGCGTTGGCAAAGATGGCGCTGCCTGACTCCTCCAGGTAGTTGGGGGCGATATTAGGCAGGTTGATGACCTGGTGCCACATGCCGGTCTTCTCGTCCTGATACGGCAGCATGGCATCGATCAGATCGTGGAACATCTTGCGGATCTCGTCCTTCTCGGCCGACATCGAAGGCGGCATAAGCTCCCAGGTGTCGATGAGCGCCATGGCAAACCAGCCCTCGGCGCGCAGCCAGAAGTTAGCCGAAAGGCCGGTGACCGGGTCGCACCAGAACTGTTTGCGGCTCGCGTCGTAAGCGTGATAGTACAGACCGTTGAGGGGGTTGCGCATCAGGTCATGCACGACCTGGAACATATGGAAGCTGTCCGAGCAGGCACGACGGTTGTGGAAGCTCAGCTCGTACTGCATGTAGAACGGCTGCGCCATGTACATGCCATCGAGCCAAATCTGGTTGGGATAGACGGCCTTGTGCCAGAACACGCCCTCTTTGGTGCGCGGCTGGGTCTCGAGCTGGCGGTAGATGGTGTCCATGGCGGCACGGTACTTGGGCTTGCCCACCAGGTCATAGAGCTTGTAGAGGGTCTTGCCCGCATTGACGTTATCGAGGTTGTACTCCTCGGGGTTGTAATGCTTTATGGTACCGTCGTCCTGGACAAAGAAATCGATGTAGTCATCGGCGAAAGTCAGGTAGCGCTGCTCACCCGTGATCTCGTACAGTTCGATGAGCGCCTTGATCATGCAGCCGTCAATATAGTTCCAGGTGTTCTCCTTGCCGGCGCGAATCTTTTCGATATTCCAAGCCGGCGCCTGCGGCGTAGAGGTTTCGATCAACTGCTCGATATAACGGTCCAGGATTTGATTGCAACCCATTGCTGTCCCCTCTGACATAAACGATAGGTGAACGTTACCCCTAGTGTAACGCGAACGAGGAATATAGGGTGAACGTTAACCCTATATTCCTCGCGAACGGCAGACTTTTAGCGGCAAACGGCGGTGAGACCCGCGGCGATGCGATGCGCCAGGCGCTCATAGCCGGCAGGACTGTAATGCAGACCGTCCGGCATATAGAGCTCGCGGTGCTCCGGCAAAAACGGGCTGATACCGCTTTGCGCATACAGGTCAATCACCGGCACGGAGTAGCGGTCGCAGACCTCGAGCATCGCTCGCACGTAGGCGACCTGCGTCAACCCCAGGTGGTTGAGCTCGTCGCTTGCCGGGATATCCTTCTCGTGCTTGCCGCTCGTCTTGCACGGCGTCATAAACACGAGCTTTGCCCGAGGCGAGCGCGCCGTGATGGTACGGATCAGGTAATCGAGTGCACCATAGAACTCATGCACGTCCGTGCTGCCGAGCTCTCCAAGCGGCACGTTGCGGCTAAAGTCGTTGACGCCGCCAAAGACGATGTAGATATCGGCCGCATCGTCGATACCGTCAAGGCGCTCGACAAACGAATCGGTACGGTCGGCCTTGATGGCGATACGCGAACCCTTGATGCCAAAGTTCTCGACGACCGCGCCTCCCAGCAACGCGCCCAAATGCGAGGTCCACGAGATGTCGTTGCCTCCCCCACCGCAGCCGTTGTCGCCCCAGGTCGTTGAGTCGCCAAAGCAGCAAATGGTCGATTCACTCAAACTCTTCTTTCCATAATCTTCTCCTCATCCGCCCATCGGCGGTCATACAAGAACGTACCGTTTATTCGCAGCATGCCGAGGGGCTATGCACGGGCGCATTCCGCAACGTGCGAATCGAGCCATTCGATATCCTCGGCAAGATGTGTCACGCCCAGATGGTGTTCACCCGGACACACCTCGTGCCGCAGGCCATCTCTGCGACCCAGTAACTTGTAGGCATCGCGCACGATCTCGAGCTGCTCGTCAACATTTTTCAGCCCGCGCGAACCGTTCAGATGATCCTCTTCGCAGCTCTGCACCAACAGCGGGCGTGGCGCAATAAGCGAGGCAATATCGCCCATGTCGAGCAAGCGCCAAAGTCCGGGTGTGTAGTTGCAGCTGCAATTGCCGTTGAGGTGCATCAGCGAATCATCGACACCGTACAGGTAGCCCGAGACAAACGTCTTGCATACGCGTGGGTCGAGCGCCGCCAGATACAGCGTCATGTATCCGCCGCCCGAAAAGCCAAAACAGCCCAGGTCGTCCATGGCAATGTCGCCGCGCGCCTCTAGGTAATCGATCAGACGCATGTTATCCCAGGCGTTGAGGCCCGCAACGGTAAGTCCCAGCGGCTCGGCCATGCGCGCCTGGTTTAGGCACGTGCCGCGCAGAAAGCTGTTCTCGTCATCGCCCTGGCCCTTCCAGTCACGACGGTATCCCCAACCGCGTGCGTCGGGGCAGACGGTCACGTAACCCATACGCGCCAAACGTAGACCGTAGTCGTAATTGAACTTACGCACAGCATCATCGACCGCCGGCACGCCCGTCACGCCCGCAACACTTGCGGCGCCTGCTCCCTGATGGCCATGCGGGCAGATATAGCAACACTTGCGGCCGTGCGCATCGAGCTTAGGCGACTGCGGCTCGAGCAGGTAGAACGGCATCCAAACGTCGCGCTCCACCTGCAGCATCGCATGAGTACGCACGATGCCGCCGGCAACCCGAACGCGGCTGAGCTCACGAAGTTCAGTCGGGGCGCGGTCCATAAGCGAAAGGCCCAAAACATCGCACAGGCGAGTCCTGGTCGCAATCTTCCACGCCTCAAAATCTGCAGGAGTCTTGCCCGTAAAAGCAGCCGAACGTCCCTCGCGCTTCAGCCGGGCACGCAGCGCAGGCTCGTCTTCGCAGTACGTCTCGATGTGCACGGTGCGGCCATTGGCAGATAGCCCAGCCGTCTCAACCGCATCACCGTCGCCGCCCTCGGGATCCCAGCCATCCCCACCGGCAAGCACCTGCTCGCGAGCGTACCCGGCGGCAGCCATCACATCGAGTTTATTTGCCCACGGCACCCAGTCGGTAGTATCACCCGCCGGCCCATGCAGGATTGCGCCAGCATACTGCGCGCAGCTGTGCGCCGCCGGCTTATTCCAATCCCACCAGCCTTCGCGCTTGATATGTCGCCCCAGCCAGCAATCGATCAGCACAGTTTGCGCCCATTCGCGCCAAGGACGACCCAGGTAGACCGAATCCGGCGCCACGCCATCCGGAGCTGTAAACGAACAGCCGTGGAACACAAATCCGTACGGCTCGCCTTTAGGCGTGGAGGCTGCCGTTACATACCCGTTGACATCCATATCGCGATTGAGCGAGCGAATCTCGCACCCCTCAAAGTAGGCACGCGCGCCGCCAAAGATAAAGTCGACATCGCCCTCGATCCGGCAACGTCGAAAATACTGGCGCCCCACCCGGCGCGGCGCATACTGTTTGGGTCCTATAAACCCGCCCGGTTTGGCCTCATGCGGCGGCAGCGGACCCAAAAACAGTGTGTCCTGGTGCCCCTTAATGCAGCAGGCATCGACAACCAGACGGTCGCCATCGGCATACAGGGCAATCGCCTGACCGACCTCGCGCCCATCGCCCGCATCGTTTTCGATCGTGAGGTTCTCGAGCCGTACGTCGTCGGCATCGACCAAAACGGTATAGGTCCTAAACGTGCCGAGCGTGCCGTCCACGCCCGAGCCGTCCTCCGAAGGCATCTTGGCACCCAGGCTGCCCACGATACGCACGCTGTCGGCCGTCTCTCCCTCAATCGTCACATGCGAGCGATGAATCTCGACCCGCTCGCGATACTCGCCCGGATCGACGCGAATCATCACCGGTTGCTCGGCATCCGGATAGAGCTGATCGGCTGCCGCCAAGGCATCGGAAATCGTTGGATACGCTCCTGCCGCAGCCCTCGAAACGCGCAGCGTATAGATACTTTCGCTCATCGTCCATCACGCTCCCAGGAAGCGAACTGTTCAGGCCAGCCCTGAACTTGTGGCTGAATATGCTCGGCGCAGCCCTTAAATGCCGTTAGGGCCGTGGCGAGCGATGCCCCATGCTTTCCATGCGGAAAGACATGTAGGCTAAAGCCAATCCCGTGGTCGGCAAGAGCCTGCGCAAGAAGGAGGCTATTTTGAACTGGTACCGATGCATCCTCGGCGGTATGCCACAAGAACGTACGGAGGAAGCCCTCGCCCACCATATTCTCGATCGACAACTTTTGAGCCAAAGCGCCATCGGCACCCGTTAGGTGTTCAAATGAACCACGATGAGCATAGGCCCCCGAGCTTACGACCGGATAGCCCAAGCAAAGTGCGTCAGGCCGAATCGACTCAGGAGATGCCGCAATCGACTCTGCAAGCCAGGGTTGGTCCCAAAGCGCCCCGAGCAAGCCAACTAGATGCCCACCGGCCGAAAAACCCATGACCGTAATCCGATCAGGATCGACACAGTACTCTGCCGCATGGCCTCGGACGGTATCGACCGCCCGCGCGAGTTCTTGCAATGCCAGCGGATAGACAGCCGGAGCAACCGAGTAGTTCAGCACAAACGCTTGGTAGCCCATCGCCAACAAACGGAGCGCTACCGGCTCGCCTTCGCGCGGCGAAACGTGATCGTAGCCGCCTCCTGGCACGACCACAACTGCAGGCAGCGGTTTTAAAGCATAAGCATCTTCGGTCGGGGCAAAAACATAAGACGTAATCGTGGCAGACGAGCCATCGACCCCGACAGGAATCGTTTTATTGAGCATGTATTCCCTTTCACCATGATGCGTAGCGCAGCGCACACGGCCGTATCGCACAAGGGCTGCATTGCCGATTTATCCGACAATGCAGCCCTGGTCATCAACCCGAGTTAGGAACGGACAACCTTGTCGACGTTCTGGAGCTGCAGCTCCTCGCCGTCCTGGCCCTCGATCACCACATTTTGCAGGTCGAGCACCTTGACGTTTTGCGCAATGATGCCCTGACGCACCATGGGCTCAACGCCGCAGGCCATGGCCGGGACAAAGGGCTCGGCATCGTCGGCAAAGGTCACGTGAACGTCTTGGAACGTCAGACGCGTCACCTTGCTCTCGGGCAGACCCGTGATATAGGCCGCGGCAGCATGGCAGTTGGTGGCCTCGATATCGCAAAACGTCGTGGCACCAAAGCCGGGCGTGCGGTCGTCGACAGGCAGCGTCTCGCGAGACTGCACGTAATCGGTCTTGCCGTCCTTGTCGCAGAAGTAGAAGGAGTTGACCACGAAGGGCGTGAGCACCTCATCCATGCGAATGTGCTCAAAGGTAATGCCCTCGTTGACGGCATCCTTGCCGCGCCCGCGGCGGGTCTTGACGCGCAGGCCGCGGTCGGTGCGCTCAAAGAGGCACTTGCTCACGGTAAGGTCCTTGATGCCGCCGGCAGCCTCTGAACCCAGGACCACGGCGCCGTGACCATCGTGCATGTAGCAGTGAGAGATCAGCACGTCGTGCGTGGCGGGACGAAGCTCGGGCTCAATGCCCAGCTTGCCGCTCTTGATGGCGATGCAGTCGTCGCCCACCGAGAACTGACAGCCAAGGATGCGGACAAAGCCGCAGCTCTCGGGATCGAAACCGTCGGTGTTGTGGGAGTTCTTGGGGCCCTCGATGGACAGGCAGAGCGCATCGACGTGCTCGCACAGGATGGGGTGGATGTTCCACGCCGGGCTGTTGCGGACGGTGAAGCCGGCCAAGCTCACGTTTTGGCACTCGGACAGGAAAATCATGCGCGGGCGGGCGACCTCGCGGCCCTCCTCAGGACGGAAGATGTTCTTAAAGTCCTTGTTCCACCAGTTGTCCTCGGCAAAATCAGTCTGACCGTCGATCGCGCCGCGACCATAGATGCACACGTCGTGCACGCTCAGACCCGTAAAGGTAGAGCAGTATGTCGAGAAGCTCTCGCCCTCCCAGCGGCCCAGGGGCAGCATATCGGTGCCAGCATACCCAGCACCCTCGTCGCCCGTGACCGTACCGGGGATGTAGGCAAGCGCCGCACGATCGTGGCGAGCCAGCAGCACCGCTCCCTCGGCGAGCTCGATGTTGATATTGCTCTTAAGGAAGAGAGACTTGATGCGATAACTACCTGCGGGGATCAGCACGCGGCCACCCTTGGGGCAGGCCATGATGGCAGCCTGGATGTTGGTGGTGTCATCATGCTCGGCATCGCCCTTGGCGCCACAGTCGCGAACGTTGATGGAAAAGGGCTCAGCCGGCGTGGTGACACCTACGCTCAGCTCACGCTCGCCACAAACAAAACGAACCAGGTTGCGCTTGCCGGGGGTCAGGCCGTCGACATAGGTCTCGACCGTATTCGTGGTACCGGCGGGCTCGTCGTTGACAAAGATCTCCCACGTATCGGCACAGGTAAAGTAGCCGCCGTCGTCAAGCTCAATCACGGCCGCGCGGGCGTTGCACCAGATTACGTTCGTCTCCATGGATTTCTCCCTCAAAAAGATGCTCTAAAGGCAAATTGTACGCTGTTAAAAAAGGGCCGTGCCTGCCGGCGGAATTCCGGTGGCACGGCCCTGTGATTTGGACGATTTGTCGGCCTTACTCGGCGGGGGTTACGCTACCGTCCTGGAAGCCAACGTTGTTGTGGGCAAAGCAGTCCTCGTACTTAAAGCCGGAGAGCTCCTCGCAAAGCGCCTTGACCTCGGGCTTGACGTCGGCCATCTTGCCGCCCTCCTTGACGCGGCGGATCTCGTCGCAAAGGACGTCGCACTGCTCCTTGTCGATCTTGATGCCGCGGGCAAGGACAGCCGCGAGCAGGAAGAAGCCGGCGCAGCCGATGAGCATGTAGCCGCAGATGTACAGAGGCACGGTGGCGGGCTGGGTCACGGCGTCGCTGTTGCCGGCGGTCTGAATGAAGCCGGAGGCAGCAAGGACGATGGCCCATGCGTTAACGGCGATAGCCTGGGCGATCTGCTGACAGAGCTGCTGAGCGGAGCTGTAGATGCCCTCGCGACGACGCAGGGTGATGAGCTCATCGACATCGGGGATGTAGTTGAGCAGAACATCGGGCAGATACTGGAAGCCAACGTAGAAGAACTTCCAGATGGCGAAGATGATGGGGTAGGCGATCATGGCGATGGCGACCGTGGAGGTGCCGTTGATCTGACCAAAGGCGAAGTAGTTGTAGGCAATGATGCACGCGGCGCAACCGACGTTTGCCAGGTACCAAGACTTGTGGAAGCCCTTTTTGGCCATGAGGGCGACCCAGATGGCGGTGCAGACGATAGCGACGACCTTGCCGGGCATCTCCATCACGGACTCGTAGGACTTAGGAATCTGCAGACAGTAGACGATGAAGAAGGACAGGCACGCAGACCAGCAGGCAGCGGCGAGCTTCGTGGAGACCTGCGCATACAGGACCTTGCGGAAGGACTTGTTGCGGAAGGTAGAGATAACGTCGATGAAAAACTTCTTGATACCCTCGCCGACGCTCTCGATCTTCTCCTGAGCGACCTCCTCGGGGGTGTGCTCCCACGTAGACAGGTACACGCACAGCAGCGAGATTGCCATGACCGAAGCGTTGATCGTAGCGATGATGAAGTAGCTGAACGGGTTGGTCTCTCCGAAGGTGCCAAAGCCAAAGCCGACGAGTGCTGCCATCAGGAAGCCGGCGGCGTTACCAAAGAGGTGCTTGTAGCCGGTGAGGTACGTACGCTCCTTGAAGTCGTCGGTCATCTCGATGGTCAGCGGCGACAGGTTGGCGGTGCAGAACGTGTACGCGACGTTGTAGATCAGGTACAGCGCAAAGTAGTACGGGAAACCAAACGGCGTAGCCACAAAGATGAGCGGCTCGGCGACCATCATCGGGATAGCCAGCAAGATCCAGAAACGGCGACGGCCAAAGATGCGGCCAATCTTGGTGGCATAGAAGTTATCGGCCACAAAACCCATCAGCGGGCAAAGAATGGCGTTGAGATAGATGGCGAACGAGCTGATCAGCGCAGCCTCGCCTGCGGACAGACCGCACTCCGTGGACAGGAACAGCACCATGTAGCTGTGCATAAAGCTCAGGGCACCGGAGTTGAGCATACCGCCCATACCAAAGCCCAAGCGCGTCCAGAATGTGATCTTGCGCTTTTTACCGATCTTGTTAGTCATCGAGCTCCCTCTCTTTTCTCGATTGTCTTGGAACAAGACATTGGAGTCCATACCGACGTCTGTCTGCATATCGCCCACTCGTAGGGTGAACGTTTAGCTAGATTATGCGCGATTGCATATGATAGGTGAACGTTCACTTGTATATTATCCTTGAACGGTCGTTTTTTGCCGTTAAACGGACATCTGACTTGGAAAAAATCACGATTACATGGGTATTGAGTGGGTTTAAATTTGAGGCCGACTAGGTGAACGTTTATTGTTTTCGCCGCTCCCGTACCCTCAGAAAGACACGCCCGAACAGACAGAACAAACATGGCCCCGCCGGGAACACTCCCGACGGGGCCATGGTCAATAGCGCCCTATGCGAACCCATTTACCGCTACAGGCAGACGCCATCCTTCCAAATGCTGATCTCGTGGCAGCCGCGACGCTCGGCACTCGTAAGCTTGCCGCTCGCCGTCTCTAGCACCAGCTGGTACAGGTCGTGGGCAGCCTCGTCGAGCGTACGCTCGCCCGTGGCGACCACGCCGGCGTTAAAGTCCATCCAGTTGGCCTTGTGGTCGCACAGACGCTGGTTGGTGAACACCTTGAGTGTAGGCGCCGGTGCGCCAAACGGCGTGCCGCGGCCGGTCGAGAACAGGATTACGTGGCAGCCGGCAGCCGTCAGGGCCGTGGTGGATACCATGTCGTTGCCCGGACCGCACAGCATGTTCAGGCCATGCTTGGTAGCCTGACCGGCATACGGCAGTACGTCGACGATGGGGGCAGATCCGCCCTTTTGCACGCAGCCGCAGCTCTTGTCCTCGAGCGTGGTAATGCCGCCGTCCTTGTTGCCGGGACTCGGGTTCTCATAAACGACCTCGCCGTGGCTAATAAAGTAGTCCTTAAATCCATTGAGCATGTCGGAAGCGGCGTTAAAGACCTGCTCGTTCTCGCAACGGTCGAGCAGGATGCTCTCCGCGCCAAACATCTCGGGCACCTCGGTAAGCACCGACGTGCCGCCACGGGCGACGACCATATCGCTCACGCGACCGATCGTGGGGTTGGCGGTAATGCCTGAAAGACCGTCGGAGCCGCCACACTTAAGACCAATGACCAGCTCGGAGGCCGGAATGGGCTCGCGCTTGGACTGCTTGGCGAGGTCTGCCAGCTCGGCCAGAATCTTGTGGCCCTCGATTTGCTCGTCGGCTACATCCTGGCAGGTG
>URGF01000037.1 GCA_900547285.1 uncultured Collinsella sp.
AGCCGGAAAGCACTTAATGTGCTTTCCGAGCGAGCCCAGGACCTGACCGAACGAAAAACTTACCCGCCTCGCCCGGCCAGGTCCGACGAGCCACGTTAACGAGCCGCCAAGATGGCGTCGATGAGCGTCAGTACGCCCCCGTCGTTGTTGCTCGGAATGCGCCACTTGGCATGCGCGTTCATGTGCTCCTCGGCATTGTCCACGATAAAGCTGTGACCGACGCGCTCCAGCATGGGGATGTCGTTGTACGTATCGCCCACGGCGGCGGCGTCGGCGATATCGATGCCCAGGTGCTCGCACAGGTGAGCGACGCCGGCGCCCTTGTCGACACCCAGGTTCATAAAGTCGATCCACTCGCGCCCGGCGTTGGTGACGTAGAGCTTGTCCGAGAACTCGGGGCTATAGGTCTCGCGGAAAGCGGGCTCGGCGTCGTAGCCGGGGAAGAAGACCGAAATCTTGTTGGACTCGAAATCAATGCCCTCAAAGCTGTCGACGTAGTTGATTGTGTTGTAGTAGACGCTGATCTCGTCGTGGTACTGATGGTCGCGGGCAAGCACGTAGAACTCGTCGAAGCAGCACAGGACGGGAACGGCGCGCGGGTCCTCCGAGGCACGGCTCAAGACCTGCTGATACAGCGCCACATCGATGTTGCTCTTATAGATATAGTTGCCGCGATAGATCACGCAGGCTCCGTTGTCGGGACAAAAGGCGAGGCGGTTCTTGATGCCCTCGAACATCTCCTCGAGCTTGGGGGCTGGACGTCCGCTAGCGGGGCAGAACACGATGCCAGCCTCGGCGAGCTTGTCCAGGCGCTCATCAAGACCCTGAGGTAGCACGCGCTCGTCGGTGAGAAGCGTCTTGTCCATATCAACGGCGAGAATCTTAATGTTTCCAATATTGGCGTCCGATTCGTAAGTTTGCATAAAAGCGAGCCTTTCGTTTCGAGATTGTTTCAGACGTTATAACCATCAATTCGTAGTCGGGCGTATTTTCGCAGGAACGGAGCGTATTTGCACCACGCTTCACAAAGTAATGAAAAAACTTTTCAGAAATTTGAATTTGTCGCTTGTGCTGCAGGCACTTTAGCGTAATATAGCGACCATCGAAAACGGAGACGGAAAAACAACCGCTTACCGAGGAAAAGGTACCGTTTACGATATTAGAATTGCGCCCGGCGATAGGTGAAAGGAGAGGCAGATGCAGTTCGTAAAGATCATCACCACTGCAGACAATGCCATCCGACGCCAGCGCGCAATTTCCCGACGACGATAACAATCGTCTCTGTCCGCATGGGGCGCAATGCCTCAACAGAGTCATTTTGAGGTCGTTGGGTTTAAGCACGACATAGCCGCATGTTTCTAGGGCATGCCTGTGATGCATTCTGCTGAATAACCTGATATTGCACGGTTTTTGACCTCAAGGTGACTTGCAACTGACCGATGTTCTAACTAGCTACCAAGGGCGAAAGGAAACAGCCATGAGCAAGGAAAAAGTCGTTCTCGCATATTCCGGTGGTCTTGATACATCCGTATGTGTCAAGTGGCTCCAGGACGAGAAGAATCTCGATGTCGTTTGTGTCTGCGGCAACGTGGGCCAGGAAGAGACCGGACTGGATGCCAAGAAGCAGAAGGCGCTCGACCTGGGCGTTCTCGATTGCCAGGTGCTCGACCTGCGCGACGAGTTCTCCGATGAGTTCCTGACTAAAGCCATCGCGGCAAACTCCATGTACGAGAACAAGTACCCGCTGCTCTCCGCTCTGTCTCGCCCGCTGCTTGCCAAGAAGCTTGTTGAGGTCGCCCACGAGTTTGGCGCGACCTACGTCGCCCACGGCTGCACCGGCAAGGGTAACGACCAGGTCCGTTTTGAGGCCGCCGTCAAGGCCCTCGACCCCGAGCTCAAGGTTATCGCCCCGGTTCGCGAGTGGGACCTGAAGTGCCGTCCCGACGAGGTCGCCTATGCCCACGCCCACAACGTGCCGGTTCCCGAGGGTGCCAACGACAACCCCTACTCCATCGACGACAACCTGTGGGGTCGTGCCATTGAGTGCGGTCACCTGGAGGATCCCTGGAACGAGCCGCTCGACGACGCCTGGGTTATGACCAAGAACCCCGAGGACACGCCGGACACCCCGACCTACACCGAGATTGAGTTTGAGGCCGGCAAGCCCGTCGCCGTCGACGGCAAGAAGATGAAGCTCTCCGAGATCGTCATCGCCCTCAACAAGATTTCGGGCGACAACGGCTTTGGCCGTCTTGACCTGGTCGAGGATCGTCTGGTGGGCCTCAAGAGCCGCGAGTGCTATGAGGTTCCCGGAGCCCTGACGCTCATCACCGCCCACAAGGCGCTTGAGGACATCTGCGTCGAGGGCGATTTGCTCAAGACCAAGATTAAGCTCGAGCAGGATTGGGCCACCGCCGTTTACAACGGCCAGTGGTACAGCCCGCTCAAAAACGCGCTCGATGCCTTTATGGCCGATACCCAGAAGTTCGTGACCGGCACTGTCCGTCTGAAGTTCTTTAAGGGCAACTGCCATGTCGTCGGCCGCAAGAGCCCCTTCAGCCTCTACGACTACGGTCTGGCTACCTACGACCGCGACACCACGTTTGACGAGAAGGCCAGCGCCGGCTTTATCGAGATCGATACGCTGTCGCTCAAGACGTGGGCAAAGGTCCAGGGCCCCAGCTCTGCTGCCGCTCAGGCTTAAGTCTTCCTTCCCTTGGTATCCGCGCGGCCCATCCGCGTGATACATAACGGGCGCACGGGGTCCCTACCTTTCGTTATGCTTGCTGACACTTCTTAACATCGGTGGCCCCTACGTTCCGCCCGCATATATGACGCCGCGACTGCGGCTGAGTCCGAGCCCCGCCGGGGTTGTCCGGCGGGGCTCCTTCTATCAATTTGGCGGCTCTGCGCCTATATATATGAGGAGTATCCATTATGTTCAATGCTATCGCGCATGCTTTACTTGCCCTCGTGCCTGAGCTCGATGCTGCAAAGGTCGAGGACGTCCCTATGAGCCTGAAGGCTTGGATCGATGGTTCGCAGGGCAACATCCGGAGGGAGACGTTGGGTGCCAAGTGCATGGTGCGTCACTTCTTTGCAAATTAGCTATATGGCCTCGCGCACGGTGGGGAATATGCAAAACTAGCGGTTGAAAAATCGCTTTAGCGATATGGCGCATTGCTTTGGGCGCTTGTTTTGGTATTTGGAGAAAGGAGACGGTTCCATGGCTCTTTGGGGCGGTCGTTTTGAGGCGGGCGTGGCCGAGGTCACGCAGGAGTTTGGCGCGTCGCTGCCGGTCGACAAACATCTCTATAAGCAGGATATCGCCGGCTCTAAGGCGCATGCCAAGATGCTGGCCGCCCAAGGCATCATCAGTGCCGAGGACGAGCAGACGATTGCCGAGGGCCTGACCGGAATCGAACAGGATATCGATGCCGGCAACTTCACCTTCGATATCAACGACGAAGACATCCATATGTCCATCGAGAGCGAGCTGACGCGTCGCATCGGCGAGGCTGGCAAGCGTTTGCATACCGGGCGTTCGCGCAACGACCAGGTGGCGACCGATACGCGACTGGGCGTCAAGGCGCTGGCCAAGGAGCTCATGGAGGCCAATCTTGAGCTGCGCCATGTGCTGGTGGATGCGGCCAAGAAGTACGACAAGGTGATTCTGCCGGGCTACACGCACATGCAGCATGCTCAGCCCGTGCTGCTGTCGCATCATCTGCTGGCGTATTCCTGGATGTTCGCGCGCGACTTTACACGCCTGAAGGCCGCCTTTGATGCCGCCGACAACTGCCCGCTGGGCGCTGCCGCGCTTGCCGGTACGAGCTATCCGCTCGATCGCCAGATGACGGCTGCCGAACTTGGCTTTGCGGGCGTGATTCCCAACTCGCTCGATGCGGTTTCCGACCGTGATTTCCTGCTCGATCTGCATTACGCCGGCTCCGTCATGGCCATGCACCTGTCGCGTCTTTCCGAGGAGATCGTGCTGTGGTCGAGCTCTGAATTTGGCTTTATCACGCTTTCCGACTCGTACTCCACCGGCTCGTCCATCATGCCGCAGAAGAAGAATCCCGACTTTGCCGAGCTTATCCGCGGCAAGAGCGGTCGCGTGTACGGCAACCTGGTGCAGCTGCTCGTAACCATGAAGGGCCTGCCGCTTGCTTATAACAAGGACTTGCAGGAGGACAAGGAGGGCGCTCTCGATACCGCTCACACGCTCCTGCAGTGCCTGTCCGTTATGGCCGGAATGATTTCGACCTGGACCGTCAACGAGGATGCCATGGCGCGCGAGTGTGGCGTGGGACACCTTGCCGCCACTGATGTTGCCGATTACCTGGCTAAGCGTGGTCTGCCGTTCCGCGAGGCACATGCCGTGGTGGGCCATCTGGTCCTGATGTGTGAGAAGCGCGGCTGCAATCTTGAGGACCTGCCGTTTGAGGTGTTCCAGGAGGCGAGCCCGCTCTTTGAGCACGACATTACCGAGGCGCTCGATATCCCGTCGATTGTCGCCGCGCGCACGACCGAGGGCGGCACCGCTCCTGCCGCCGTTTCCGTGCAGCTGCAGCGTGCCGAGGCACAGCTCGTGGCCGACGAGGGCGTGTTTGGATCGCTGACCAAGGTTGTCGAGATGGGTCACGGGGCAAAGTAGGGGTCTGGCTGAAGCGGCTTTGGCCATTTATTGATAAATCGTTTTTGCTTTTACGGGCGTCTGCTGGTGTGGGCGTCCGTATTTTGTTGCTATGGGGGAGGGGCTTGTCGAGAACTTCTGTAGGACCTTTGGGCAGGTTGTGAAGGGGGCACGTTCGCGGGTGGCAACCGACCGTCTGCTCTGTTCGATGCGGTTGATGGGCGGTCGGATGGTACTCTAATCGGGCTTCGAAACAGAAGTGACACATATGGAGCGTTTTAATAAATTGCAGCGTTTCAATAAACAGCTTTTTGTTTAACGGCAGCTAAAACTCTGTTACGATGCAGTCCAGGCGGGTGCCGGAATGGGACTTGGGCACGCGCGAACCTACTTGAAAGGCTACCTTATGGCTATCGAGAAGACCTTCATCATGATTAAGCCCGACGCCGTGCGCGACCGCAAGATCGGCGAGATCGTTGCTCGCATTGAGCGCAGCGGCCTTGTCATCGAGCGCATGGAGATGACCACGCTCGAGCGCGCTACCGTCGAGGAGCACTACGCCCATCTGGCCGACAAGCCCTTCTTTGGCGGTCTCTGTGACTTTATGACGAGCGGTCCGGTCGTCAAGATGGTCGTTTCCGGTCTCTCCGCTGTTGCTAAGATGCGCACCCTTATGGGCGCTACCAACCCGCTTGATGCTGCCCCCGGCACCATTCGCGGCGACTTCGCTGTCGATGTCAACGCCAACGTGATCCACGGCTCCGACTGCCTGGAGAACGCCGAGATCGAGATCAAGCGCTTCTTTGGCTAAGCCAGCTTTGACTCCTTAAAGCTGTTAGCGTGTGGCTTTGGCGCCGCGGAACTGCATCCGCGGCGCCCTTTTTATTCCAAAATCTATGAAGGGGCCCGCTCGGACATGAGTTTCGAGCGGGCCCCCTGCTGTTAGCTTGTGGCACTGAGTAGTTTAGGCCTCGTCGACGACCTTGAGGCCGCGCGTGTGGTCGATCTCGTTGAGGAGGTTAACGCGACGCTCATGACGACCGCCCTCAAACTCGGCGTCGAGCCACTCGTCGACAATCATCTTGGCGAGCTCGGAGCCCACGACGCGGGCGCCAAAGGCGAGCACGTTGGTATTGTTGTGCATGCGGGAGAGCTTGGCGCTGAAGGGCTCGGAGCACACGACGGCGCGAACACCTTCGACCTTGTTGGCGGCCAGGCTGATGCCGACGCCGGTACCGCAGATCAGGATACCCAGGTCGACGTCACCGTTGGCAACGGCCTTACCCACCTTGTAGCCGGCGATGGGGTAATCAAAGCTCTCGGAGGTGTCGGTTCCAAAGTTCACGACCTCGCAGCCGCGCTCCTTCAGGTGCTCGGAAATGATGTTCTTGAGCTCGACGGCGGCATGGTCGTTGCCGATACCAATCTTCATGAGTGGTTCCTCTCTGGTCCGTGCGGCGGAATTGCTAAAGGTTTTACCGCGTTCGACTGCATGATAGCGCGACTTTTGTGTAAACGCTCGGGCGTTTTTTGGTCAAACGCTTTAGCATGCAACAAGACTAGTTTTTCATGTATTAATGCTGTCAGTTTGCGCTTGAACGCCGTCCGCCGGAACTTGGGTTGCGGTTTTTGATGCATTGTTATCAAATAAAAGAGCTAACTATTATCGAGAGCCCAGCCCTTTATACAAGTAGGAGATACCTATGCCTGCCGATTCCATCCGTGATGCCGCGTTTTGCGATGTTTTGAACCGCGAACTTGTCTGTGCACTCGGCTGCACCGAGCCCATTGCCGTTGCCTATGCGGCGGCGCTGGCGAGTCAGACGCTCGGTTGCGAACCCGATCATATGGATGTTGCCTGCTCGGGCAACATCATCAAGAACGTCAAGAGCGTGACCGTGCCCAACTCGGGCGGTATGCACGGTATTGAGGCCGCGGCCGTGCTGGGTGCCGTGGGCGGCGACGCTAAGAGCGCGCTCGAGGTTCTCGAGAGCGTTAACGATGAAGACCGCGCTCGCGTGGCCGAGCTCCTCGCTGACGCCGGCTACTGCGATGTGTCGCTTGTCGAGGGAGTGCCCAACCTCTACATCAAGGTGACTGCGACGGCTGGGGGCCATACCGCGGTCGTCGAGATTACCGACCACCACACCAATGTTACGTGCCATACGCTCGACGGTATTCCGGTGTGCGGCAAGTCGGCGGGGGAGTGTGCCGCCTGCGCCGAGCGCGTCGTGGCCGAGCGTGCGGCAGATAGCGCCGATACGCCCATGTCGATTGAGTCCATCGTCGACTTTATCGAGGACGGTGACATTGAGGACGCCCGCGCTGCCGTTGAGCGTCAGATTGAGCTGAACGGTGCGATCAGTGCCGAGGGCCTGGCGCACGCTTGGGGTGCCGAGGTGGGCCGTACGCTGCTGGGCGCTCGTGCCGATGACGTCGCCTGCCGTGCCCGTGCCCGTGCGGCCGCCGGGTCCGATGCCCGCATGAACGGCTGCGCGCTGCCGGTCGCCATCGTGTGCGGCTCGGGCAATCAGGGCATTACCTGTGCCTTGCCCGTTATGGAGTATGCCGAGTATTTGCGCTGCGACCATGATCGCCTGGTGCGCGCCGTGATGCTGTCCGATCTGATCGCCGTGCATATCAAGAGCTATATTGGTGCGCTCTCGGCGTTTTGCGGTGCTATTTGCGCCGCATGCGGTGCCGGTGCCGCGATTACCTGGCTGTGTGGTGGCACGCGCGAGCAGATTGGCGCGACGGTTTCGAACACGCTCGGTAACGTGGGCGGCATCGTGTGCGATGGCGCCAAGGCAAGCTGTGCCGCCAAGATTTCCGCTGCCGTTGATGCGGCGATTCTGGGCCACGATATGGCCATGCAGGGCCGCGGCTTCCGTGCCGGTGAGGGCCTGATCCAGGATACCGTCGAGCAGACAATCGCCAGCATGGGCTATGTAGGCCGTGTGGGCATGAAGGACACCGACGTCGAGATCCTCAACATCATGATCGGCAAGACTCGAGTTTGTTAGGACAGTACGTCGGCTACTTGGTGTTCGTAGAAGGCTTCTACTACGGAGTTGAAATCGCGGGCGAAGTCTTCCATGGTTCCGTGCCAGGTGGCTCGGCTGGGCTTGCCTTGGCCCACATAGGCAGTCTGAATGCCGCAGGTGGGGCTGGGGAAGTCGCGTTTGGGATCGTTGCCCACCATAAGAACCTCGTGCGGCTCGAGCCCCATCACCTGAAGCTGCTCTAGGTAGTAGGTGGCATCGGGCTTGCAGCGGGTGGTGTTTCCCATGTGTGTGACGAGCTCAAAGGGGGCGTCGGTCAGGTCGCCCCAACCCATGCGGCACTCGATGGCCCCCTGCGGAAAGCTGGGGTTGGTAAAGAGCGCGCAACGCAGTCCTGCGTCCTGTACGGCCTGGAGCGCGGCGTGCGCGCCGGGCATGGCGTGGGCGTTGATGACATCGTCGTTCTTGTACGGAAGAACTTCGCGGTCGTAGTAGGTAAACGCCTCGTAGATGAGGGGATCGGAGAGGCAGATCCCGCATCGGCGCTCGACCTCTTCTTGGTAAAACTCAAGATTGGTGCGGTTGTCCGTGCCGCTGCGGCGATTGGCGTTGAGGTCGACCAGGATGGTGCCGAGGCGTGCCATCGTGCCACCGCGGCTGCGGCGGCCGATGTCTGCGAGCATCGACGAGACATCCTTAAAATACCGAAGGATGAATGCGTTGAGGTTGATGCTGAGAAGCGTCTCGTCCATATCGAAAACGACTGCTTTGAGCACGCGGGCACCTTTCTCGAAAAATCGATCTAGAATCGTTGGCTCCGGATACTTTACCCCAAAGCCGAATGCCTAGCTGGTTATCGTCAAGTTGCGGAGACGTGTGTTCATAAGATTACGAAAAAGTCTCCACACGAGTAAAAAATCGCAGTTCACGCTTGAAATCGAACTCATTTCCCCGTAACCTATACGAACGTGATTGCATAAGCGTCACATTAGTATCTGTCGGCTCCCGAGTGTTCCTAAACGTTGTGTGCTTGTCGCACCCTTCTGTAGGTCCTAGCAATCGGGGCCCCGTAGTTCGAAAGGGGTCCACCTTTGAGTGAGATTCAGAACTCGTCCATTTTCTCTCTTGACGATGTCAACGAGGAGGAGATGAACAACCTCATCGACGGTACGATTACCGACTTTGATGAGGGCGATCTCGTTAACGGCACTGTCGTTAAGATCGAGCATGACGAGGTGCTCGTTGACATCGGATTCAAGTCCGAGGGCGTTATCCCGGTCCGCGAGCTGTCCATCCGCAAGGACGCTAACCCTGCAGACATCGTTGCACTCGGTGATCCCATCGAGGCTCTGGTTCTCCAGAAGGAGGACAAGGACGGTCGTCTGGTCCTGTCCAAGAAGCGTGCCGAGTACGAGCGTGCTTGGAACCGCATCGAGGAGAAGTTCAACTCCGGCGAGAACGTCGAGGGCGAGGTTATCGAGGTTGTCAAGGGCGGCCTGATCCTCGACATCGGCCTGCGTGGCTTCCTGCCTGCTTCCCTCGTCGACCTCCGTCGCGTCAAGGACCTCACCTCTTACATGGGCACCCGCATCGAGGCCCGCGTCATCGAGATGGACCGTAACCGCAACAACGTCGTCCTCTCCCGTCGCGTCGTGCTCGAGGAGTCCCGTAAGGCCGAGCGCTCCGAGATCCTGTCCAAGCTCAAGTCTGGTATGCGTCTCCAGGGCACCGTTTCCTCCATCGTCGACTTCGGCGCCTTCGTCGACCTCGGCGGTATCGACGGCCTCATCCACATCTCCGAGCTCTCCTGGAACCACGTCAACCATCCTTCCGAGGTTGTCAAGGTCGGCCAGGAGGTCGAGGTCGAGGTTCTCGACGTCGATCTCAACCGCGAGCGCATCTCCCTGGGTCTCAAGCAGACCACCGAGGATCCGTGGCGCGCACTGGTCAAGAAGTACCCCGTCGGCGCTATCGTCGAGGGCACTGTGACCAAGCTTGTCCCGTTTGGCGCTTTCGTCGACCTGGGCGAGGGCATCGAGGGCCTGGTGCACATCTCCGAGATGGCCAACAAGCACGTCGACCAGCCTTCTCAGGTCACCCACGTGGGCGACAAGGTTCAGGTCAAGGTCATGGAGATCGACCTCGACCGTCGTCGTATCTCTCTGTCCATGAAGTCCGCTGCTGAGACTCTGGGCGTCGAGATCGAGGTTACCCCGCTTCCTTCCGAGAAGAAGGACGAGGAGACCGACGCCGAGTAAATCGGTTTGACGATCACTTGTTTTAAGGGATCCGTCCGCAATGGACGGGTCCCTTTTTGCTTTCGCTGCTGATGCACGCGATGCTACCCGGGCTGTCCACAGGCTATTGGGTTGTCGGTGAATGAAAAAATGCCGACATCCCGCCTCGGGGAGGAGGCGGGAACGCACCGAGTAGACGGAGGGGTGCGGAGCGCGGTCGCGTCTCGACTGACGACATTGCCCATCGACAACCCTATTGTACTGCATGGCGTGGTTCTTGGTTTATCGTGTCGAACGCTTTTGTTGTGCCATTGCCTGCGGCAACGGTGTGCTACACTCTTGCACTGCTGAGTGGGCCAGACGGTCGCGCGATGTGCTGTTTGCAGTACGCGTGAGGAAAGTCCGGGCTCCAGAGGGCGGGATGCCGGCTAACGGCCGGGCGGAGTGATCCGACGGAAAGCGCCGCAGAAAAGAAGACTCCCACCTGCGCCGCAAGGCGTAAAGGGAAAAGCTGAAACGGTGGTGTAAGAGACCACCAGCGTCGTGGCAACACGGCGGCTTGGCAAGCCCCATCCGGAGCAAGCGCGAATAGGAACGCTATGGGCCGGCCCGGTCCGCGTTCGGGTAGCGTGCGTGGAGCTGCACGGTAACGTGCAGACAAGATAAATGACCGTTCACGACAGAACCCGGCTTATAGGCCCACTCAGCAACTATGTTGACGCTGCGACGGCGTCAGCTGGCCGATTTGGCGCTCATTCGTCGGTCGCCGCCATAAGGCGTGCTCCCTCCTCTTTCGGGCCAAATCGACTCAGCTGACGCCGTCTCGCTGCTTGTGCCTGATCATCGGCAGCCTCATTTCTGTTGCAATCTCGTCTTTCAAGGCACCTTGCTCGCGCTGACGGGTTCTCGCTTTCGTTGACGGATTCATCGGCGCCGTCATCCTTGACGTCTCACTGTTTTTGCCTGGTCATTGGCGTTGCCGTTCTATTTACTGGGGTTATCGGTACGGTCTTTGCCGTATTATTGAGGCTGTTTGTTGCTTTGCTTGTTGTTGAGGGGCTTTGTTGGACAGCTATTTTACTCTGCAATCGAATATTGAGGCTTCGGGCGAGTTTGTGGATCGCAAGAGCCGGTTTATTGCCCAGCTGGTCCATATTGAGTCCGAGGATGAGGCGAATGCCTTTATCGAGATGGTTCGCAAGCGTCATTACGACGCTCGACACAATGTCCCCGCGTGGATTTTGGTCGATGGACGCGAGCGCCAGAGCGATGACGGTGAGCCGAGCCGCACGAGCGGTATGCCGACGCTCGAGGTGTTGCGCGGCGCAGAGCTCAAAAATGTTTGCTGCGTGGTGACGCGCTATTTTGGTGGCACGCTGTTGGGGCCTGGTGGCTTGGTGCGCGCCTATACCGCTGCGACGCAGGCGGCGGTGGCCGCGGCTCAGGAGGCCGGGCAGATCGTTGAGATGACAAGCGTCGTGCCGGTTGACGTGCATGTGGCCTATCCGCAGTACGAGCAGGTGCTTCGCTTGGCGCAGGATTCGGGTGCCAAGGTTTCGGATACCGATTACGCGGACGCCGTGTCACTTCATTTGGTGTTTAAGGCGGGGGAGCAGGAGCCGTTTTGCGCTAAGATGCGCGAGCTTATGGCGGGGCGCGAGGAGATTGAGGTCGGCGCTCCCGAATTTGCTGAGTTCTAACGGCGGCGGCTGGCGTGCTTTTGGATGAATCTCAAGCGCGCCGGCCGTCGTTTTCTGTTGATATCGTTTACTCGGCGAGCTGCTTTAGCATATCGCATGCGATTTCGACGGCATCGTCGATGCAGCCGGGACAGCTGCGCAGCGGTCCCTTATCCGATCCGATGCCCTTGAGCGTGCCGCAGACGGTCGTTGTGTTCTTCTCGCCAAAACGCTTGGCGATTTCGCGCGACAGCTTGTAGGTCTGGCCCTTGGTCTTGGGGTTTTCCATGCCGTCGCTCATTACAAAGCCCATGATGGCCACGGCGCCCGAGATGGCGCCGCAGGTTTCGGTCATGCCGCCCATGCCGGCGCCAAAGCCCTCGGTGAGGGTAAAGGCGACCTGGGGGTCGAGCCCGACGGCGGGCGCGAGCGTGCAGGCGACGGCCTGGGCGCAGTTAAAGCCACGGGCGTGATAATCGGCAGCTTGAGCCTGACAGGCGGTGATGTCGAGCTGGGCCGTATCGATTTGCTTCATCGTTGTCTCCTTGGTCACGGTGTACCCGCCTATGGTACCCGTGACGGGGCATGTAATCATCGAGAGCTTCATGTATGCCTCGTTTTTATCTATCGAGCAAATGCCCAAGGCTTGAGATAAATACCCCTGATCAATTTGTCCCATAACCTACCTTGGGGATGGGTTGAGAGGGGTGCGGGGTAGCGGTATCGTGAACCGAATAAAACTAAAACCCAGGCAAGGGAGCTAGATATGAGCGAGCAGACCATCGGTACTACATGTGTTCAGGGCGGCTATCACCCGGGAGATGCCGAGCCGCGCCAGGTGCCCATCTACCAGTCCACCACGTGGAAGTACGACACGTCGGAGCATATGGGCAAGCTGTTTGACCTGGAGGAGTCGGGCTACTTCTACAGCCGTTTGCAGAACCCCACGTGCGATCTGGTTGCCGCCAAGATCTGCGAGATGGAGGGAGGCACTGCCGCGATGCTCACGAGCTCGGGCATGGCTGCGAATTTCCTCGCGATCTTTAACGTGGCCGGTGCCGGCGATCATGTGGTCGCGAGTTCTGCCATTTACGGCGGTACGTATAACCTGCTCGCCCACACCATGGGCCGCATGGGCGTGACCTGCACGTTCGTCGCCCCCGACTGCACTGATGAGGAGCTCGAGGCAGCCTTTGAGCCCAATACCAAGCTCGTCTTTGGCGAGACGATCGCCAATCCCGCCCTCGCCGTGCTCGATATTGAGCGCTTTGCCAAGGCCGCGCACGACCACGGCGTGCCGCTGATGGTCGACAACACCTTCCCGACGCCCGTGATGTGCCGTCCCTTTGAGTGGGGCGCCGACATCGTTACGCACTCCACCACCAAGTACATGGATGGACATGCTGCCTACCTGGGCGGCGTGATCGTTGACCACGGCCAGTTTGACTGGATGGCCCATGCGGATAAGTTCCCGGGTCTCACCACGCCCGACGAGAGCTACCACGGCGTGACGTATGCCAAGAAGTTCGGTCGCGAGGGCGCCTTCATTACCAAGGCCACCGCGCAGCTCATGCGCGACCTCGGCCCCATGCAGAACCCGCAGGCGGCCTTCTTCCTGAACAGCTCGCTCGAGAGCCTGCATGTGCGCATGCCGCGTCATTGTGAGAACGGCCTGGCCGTTGCCAAGTTCCTGCAGAGTCATCCCAAGGTACGCTTCGTGAGCTATCCGGGCCTAGAGGGCGATAAGTACTATGACATCGCTCAGAAGTACATGCCCAACGGTACCTGCGGCGTTGTGAGCTTTGGCTTTAACGGTGGTCGCGCGGCGGCTGAGACCTTTATGAAGAGCCTTAAGCTCGCCCAGATCGCCACGCATGTGGCCGACGCCCGCACTTGCTGCCTGCATCCCGCTAATGCCACGCACCGCCAGATGAACGATGAGGAGCTCATCGCCTGTGGCATCTCCGCCGATATGGTACGCCTGTCGTGCGGCCTCGAGGACACGGCCGACTTGATTGCCGACCTTGAGCAGGCACTCGAGCAGTGCTAGGCTAGCGTTCGCATAAGGTGCCGATGCTGGCAGAAAGCTTCGGCGACCTTTCGTTCCGATTCCGTAGGCGGGACCCCAATCGCGGCTGTTTGCTGGCGATTGGGGCCCCGTTTTTGCCTTGCGCCACTCGAAAGGATGGATATGGAGAAAACCGCAGAGCAGCTGCGCCGCGAGCACATTGCCCTTGAGGGCGACACCCATGGCAAGAACAAATGGGCGATTCTGTTTACCGTGCTCATCATGACGTTTATGTCGTGTCTGGATTCGACCGTCGTGACCGTGGCGTTGCCCGTGATGCAAAAGGAGCTGGGCGTGGGCCTCGATCGCATTCAGCTGGTAAGTTCGGTGTATCTGCTCGCGACGTGCGTGGCTATGTTGCCGTTTGGCCGTCTGGGCGACGTGCGCGGCAAGGTGAATGTGTTCCAGTTGGGCGTCATCGTCTTTTCGGTCGGTTCGCTGCTGTGCGGCCTTTCGGCCTCGCTTGAGGTTCTTATCCTGGCACGCATTGTTCAGGGCATCGGTTGCGCGGCGGCCATGGCTAACAACATGGGTATCATCACCGAGTCGTTTCCGGCGCGCGAACGAGGCCGTGCCATGGGTATTCTCGCGACCTTTGTGGCCCTCGGCATGATGTGTGGCCCCGTGCTCGGCGGCATGCTGGTGGCAAGCTTTCCCTGGGAGAGCATCTTCCTCATCAACCTGCCCATTGGCGTGATCTCGTTTATCGTGGGACTCTACACGCTGCCGCATGTTAGGCCAGAGGCCGGCGAACGTCCCATGCCCCTTGCCGAGGCCGCTCGTCGCTGTTTTGCAAATTCGGCCTTCACCATCAACCTTGCCTGCATGCTCATCGTGTTCGTTGGCATTGGCGCATCCGAGTTTATTCTGCCGTTCTATTTTCAGGACGCCCACGGCTTTGGTTCTGACATTTCCGGATTGCTCTTTTTGGCGCTGCCAATGGTGAATGCCTTTATCGGCCCGCTTTCGGGAACGGTTTCGGACCGTGTTGGCTGCGAGGGTCCCACGGCGGTCGGCCTGGGCGTGTATGTGTGCGGTCTCTTTGCAGTAAGCACGCTCGACGAGCACTCTTCTATCCCTGTGATCGTGTGCTGCGTCGCATTTATGTCGTGCGGTACGTCGATTTTCCAGAGCCCCAACAACTCGCTGTACATGGGCTCGGCTCCGCGCGAGGCACTTGGCTTTGCGGGTAGTCTGGGTAGCCTGGCGCGTTATGCGGGTATGGCACTCGGCATTACGGTGGCGTCGAATATCCTGTATGGACAGATGAGCGTGGCGATGGGCGAGGCCGTGACCAGTTTTGTTGCAGGACGTCCGGATGTGTTCCTGTTTGGTTTCCGTTCGGTGTTCTATGTGTTGATGGCTGTGGCCGCTGTGGGCTTTGCGCTTGCCATGGTGCGTTTGGTGAAGATGCGCGCCCGCCATTAGCGTGTTGGGAGGCTGTCTGCCACGATTCGCGCCGTCCCAAAAAGACTGGTTTGTGGTGCGATGCGGCTTGTGGGACGGGCGGGGGTCGGTCCGTGGTAGACTATCGAACAACGTTTATTAATCGCGCGGTATCGTTGCCGCGAGAAGGGGTTGCGCCATGCAGGAGCTTGAGGATCGTATTCGCCATGACGGCATCGTAAAGGCCGGTAACGTCCTTAAGGTTGATGCCTTCCTCAACCACCAATGCGACGTTGAGCTGTTCGACCACATGGGCGCCGAGTGGGCCCGACTGTTCGAGGGTGTCGAGATCAACAAGATCCTGACGATTGAGGCTTCGGGCATTGGCATGGCTTGCATCGCGGCTCAGCATTTTGGCGGCGTGCCGGTGGTCTTTGCCAAGAAGGCGCAGTCCATCAACCTCGACGGCGAGCAGTATGCCACGACCATCTACTCCTTTACCAAGCAGAAGGAGTACCCGGTCATTGTGGGTAAGCGCTTCCTGTCCGAGGGCGACAAGGTCCTGATTATCGAAGACTTCCTGGCCAACGGCTGCGCGCTTGAGGGCCTTATTAAGATCTGCGAGGCTGCGGGCGCCGAAGTTGCCGGCATTGGCATCGCCGTTGAGAAGGGCTTCCAGGGCGGCGGCGATAAGCTCCGTAAGCGCGGCTTCCGCGTTGAGAGCCTGGCACGTATCGCCGATATGGACTGCGAGAACGGCGAGATCACCTTCGCCTAAGCG
>URGF01000038.1 GCA_900547285.1 uncultured Collinsella sp.
GTTCCACGCGCAGTTTCGCAGCGCAGCGAGAATGTTTGAGCATGGAATGATATATAGGGGGCCTCCCACGGGTGAGCGGACATTACAATACGCCGCTAGAACCGAAACCGCCGGCTCCTCGGTCGGTTTTGTCTAGTTCTTCTACTTCTATGAGGTTGACCGTGGGGACTTCTTGGATGACGAGTTGGGCTATGCGGTCGCCTTTGTTGATTTGGATGTTGTTGGTGGGATCCAGGTTAATGAGGATAACCTTGAGTTCTCCTCGGTAGTGGGCGTCGATGAGGCCAGGCGTATTGACTATAGACAGGCCTTGCTTGATGGCCAAGCCGCTGCGGGGCTGGACAAAGCCGGCGTAGCCCTCGGGCAGGGCGATGGCTAACCCAGTAGAGACCAGACGGCGTTCGAAGGGCCTCAGGACGCAGTCCTCGTTGGAGCGCAGATCCAAACCGGCATCGGTGGAATGGGCGTATTTGGGAAGCTCGACGGTGGGGTCGAGACGCTTTATGTTGACGGTAATGTTGGACATGGAATCACCTTAGCTTGTCAAGCTCTTGCAGAAACTCATCGACGTCTTTGAAATCGCGGTAGACCGAGGCAAAGCGGATGTACGCCACCTTGTCGATCTTGGCCAAGCGCTTGAGTACCATGTCACCCAACTCATGGGACGTAACGGCCGTCAGCGTGCGAGAGCGCAGCTCGACCTCGATGTCATCGATAATCTCATTGAGCTTCTTAGTGTCGATATCGCGCTTGATGGTGGCGCGCATCAAGCCGACGAGCAGCTTATTGCGATCGAACCGCTGCTTGGTTCCGTCCGACTTAATGACCTCAATTGGATCTTCACATCGCTCGAACGTTGTAAAGCGGTAGTTACACGAGCAACATTCGCGACGGCGCTTAATGGTGTTATTTGACTCCTGCATACGGGAATCAACGACGCGGGTATGTGCCTTGCCGCATTTGGGACAGCGCATGGTACCTCCTCTTAAACGATAACAAGGGTACCATGCGCAGCGCGATAATGATTACGAACGAGCAGGAACCTTAAGATGCGCACCGGCGGCGAGCGAACCATGCTCCAGATGATTGACGTTACGGATCATGTCGGAAGTCTCTTGCGTGGAAAGGCCTTCGATTGGATATTCCTCGGCAAGCGACCAAAGAGAATCACCAGACTGAACGCGAATGGTCTCATAGGTAACGTTGGAAACGGACTCGGCATACGCGGCGTGACGAGCGCTAAAGACCGACGTAGCGAGGACAAAGAAGAGCGTAAGCGCAACGGCAACGGCGACAATCGTCGGAACCTTCAGGGCAACGCGGCCCGGCGCGGCTACAGCCTGCTGATTGCGAGCAGGCTTTACGGTCAAAGGCTGAAAGCCGGAGCGGCCACCCTGAACAACCGTAAAAGTGTATTCTGCAGACGTCTCGAGCTTAAGGGCGAGGTTTCCCTGGACCATATTCGTTGCGTTCATCATGTTCTCCTCTCGCGTGTTTTGCTGAGAACAGTTTTATCAAGCCGCGCGGACAAAAATGTCTAGCGCGAGAACGAATGTTCGGTTATTATTATCTTCGAACAGTTGTTCCTGTCAAGCAAAATTCGAACATTTGTTTGACATGGGTAGAGAGGATGCCCTGATGGCTCGCAAAATTACCAAGCGTCAGCAGCAAATTTACGACTTCATCAAGGAATATCAGCAGGAGAAGGGTTATCCGCCCAGCGTGCGCGAGATGGCTTCTGCCGTGGGCCTTTCCTCCCCCAGCACCGTGCACGCCCATCTATCTGCCCTGGAGGCGCGCGGGCTACTCAAGCGCGATGCCACCAAACCGCGCGCTCTGGAACTCTTTAACGAGGACGGTTCCTCTGTCTCAATTTCTAAATCTGACGAGACCACCGCACCTCGCGGAACGGTCTCACTACCGCTCGTTGGTCGCGTCGCGGCTGGGATTCCCATTCTGGCCGAGCAGAATATCGAAGACACATTTACTATCCCGACCGAAATCGCCACTGATCAGGGTTCCTTTATCCTTGAGGTGCATGGGAGCTCAATGATCAATGTCGGTATCTTCAATGGCGATTACATCATCGTCCGTGAACAAAAGAGTGCCATGAACGGCGAAATTGTCGTGGCTATGATTGATGGTTCAGCGACCGTCAAGACGTTCTACAAGGAGCAGGGACGCGTACGCCTGCAGCCTGAGAATGACACCATGGAGCCTATCTATGCAACGAATCCCGTTATCTTGGGCAAAGTCGTCGGCTTGATGCGCCGGTTCTCGTAATGCAAAAACGCATCACCATCTTTGATACCGTCCGCGGGCTTACGATGATTTCAATGGCAGGTTTTCACGCTTGCTACGATCTCGCCTACCTGTACGACTGGGATATGCCCTGGTTTACCCAGACCGTCTTTCAAGACATCTGGCGCGCCAGCATCAGCTGGGTATTTTTGTTTATCGCGGGTTGGATGTGCACCCTTTCGCGCAACAATATCAAACGTGCCGCCAAATACGCCTTAGCAGCACTCGTCGTCTGGCTGGCAACAACACTTGTCTCAGTCGACGATTCGGTTAATTTTGGCATCATCTACTGCATGGCCGCATGTACCGGCATCGTGGCGTTGACCGATCCCGTCCTTAAGAAGATATCGGCGAGATGGGGCATGTCGCTATGCCTTGTGTTGTTCGCCCTCACCTGGAGTATCCCCAAAACGATCTACCCTGTCCCCTACCTGGCGTGGCTGGGATTTCCGAGCCTTGGGTTTGTTTCAGGTGATTACTACCCCATCATCCCGTTTATCTTTATGTATCTTGCAGGATACTTCGCCGCACATATAGCGCAGGGAATCGATAAGACCGCCCTAAGCTGGGCCTACGCCAACCCCCTGCCGGCGCTCGCCAGCCTTGGACGTCATGCACTCCCCTTTTATCTGCTGCATCAACCCATTATTCTGGGCTTTTTGGAGCTCGTCTACTCGGTGCGATAACGCTTGAGCCGCGGCGCGATACGGGCCGGCAGCTTCGCCACAATACGAACGCCGTCCTCAAGATATTCCTCGTGCAAAAGGGTTCCCTGCTCATGCACCAGCGTGATGAGGGCGCCCTCGCGATACGGGATATCAGCAGAGAGCAACACATCGGTAGCAGCCGCCTCACGAGCAATACGGTCGACGAAATCGTCGAGTCCCTCGCCCGTCTGGGCCGAGAACAGCACGGCCTCGGGATAGCGACGACGGAAGCTCAGACGATCAACGCTATCGAGAAGATCGATTTTATTGAATACGGTCAGCGTTAAACGCTCTCCAGCACCGATCTCATCAAGAACGCGGTCGACAGCCTCAAGCTGCCGCTCATAGTCCTCGTCAGACGCATCTACGACTTTGAGAATTAGATCGGCACCCAACACCTCGGACAGCGTCGATTTAAAGGCATCGACCAGACCATGCGGCAGCTTTTGAATAAAGCCGACGGTATCAGTAATCGTCATGCCGCGACCGCCGGGCAGGCGATACGAACGCGTCGTCGGGTCGAGCGTAGCAAACAGCTTGTCCTGCGAAAGTACCGTAGAGCCGGTCAGGCGATTGAGCAACGTCGATTTACCGGCATTGGTATAACCGGCTAACGCGACGCGAAACGCCGGTGACTCAATGCGGCTCTTGGACTGGACATCGCGATGCTGTTCAACCTGCTTGAGCTCACGACGAAGCGCGGCAATCTTATTGCGAATCAAGCGACGGTCAACCTCGAGCTGGCTTTCACCCTGGCCAAAGCGCGAACCGATGCCGCCGCGCGTCTGCTCCTTGGCAAGATGGCTCCACATGCCACGCAGACGAGGCAACAGATATTGAAGCTGCGCCAGCTGCACCTGTAGACGACCCTCGCGCGTCTGGGCATGCAGGCCGAAAATATCAAGAATGAGCGCCGTGCGATCGATGATCTTAACCGGTTCGCCCACGGCCTTCTCCAGATAGGACTGCTGTGAAGGCGTCAGATCGTCGTCAAAAATAACGACATCGGCATCCATGCGATGCACTAAGCCGCACAGCTCTTCAACCTTGCCGGAACCGATAAACGATTTAGGATAGGGTTTAACCAGTCGCTGCGACAAACGAGCAACACACCGGGCGCCAGCCGTGTGCGCCAGGCGCTCAAGCTCATCGAGCGAGCGATCGAGCGGCCACGCATTGTCGCGCCACTCGACGCCGACAAGAATGGCACGCTCAGGCTCGGGTGCTGTGGGAACGAGGGGAAACCGGGCCATCAGGCAGCCTCGATGCGATGCAAGATATCCTCAACGACCTCATCGACCGTATATTCGTCCATATCGAACCACACAATACGATCGTCGCGCTTAAACCACGAAAGCTGACGCTTGGCATAGCGACGCGAACGCATCTTAATGAGTTCACGAGCCTCATCCATAGTCATCACACCGTTAAAAGCATCAATGATTTCTTTGTAGCCAATCGCCTGCATCGAAGTGAGCGCATCTTCAAGCCCCTGGTCCATAAGGCCACGGACCTCATCAACAAGACCCTGCTCAAACATGAGGTCAACGCGCAGGTTAATGCGCTCGTAAAGCAGCTCACGATTGCGTGTCAAGCCAAACCACAAGGCATGATAATGCTCACATGGAACACTAAACTGTGACTTTTGCTGTGCGTAGGAAACGCCGTCATCATGCATTTCGAGCGCACGAATCACGCGGCGCACATTATGAGGATGAATGACCGCGGCAGACTCAGGATCGCGCTCGGCAAGCAGCTTATGCAGCGCTTCCTCACCAATGCGCTCGGCAAGTTCCTGATAACCCGCACGGCGATCGTCCTCAAGTTCTCCCGAGGGAAAATCCATCTCATCGAGGGCGGCCTTGAGATACAGGCCCGTACCCCCGCAAAACACCGGAAGACGTCCAGACCCGAGCAGGCGCTCAACATGCGCGCGAGCGTCTGCCTGGTAAAGCGCCGCAGAGTACGCGACGCCCGGCTCTACGATGTCAACGAGACGCAGAGGCGCCGTACACTCATCGGGCGTCATCTTTGCGGTGCCGATATCCATACCGCGATAGATTTGCATCGCATCGCACGACAGCACTTCAGACGAAAGGCGAGCGGCCAAACGGTCAGCGACGTCACTTTTACCAACCGCCGTCGGACCGACGATCGCAACGGCGGAAAGACCTGCCCCGGGAGAAATCATTAGCGCGGCTCACCCACAACGGAGCCTGACAAATACCACGTCTTAGCAACGTCGACGTCAACATCAACGATCTTACCGACAAGCTGGTCGATGCTATATCCCTCGGGAATGGGCGCATGAACGGTCTGATTCTTGGGGCTCTTGCCCAGCAGCACCGCATCGTTCTTTTTACTCGTACCCTCAATGAGCGCCGGCACCACGGTATGGAGCTCACCCTGGTTGTACTCGTGCGCTGTCGTCTCGATAACCTTGACCAGACGGTTAAAGCGCTCAAGGATGACCTCGTGCGGTGTGGGATCATCAATCTCGGCGGCCGGGGTACCAGCGCGCTTGGAGTAGATGAAGGTATAGGCCTGGGCATAGCGGACCGTCTCGGCAAGCGAGAGCGTCTGCTCAAAGTCTTCTTCAGTCTCGCCTGGGAAGCCAACGATAATGTCGGTCGAGAGCGCGATATCGGGCATACGGTTGCGAATGCGATCGACCAGGCCCAAATAGTCCTCACGTGTATAACGGCGATTCATCTCTTTGAGGATCCGCGTCGAACCTGACTGGACGGCCAAGTGCAGCTGCGGCATAACGGCAGGCGTCTCGGCCATGGCGTCGATGGTCTCGGGCAACAGGTCCTTGGGATGCGAAGACGTAAAGAAGATGCGCTCCACACCCGTATCGCCCACGGCACGCAGCAGATCGGCAAAACGCGGCTTGCCAAACAGATCGCGACCATATGAGTTAACGTTTTGGCCCAGCAGCGTAATCTCACGCACGCCCTGGCTCACCAAACCGGTCACCTCGTCGACAATCTCCTCGAAGGGGCGGCTCTTTTCGCGACCGCGCACGTACGGCACGATGCAATAGGTGCAGAAATTATTGCAGCCCGTCATGATGGGCACCCAAGCGTGATACTGGGTCTCTCGATGCCACGGCATGCTCATGGCATCCGTATCCTCATGCTCATTGGTGCGGATATGACGCTTGCCGTCAAGGAACGCCTCGGCAATGAGCTCGGCCACATGTGCGATAGAATGCGTGCCAAAGATGACATTGACGTTATCGACGTTGGTGAGCAGGCCCTCGCCATCACGCTGCGCGATGCAGCCGCCCACGGCAACCACACGCTTGCCCGAAGGCGAAGGCGGCAGGCTTTTGCAGGAATTGCACTGACCGTACAGGCGAGTATCGGCGGCCTCGCGCACGCAGCATGTCATGAAGACAACGATATCGGCATACTCAAGATCGAGCGCCATGAGGCAACCATACGAATCGAGCAGACCGCTCACGCGCTCAGAGTCGTGCTGATTCATCTGGCAGCCAAAGGTGCGGATAAAGTAGGTTTTACCGGCAAGAATATCGCGTACGGAACGCTGATCCATGTGCATAAGTCCTAACGTTGGGGAGCGAAACGAGGCTAGCAGAAGCTATGCCACAGGCTTAACATCATCCATGACGACGTTATCCATAGCAGCTCGATTGATCTGGTGAACGTAGATAGAAAGGCGGATGGCCGTGCGCGACTCCCCGTTAATGAGAATGTCGGAGAACACGGGCGCGCAGGAAATATCAAAACCGGTTGGGATCAAAAAACCGCGCGCGATGGCAACGGCCTTAATGGCCTGGTTGACAGCACCGGCGCCGACACACTGGATGTTGACGGGTACACCATCCTTGACCATGCCGGCGATGGCGCCGGCAACGGACGCGGGCGATGATTTGCTTGATACCTTCAGGCAATCCATGAAGAAACTCCTGCGTTTAAAAGTACGTTTTAACTGCAATAACTGTATCGTACCGAGAGGACTCGGTAAAGGCACTATTCCTCTTTGGCAAGATCGAAGGTCACAGTGATTCGATCACGCGAAACACGAATCTTTGGGTCGCCGCAAAGGTTGAGATAGTACCTGGCGGCAAGGTCATTGAAGTCCCGCTCCACAGCACGCGAAAACTGTGCCATGTCATCCTTGGCAATACGTAGCCCGCGACGATCCTTCGCGAGATCGACAGGAGCCGGCGCATGCGAGGACGAATCACGCTCGCGCAGCAGACGCGCGGTCACACCGCGAACGGGCTTAATCTGCCCTGCCAAAATGCGATGTGCCGTGCGCTCGGACATCCCAAGACCCAAACCCGAGCAGATACGGATAAAGTCCTCGGCATCAGAGGCAAGGCCTAAACGATCGACAACCGGAAGCTCGCTCTCGTCATCAATAAACAGGAGACGAGACGTATCGAGCCGACTTGACGCCTGAGCATAAAGGGTCGCGGCAATCTCAGACGGAGAACCAAGATAGACATCGCAACCACGCAGCTCCTCGAGCGCAAACTCACAGGCAGCGCGAATAATATTATGCGGGCCGCGAGCACAGACATAACGTCCGTCCTCATCCTTGACGGCCTGGGGCCAGCTGGACTGATCGGCACGCTCACTGAGGCGGTCGGCTGCAACGCTCACCTTAAAGGCTGAACCAAGATCGACGCCGGACGTGACCACACGGGCCTCGTCGGTGTTCTGCTTGATCGAAAACAATGCCATGCCACGACCGTGAACGCCCCAACGGTCCATCTTCATGCTCTCGAGCTTGGAGGTAACGCGGGCATCGAAGATTCGCTCTTGCATATCCTGCGGAACGCCCGAACCGTTATCCAGAAAGACAAGCGTGCGGACGCCATCTTCCTTGGTCGTGGCGAGATAGACCTTGTCGGCGCCGGCATCGCGAGCATTACGGAGCATTTCGATGACGATATCCTCGACATGCTGAATGTCGTGTTTTGCCTGGCGCCGCTCGGCCTCCGAAACGCGGAGGCGGACATACCCCTCGCCAAGGTTCTCCTCGACGCGAAGGTTGCCCTCCCCCGACATCGACGCGATAAATGAGATGAGCTCGTTCGCGTCGCTCATGTTATTTAGCGATATCGACAGCGCGGCTCTCGCGAATCACGACGACGCGCACCTGACCGGGATACTCCATCTCTTCCTCGATCTGATGGGCGATATCGTGAGCCAGGACCGTGGACTGGGCATCGGAGATCTTGTCCGGCTGAACCATGACGTGGACCTCGCGACCAGCCTGCATGGCATAGGTACGCTCGACGCCTTCATGGGAGTTGGCAATCTCCTCGAGCTTCTCAAGACGCTTGATGTAGTTCTCGGCAGACTCGCGACGGGCACCGGGGCGAGAGGCGGAGACGGCATCGGCGGCCTGTACCAGGACATCGAGCACCGTGTTGGGGTCGACATCGGCATGGTGAGCCTCGATAGCGTGGACGATAACGGGCTTCTCACCATAACGGCGGGCAAGCTCGGCGCCGATGACGGCATGCGGGCCCTCGACGTCGTGGTCGATTGCCTTGCCAAGGTCGTGCAGCAGGCCGGCGCGCTTGGCGGTCACAACGTCCAGGCCAAGCTCGGAAGCCATCACGCCGCACAGGTCAGAGACTTCGAGGGAGTGCTGAAGCACGTTCTGACCAAACGAAGTACGGTAGCGCAGGGCACCAAGGGTCTTGACGATCTCGGGATGCAGGTCGTGAATGCCGGTATCGAAGGCAGCCTGCTCGCCAGCCTCGCGCACGCGCTGCTGAACCAGGTCGGCAGCCTTGTGATACATCTCCTCGATGCGAGCGGGGTGAATGCGGCCGTCGGCGATGAGGTTCTCGAGGGCAACACGAGCGGTCTCACGACGGACCGGGTCGAAGCTCGAAAGAACGACGGTCTCGGGCGTATCGTCGATCACGAGGTTGACACCGGAAACCTGCTCGAAGGTCCGGATGTTGCGACCCTCGCGACCGATGATACGGCCCTTGAGGTCATCAGAGGGAATGTGCACGGAGGTAACGGTGACCTCGGCTGTGTGGTCGGCAGCGCAGCGCTGAATCGCCAGGGACAGAATCTCCTGGGCGGTCTTGTGGCACTCGGCGCGAACCTGCTGCTCGGACTCGCGAATGATCGTGGCGGCCTCGTGGGTGACCTCGCCGCGAACCTTATCGAGGAGCTCCTTGTGGGCGTCCTCGCGGGTAAGGTCGGCAATACGCTCGAGCTCGGAGGTCTGCTTAGTGCAGAGCTCCTCAAGCTCGCGGGAGCGCTTCTCGACCTGACCGGCCTGGCTGGACAGCTGGTGCTCACGCTTGTCGAGAGCGTCGTTTCGGCGATCAAGGGACTCCTCGCGCTGCATCACGCGGTTCTCAAGCGTACGAATCTCGCTCTTACGCTGCTTGTCCTCGGCCTCGGCGGCCTGCTTGTTCTTGATGATCTCCTCTTTAGCCTCGAGCAGAGCCTCTTTTTTGAGGGTCTCGGCCTGACGCTTAGCATCACCGATCAGGGACTCAGCCTGTGCGTGTGCCGACTGGATCTTTTCGTCGGCCTCGTGAAGACTACCCTGCTTGGCGGTGCGCATGTAGGCAATGGCGGCGATGGCACCCAAAACGATGCCAACGAGCGCTGCGATGATAGGCATGCTCACTCCTTTTTATGGATTCGTTACACAACAAAGCGAACCGTCCTTACGAACGGCTCGCGACATTTGAGTAATATGGGCGCAGCTTATGCGGGTCGGATACAGATAAACATATAAACAAACTCATCACAGATGAGCACATATCACAAAGCAAATGACAGTGTTTATCGTACGTTGAACCACAACAACTGTCAAATAAATGGCCCCAGCACGGCGGCTAAAACGCGGTGAACGGCAGGGCAACAAAGCGCATACGCCTAAACTGCACATTCCTCGCGTTCGGCATCGAGACGTGCCTTAACGGCATCGGCGGCGATGTGATACGAGAAGCCCTTGCCCATCAAAAACCGAACCAGTTTTTCGAATCCGCGCGTCTCTGGAACACGACGCTTGGCGAGCAGGGCTGACGCACGCGTCAAATCGTCTTCGACGGCAAAATAGTCCTCGGGATAACCGGGAATGTCATCGAGCACGACATGACGGCGCTTGAGCTCGGTCTCGATTTTGCGCTGTCCCCAACCGCGCCGCTTGCGCTCCTCGATAAAGTACGAGCAAAAGCGGCTCTCGTCTAAAAAGCGATACTCGGTGGCGCGCTCGACGGCGAAATCGATCGCAGGCTGGTGAAAGCCGTAGCGAGCCAGCTTGTCACGGACCTCACCCGTCGCATGGTCGCGGCGCGATAACATCTCGGTCACCATGGTAAGTGCACATTTACGCTCAATGAGCTGCACCGCCTCACGGAAGTTGTCCCAATCACAGGGAAGATCGGGGCGGTTTTTGACATACAGCCGCGCGACCCGCACGGGAATCCAAATGGACCGCTCAAAACCGCCCTCAAGCTCACAATCGATATGTGCGCAAGGCTTTTTGGACGCATACCCGCTCGAGAACGAGGAGGCCGCCTTCTTATCGGGAAAGACGACCGTGGCCTCGGTCACCGTATACGACATGAGCGTAACCGCTACTCGTCGTCATCATCGAGCATGGCGGAACCATCGATGGCGTAAAGCTCGTCAAACTCCTCAGGCGCAGGCTGATCGGTCAGCTCGACCTCGGACGGAGCATCGTCATCAAACTCAAGTCCGCAGGCAAGGCGGACCTTATGCTCAATCTCGTCAGCGCAATCGGGGTGTTCGCGCAGGAACGCCTTGGCGGCCTCGCGACCGTTGCCGAGCTTGTCCTCGCCATAGGCAAACCAGGAGCCCATCTTCTTGCAGATGCCGCACTCGACAGCCATGTCCAGAATCGAGCCCTCCTTAGAGATGCCCGTACCGTACATGATGTCGAACTCAGCAGAACGGAACGGAGCTGCCACCTTGTTCTTAACGACCTTGGCGCGCACGCGGTTACCGATAACCTCGTCCTTAAGCTTAATGCTGTCGATACGGCGAATGTCGATACGCACCGAAGAGAAAAACTTAAGGGCGCGGCCGCCCGTCGTAGTCTCGGGGTTGCCGAACATGACGCCGATCTTCTCACGCAGCTGATTAATGAAGATGCACGTCGTGTTGGACTTAGAAAGCGAGCCGGCGAGCTTACGGAGCGCCTGGCTCATCAGGCGAGCCTGAAGACCGACCGTAGTGTCGCCGATTTCTCCCTCGATCTCGGCACGCGGGGTCAGCGCGGCGACAGAGTCGACGACGATGGCATCGATGGCGCCGGAACGCACGAGCATGTCAACGATCTCGAGCGCCTGCTCACCCGTATCGGGCTGGGAAATCAGTACCTCGTCGATATCCACGCCAATGCGCGCGGCATACGTGGGATCGAGCGCATGCTCGGCATCGATAAATGCCACAACGCCACCCATTGCCTGGGCCTCTGCCAAAATCTCGAGCGAAAGCGTCGTCTTACCGGAGGACTCAGGACCGTAAATCTCGACGATACGGCCGCGCGGCACGCCGCCGATACCCAGCGCGGCATCGAGGGCCAGGGCGCCCGTGGGAATGGCCTCGACCTCGAGCTCGGGACCACCGTCGCCGTACCTCATGATGGAACCCTGGCCGAATTTCTTCTCGATCTCGGCCTTGGTGGTGGCGATCATCTCATCGCGCTCTTTACCCGTCGTGCGAGCATGAACGGTACGTACGGGACCTGAATTCTTGGCCATGAATAGCCCTCCTCTTAACAACCTGCATCGATAATAAACGAACGGCTGTTCGTGGTCAACCGTTCAGGCCAATCATATGCAGGCGGTCTTTCCAAAACCCAACCAAACGCCGACCAAACACTGACCAAATGCTTGACCACAAAGGACCAAATATGAACAAGGCAGGCAAAAATACATCTACAACCAGCACAAACGCCAAATGAGCCTAAGGTCCCTATCTCCACAATTAAGGGGCTCGAAGGCCCCTTAAAACACGTCTATTCCATAGAGTTGAGCACAAGGGCAATGCGACCCAATGCCTCCGTGACCGCATGGGCACGAACACACGAACGGTCGCCCTCATAGTGGCAGCGCACAGAGTCCACAACCGGCACGCCCCCATCGGCGGAACGATGCGCCCAGCCAATATAGAAAGTGCCCGCCGGATCGTCCTCAGTGCCACCGCCGGGGCCGGCATAACCCGTTGCGCTCACTGCAATATCGCTCTGGTACAGTTCCAGCGAACCCACCGCCATCTCGCGCGCGGTCTGATGCGACACCGCGGTATAGCGGTCAAGCGTCTCCTGCTCAACACCAAGAACGCGATGCTTAATCTCATCGCAATAGGTCACCGCACCGCCACGCAGCACCGCCGAGGCGCCCGGGATATCGGCAATCGTCGAGGCGATCATACCCGCCGTCAGCGACTCAGCCGTCGAAACCGTCACGCCCCGAGCGCTCGCGCGCTCGACAATATCACGCGCCAGCTCCTCGTTATGTGCGGAAATCTGCTCAAAAGAGTCCGTCATACCCACCAGGACCTAGACCGAAAAGACGATCTTGCGGCAGTTCCAGAAATACTGGGCGCCCGAGATAACGGTCAGGACAACGGCAACGGCGTACAGGAAGCGCGACACCGAGTAGATGCCGAGCGTTAGCGCCACCGGGCCAAGGTGCAATCCGGCCATAGCAAAAACGCACAGGTAACCGCAAATGGAGACCATCGTGGTTGCCGTCTTGTACTTGCCGAGCTTATCGGCCGCAACGACCACACCGGCCGCACTCGCGACCATGCGAAGGGCGCTCACCAGAAGCTCACGGAACAGGATAATGAACACGGACCACACGGTCACTGCGCCAAAATCCAAGAACAGCAGCAGGGCCGAGAACACGAGCAGCTTATCGGCGATGGGGTCCAAGAATTTACCGAAGTCGGTGATCTCGTTGCGCGAACGCGCCAGATAACCGTCGACCTTATCGGTGCACGACAGGATCACATACAGAATGAAGGCAGCGGCGGCGAGCGGGCCGTCGAAGGTGCTCCAATCCGAACCGGCAACACTCGTGTGAGAAAGCGCCGACACGATCATGAACACCGGGATAAAGACGATGCGAACGCACGTCACGATGTTGGCGGGCGTCCAGACACTCGTCAGTTCCTTATTACTCTCGTTAGCCACGACGCTCTCCTACTCCACAACATGACCGATAAGCTCGTAGCAGAAGCTATCGGTAAACTCGACGGTCAGAATATCGCCCACGGACGCCTCGCTGGCGTCCAGATGCACCGCGCCATCGGAATCGGGCGCCTGGAACCAGGCATGGCCGATCAGCTCGGCGCCATCCTCGGTCTCTTCGATACCGTCGACGATTACCTGGGCTCGCTCGCCCACATGGGCGGCGGTGGCGGCAAAACCGAGCGACTCGGCCAGGTCCATGGCCTCCTGGGCGCGCTCGAGCTTAACCTCCTCATCGACCTGGCCCTCCATCTTGGCGGCCAGGCTACCTTCCTCACGCGAGTAGGCAAAGACACTCGTGTAGTCAAAGCCGACGGTGTCCATAAAGTCGATAAGGTCGCGGAACTCGTCGTCGGTCTCGGTCGGGAAGCCGACCATGGCCGTGGAACGAATCACGATGCCGGGGATGCGCTCGCGAAGGTCGCGGAACAGATCCTCGAGCTCCTGGCGCGAACCGGAGCGACGCATGGCCTTAAGAATGCGCGCGTCGCAGTGCTGCACGGGGATATCGATATAGGGCAGCACCTCGGGCGTATCGCGAATCGTCTCGATGAGTTCGTCAGTCATGCCCTCGGGCTGCAGATAGAGCACGCGGACCCAGACGTTGTGCGGGTGTACGGCCTCGGCGACGGCACGCAGCAGCTGCGCCAGATTGCGCGGCGAGCCATCGGCGACGTCCTCGTCGGCAAAGTCGGTACCCCAGATGCCCGTGTCCTGGCCGATCAGCACGATCTCGCGCACACCGCCGGCAACCAGGTCGCGCACCTCGGAGATGATGCTCTCGGCATTGCGCGAATGATAGCGGCCGCGGATGTAGGGAATCATGCAGAAGCTGCAGAAGCGGTTGCAGCCATCGGAAATCTTGACGTAGGCGACAGCACCCTCGACGGTACGTTTGACCTGCGGGATATAGGCTGCAATCTCACGCTCGACACCCAGCACGCCATCGATGACCGCCACGATGCCGTCTTCCTCGTCGGCCTTCACAAAGGCAGCGACCTCGGGCAGCTCGTCAGGCAGGTCATCGCCATAGCGCGACGGCACGCAGCCGCACATGACGATGGGGCAAGAACGAACGCCGTCCTGAACCTCGTTGGCGAGCTCGAGCGTGGTCTCGATGCTCTCGGACGTTGCGGAGGCGAGGAACGAACATGTATTGACGATGGCGATATCGGCATCCTGCGGGTCGAATGCCTCCTCGTAGCCCGCGGCGGTCAAAAGAGAACGCATGCGGTCGGTGTCAACCTCGTTCTTAGCGCACCCGAGAGTGATGTAGAGCACGGAGCCCAACGGTGTATCCATGTTGGAGAGCGGTCCTTTCGATTGATATTAGCGGTAGTTGGTGAACTGCAGCGGCTGGCCGTAGTCCTGGTCGCGCAGGAACTGGATCACGGTCTGCAACGCGTCCTTCGAAGCAGAGGAAACACGCAGTTTGTCGGCCTCGATGGTCACCTTGACCTTGAGCTTTTGGTCCTTGATGTCCTTGTTGATCTTCTTGGCGGTCGCCTGGTCGATACCCTCGACGATATGGCCGAGCACGCGCACGGTGCCGCCCGACGCCGCCTGCGGAGCATCCCACGAGACAGCCTTGAGGTCGATGCCGCGCTTGATGAGCTTGGAGCTCAACACGTCGATAATCTGTTTGGAGACAAAGTCGGCCGGGGCGTTGATCGTAAAGAGCTTGTCGCCCTTCGAAAGCTCGATCGTGGCGCCAGAATCCTTAAGGTCATAGCGCTGGGAAATCTCGCGCGTGGTCTGCTGGAAGGCGTTGTCGACCTCTTGCATGTTGACCTCGGACACGACGTCGAAGCTGGAATCTTTAGCCATGATGTTTCCTTTCGCGTACGAGCGGCTTAGTAGCTATCGTACGAATAGTCGGTAGAATCGGTGGGCGTCTGACCGTCAGTTGCGGTATCGGCGCCATCCGTGGACTGGGCATCGGTACCGTCGGTGGTATCGGTACCATCGGTGGTGTCGGTACCATCAGAACTTTCACCATTCTCGGAATCAGTCGTCTCCTTCTTGGGAACGGCGATCGTCACACGCGCCACGCCCGAGGTCTTGGTATCGTAACGAACCTTTTCACCGTTCTTGGTAACGGTGACATCGGAAGGCTTGGACGTGGTGATCTCGATCGAGGACTCGGGCGTGTACTCCTGCTCAAAGGGGCCAGTCGCCTGGGCGCCATAGACCGACTTGCCGTCGACCTTGACCTCAATCCACGCGGTCTTTCCCTTGGCAACGGAGACCTTGACCTTCGTTACCTCGTTCTCTTCCTTTTTAGCCGTCGTCTTGGTGGCGTCCGAATCGGTCGACTCATCCGTCGCCTCATCGGTGTCTTCGTCCTCGTCAACCGTTTCGGTCTTCTTAGAAGACTTCTTGGTCGTCGTCTTGGTAGCAGCGGGCGTCTCGGGCGTGGTCTCGGGCGTCGAAGATGCGCAGCCACGCAGAAGCACCACGATGAGCACAATCAACAGCAGCGCAACGGCACCGATGCCGGCGTAGATGATACGCGGATCGAGCCCGTTGTT
>URGF01000039.1 GCA_900547285.1 uncultured Collinsella sp.
CAAGGCATGACCAGAAGGTCTATGCCTTGCCTTTTTCATGCCAACTTGTTCGCTCTGGACGTCGCTCGCTGGCATTGCCAAAACATCGGCGTTTCCTTGGTTGTCAAATGATCCGTAGGGAGTCATTGGGGACATTGCTTTGAGATGTTATTCAGTCGGCTGTTATGGCATTTGAGCTGCTTACCTGCTTAAGGTAATTGACGGCATATATCTGCTATCGAAAATATTGCTCGAAAAATTGTCCAAGAAGTCGCGGGGCGATTTTTGATGGGGTCGCGCGTCAAGTGATTTGGCAAGTTCTTGGTTAGATATTGGTCAGTTTTGGGGCAACCTTGCCAAAAGCTTGACGGATGCAGATTTAGACGTCGACGAATGAACACTCTAGGCAGGCTCCAAGCAAAATTCTGGGCTGATTCTCGATAATCGCCTTCAATCGTCCCTTGCCAAGCGCTGGCCTCGCTTACAATCTGCTCCGACATTCGCGCGCCGCCCGGCGCTTAAGAGGGGAGGGCCCCATGGCAAACGAGATCTGGACCATCAAGCGTTGTCTCGAGTGGACCAAGGAGTACCTGGCCGAGCGCGGCGAGGAGCATCCCCGTCTTTCCGCCGAGTGGCTGCTGTGCGCCGCCACGGGCCTGGCGCGCATTGACCTATATATGCGTATGGACGAGACGCTTAACGCGGCCCAGCTCGAGACCATGCATGCGGCCGTCGTTCGTCGCGCCAAAGGCGAGCCGCTGCAGTACATCACCGGCAGCACGCAGTTTCGCATGATTGACGTCGCGTGCGCTCCCGGTGTGCTCATTCCGCGCCCCGAAACCGAGATGCTCGTCGAGGAAGTCCTCAATTATCTGGATGCCGAGGTGCTGAGCCCCGAGGCTGCTGCCCGTCAGCGTGTTGAGCTGCCTTGGAACGATGAGGTCGAGGAGGCACGCAAGGCCGAGGCCGCGCTGGCAGACGAACGGGCGACTGCCGAGCGCCGTGCCGCTAATCTGACGGCTGCCGATGAGGCGGCGCTAGGCGGCGACGTACTGGGCAGCCGTGCCTATGCCGAGGAACTGGCCGATCGCGAGGCCGAGGAAGCCGCCGCGCAGGCAGCAGAAGCCGAAGCGGCAGAAGCAGAGGCCATGGAAACCCCCGAGCCCGAGCTCGACGAATACGGCATCGCCATTGAGGACAACGACCAACAGGCGACTCCCGCGCAAGATGCCGCCGAGGCCAACGTATCTGCCCCAGCCGAGCCCCGCACTGCCCGCGTTCTCGAGGTCGGCTGCGGCACGGGCTGCATTTCGCTCTCCCTTGCCTGGGAGCGCCGCGGCCACGTTACCTGCACTGCTACCGATATCGAGCCGCGCGCCATCGATCTGGCCACCAAAAACCGTGATGCGCTTGGCCTCACGTCCGACGAGGTCGCCTTCAGCCTCACAAACCTGGTGAGTTCCATTCCCCGCGAAGAGTGGGGCACCTTTGATGTGCTCGTCTCCAACCCACCTTACATCCCGACCGACGTCATGCGCTCGCTGCCGCATGAGGTCAAGGACTTTGAGCCCGATCTGGCGCTCGAGGGCGGTGCCGACGGTCTCGATATCTTCCGCCGCCTGCTCAACGCGGCGCCCTACATGCTGCGTGCCGGCGGCCTGTTTGCCTGCGAGCTCTACGAGGGCGCGCTCGACGCCGCGGCCGAGCTCTGTCGTCAAGCAGGCCTTTCGGACGTGCGTATCGTCCACGACCTCACCGATCGCCCCCGCATTGTCCGAGCCATCGTCATCGAGCCCAAGCAACGCCAGTAATATTTATTAACTGGTTAGCAAAAATTATAAAGTAGTTTATAATTAGGACGGCTGAAAGAGGTCGGCCCATGCAACCTCCTACCTTTCGGGAAATCATTGCCCTACTCAAGCACGATGGATTCGTGAAGGTCGCGCAAGTCGGTAGTCATGCTAAGTATGTTTCTGGTGACCGCGTTGTCACCGTGAACGGCTCTGGTGGTGATCGACCAAAGAAGGGCACGTGGGCAAGTATTCGTCGCCAAGCTGGATGGTAGTTGGAGGCAAAATGAGGCAGCGATTTACCTATGACTGCGTTCTCATAAAAGAAGACGATGGTTACTGCGCTAGCTTCCCGCAGATTCCCGGCGCCTTTGCCGATGGCGATACGCGCGAAGAAGCGATTGCCCATGCCACCGAGGCACTGATGGCGTTTTTGGCCGACGACCTTAACAACGGTTTGACTCCGGCAGGGTACGAACGCTCGGCCGAGGTCGTGGCCCTTTCAGTCGAAATCGACCACGAGGACGCTCGGGAAGCGGCGTGCCGAACATTTAAAGACGCAGCGCTGGACCTCAAAGTCTCCGCTCCGCGGATTACCGCGCTGGTCAAAGCCGGAAAGCTCGATGTTGAACTCGTCGACGGCCGTCGGATGATAACGATAGACAGCATCGAGCGTTACGCCGCCCAAGAACGTCACGCCGGCAGGCCAAAGAAGTTCGTCGCAGTCCAATAACCCCCTCACTTTCACCGACTACTAGAGCCGCTCACCAAACCAACATGCGCTCTGGGCAAATAGGTTGAACGTTTCGTGCGAGAATGCCCCACAGTAAACAAACTTGCACCAGAGCGTAAGGGGCTGGCATACACATGCAGACGGTCTATCGGGTATACGAGGGAACGCGCGAGCCGCATCGGCTTGCCGTCGAGCGCACGGCCGAGGTGCTCGGCCGCGGCGGCCTGGCTTTGATCCCGACCGAGACCGTCTACGGTGTCGCCGTGGCAGTCAACGCCTTCTCGGACGCCGTGCCCCAAGATACAAGCGAATTCCCATCGTGGCCGCGCGATCCGCAGGCTGCCGTCAATGGCGCCGCAGTTCCTGCGCTCGGCACCGGCTATCGCCGTATCTTCACTCTCAAGCAACGTGAACTCACGCAAACCGTCGCTTGGCTGGTCGATGGCGTCGAAGCACTCGACCGCTATGGCGTGGATATCCCGGAAGATGCCCGCGTACTCGCGCGACGATGCTGGCCGGGAGCCCTGACTATCGTGGTCAAGGCAGCCCCCTGCGTGCCGACCTTTATGCGTGCTGCCGATGACACGGTGGCTCTTCGCGCTTCGGCTTCTCCCGTGGTCCAAGCGCTCATCCGCGCCTGCGGCAGCCCCCTTGCCTGCACGAGCGCCAACACGCACGGCGCGCCCTCGCCGGCAAGCTTTGCTGCCGTCGAGGGTCGCATCCTGGAGGGGGTCGATGTTGCCGTCGACGCCGGTGAGACCCCGTGTCGCGACGCCTCGACCATCGTGTCGTTTCAGCACGGCGGGCTCCAGATCCTGCGCCAAGGCGCGCTTCCCGCATCAGAGATCGAACGGGTCCTGTCCGACCCGATGCAATAGAAAGGTGTAAGCGATGTCGTTGAATCTGGGCAGCCTGGGCATGGAAGATGCCTCGTTTGACTTTGGCGGTTCCTACATCATGGCGCTCGACTGCGGCACCACCTCGGTACTTGCGACCATCGTCGACGAGTACGGATGCATCGTCGCGCAGGCACGTCGCAGCGTCAAAACCAGCTTCCCGCGTCCCGGCTGGGTGGAGCAAGACCCCATGGCGGTCCTTGCTAGCCAGATCGCCGTCATGATGGAAGTCCAGTTTAAGAGCGGTATCCACTCCGACCGCATTGCCGCCATCGGCATCTCCAACCAGCGCGAGACCACGGTGGTGTGGGACCGCATAAGCGGCCAACCCATCTATAACGCCATCGTGTGGCAATGCCGTCGTACCGCGCCGGCGATCGACGCGTTGGTTGAACAGGGTTGCGAGGAGCTGGTGCGCTCCCGCACGGGACTCACGCTCGACCCGTATTTCTCGGCCTCCAAGGTGCAGTGGATTCTCGACAACGTCGACGGCGCACGCGAAAGCGCGGCGGCGGGCGACCTCATGTTTGGCACCATCGATACCTGGCTCATCTACAACCTCACCGGCGGCCAGGTCTTTGCCACCGACTACACCAATGCCAGCCGCACGGCACTCTTTAATATCCATACGCTCGATTGGGACGACGACCTGCTGGCACTCTTTGACGTTCCACGTTCCATGATGCCCGAGGTTCGCTGGAGCTCGGGCGACTACGGCCGCGTCGCGAGCGACATCATGACCAACATGCCGCCCATCATGGGCGTGGCGGGTGACCAACAGGCGTCGCTGTTCGGCCACTGCTGTTTCCGTCCCGGCCAGACCAAAAACACCTATGGCACGGGTTGCTTTATGCTCATGAACACCGGCGACGAGATCGTCGAATCCAAGAATGGCCTGGTCTCCACCATCGGTATCGCTGCGGACGGCAAAGTCAGCTATGCGCTCGAGGGCTCTATTTTTGCCGCCGGCTCAACGATGAACTGGCTTCGCAACAACATGGGCATCATCTCGAGCGTGAGCGAGTCGGCACAACTCGCCGCTTCGATTAGCGACAACGAGGGCTGCTACTTCGTTCCCGCCTTTGCGGGTTTGGGTGCTCCCTGGTGGGACCCGCATGCTCGCGGTATCGTGTGCGGTCTGACCGGCGCCTCGAGCCGTGCGACCATCGTACGTGCCGCCTGCGAATCCATGGCATATCAGAGCTACGACGTGCTGCGCGCCATGGAGCAGGACGTGGGGCTTTCGATTGAACGCCTGTCTGTCGATGGCGGTGCCTCGCGCAACGAGTTCATCATGCAATTCCAGGCCGACCTGCTGGATATCCCCGTGCTGCAATGCGAGACGGTGGAGACCACGGCAATCGGTGCCGCGTACTTGGCGGGTCTTGCCGTCGGCTATTGGGAAGACCTGGAAGAGCTGGAGCAAAATGCCCAGATCGTTAGGACCTTCCTTCCCCACATGTCCGCCGAGCGCCGCGAGCAAAACCTTGCGGGCTGGCGTGATGCAGTCAGGCGCTCGCTCAGCACCTCACAGTAGGGCTGCGATGGGCTGCTCGATACAACAAACCGCTAAACTAATGCATGGCGTGCGGCGGCAACATTGCTGCACACCTTGTCAGCAAGGCCGTTTTGCGGCCGCAACGAAAGGGGCAATCAACCCATGACCGTCACCTACGATACGTCCCGTGTGACCCTTGTCGATCACCCGCTCGTCCAGCACAAACTGTCGATCCTGCGCGACAAGAGCACCGGCACCAATCAGTTCCGCCAGCTCGTGCGCGAGCTCGCGCTTTTTGACGGCTACGAGGCCATGCGCGACCTGCCCATGGAAGACGTCGAGGTCGAGACCCCCATCACCACCGCCACGTTTAAGCAGCTCGCCGGCAAGAAGCTCGCCATCGTTCCCATCCTGCGTGCAGGCCTTGGCATGGTCGACGGTATCCTCGACTTGGTACCCTCTGCCCGCGTGGGCCACATCGGTATGGAGCGCGACGAGGTCACCCACGAGCCGCATGAGTATTACTGCAAGATGCCCAAGGATATCGACCAGCGCATCTGCCTGGTTGTCGACCCCATGCTCGCCACGGGCGGTTCGGCCGAAATGGCCATCAGCTACCTGCGCGAGCGCGGTGTCAAGGACATCCGCATGCTGTGTATCGTCGCCGCACCCGAGGGTCTCAAGTCGCTGACCGAAAAGGACCCCGACGTACATATTTATACGTGCGCCATCGACGACCATCTCAACGAGGCCGCCTACATCGTTCCCGGCCTCGGCGACGCCGGCGACCGCATCTACGGCACGCTCTAGTCGCTGGGCTAAACGGCCGCGGCTGCAAATACGAAGAAATGGTGCGCGCGGGCGAGCAAAAGACGTCCACGCGCACTCCTGTTAACGGACGTTTAGCCTAGAGGGGTTCGAGAAAAACGTATTACCTACCTGCGGCATAAAGAAGGTCTTAAGAAAACGAACAGGTGCGTATTAACCGATGCTTTTTCGGTTGTACTTTAGCGATTGGCTCGTACAATAGTCACCAATGTTTGGCGGGAACTGTTCTGGGAAGCGTTAAAAAAGGAAAGTGAGGACGCCAGTGTTTCAGATAGCCGATCTGCTCGCTATCGTTGCAGGCGCCATCGCGGGCGCAATTGCCTTCCTTCCCTTTGTCTTTACGCTCAAGCCGGTTCTTGACGATAAGCAGAATGCGGACATGCTCAAGGGTATGGTGAGTCTGGCGGTCTCGGCAATCGCCCTGCTCGTCTTTACCTTGGTTGTGTTTGTGTTGTTCGGAGAGGCATTTCGCATGTTCCTCCTGGGCGAGGCGATCGGCTTCGTGGCCTTTATGGCCGCCTGCGCGGTTCGCGTCGCCAAGGCGCTGCGAGATCCTCATGAGGTCGAAAGGTAAGTCGTGGAAATTTTTGAAAAGCTGCCTGATGAGATTAATCATCTGGTCAGCGAGTTCAGCTCCACCCCTGTCGTGGGCGATCTGAGCTGCGGCATCACGCAGTACTCGTTTTGGCTGATCGTCTCCACGATCGTGCTCCTGATCGTCCTGGCCGTGTTCAAGAAGAAGCAGACCCTGGTTCCCAAGGGCTTCTTCGTCAACGGTTTCGAGTACATCATCGAGTACGTCGAGAACGATATCGGCAAGGGTGTCGTGGGTGAGAACTGGAAGAAGCACTTCCCGTTCCTGTGCTCGCTTTTCCTGTTCATCCTGATCAATAACATGATCGGCCTGATCCCGGGAATGAAGCCCGGCACCGGCGCAATCGGCTCCACCGCCGCACTCGCCATTTTCGCCTTCGTGTACTTCATCTACTACGGATGCAAGGCTCACGGCGTGATCGGCTACATCAAGAGCCTCGCCCCGCAGGGCGTGAGCTTCCCGATGAACGTGCTCGTGTGGGTCGTCGAGCTTTTCTCGACCTTCCTGCGCCTCATCACGCTTGCCGTCCGTCTGTTCTGCAACATGTTCGCAGGACACGTGGTCATGGGCTCGTTCGCCATCATGGCGAGCATGTTCATGCAGCCGCTGCTTCAGCAGGTTTCCGCGGCCCACGCCGTCGGCGCCCTGCCTTCGCTGGCCTGGCTTGCCATCCTCATCCTGATCTATGCGATCGAGCTTGTGGTCGGCGCCATCCAGGCTTACGTCTTCACGGTCCTTACCGCCGTGTATGTCTCCGAGGCAGAGGAGGTCGCGGAGGAGGAGTAGTCTTCCGTTCGCGCCTTAAAGGTAAGGCAATTCGTTAAACCGCCGGTGCCCGTACCCATGGAGCCCGGCAGTTATAAAAAGGTTATCCTGCGTGAAATAAGACACGCACGACAAAGGAGGAATCGTGGGAGTTATCGGTTACGGTCTCGGTGTTATCGGCGCTGGTCTTGCTATCGGCCTGTCTGCTCTGGGTGCTACGGGTGCTATGGCCCGTCAGCCTGAGGTCCAGGGCCGCGTGTTCACCGTCTTCATCATGGGCTCCGCTTTCGGCGAGGCTCTGGCTCTGATCGGCTTCGTTGTCGCGCTGATCGTTAAATAGCACGGAGCGTCAAGTATGAATCTTTCATCCCAGAAGAGCGCGATCGCACTCTCCGCGTCCGCGGCCGCGCTGCTCATGCCGGTTTCCGCGTTCGCCGAGGACGGCGCCGCCGGTGCGGACATCCTCATCCCTAAGATGGCGGAGTTCATCCCGGCGCTTATCGCCTTCCTGATTATCTGGATCGTGCTGGCCAAGGTCGCCCTGCCGGGCATCATGAAAACCATGGAGGAGCGCGGCAAGAAGATCGAGGAGAGCCTCGACGAGGCCGAGAAGACCAAGCAGGAGGCTATCGCCAAGCGCGCTGAGTCCGACTCGATCGTCACCGACGCCCGTCGTCAGGCTGCCGACATCGTTCTCGAGGCCCGTAAGGACGCCGAGTCCGAGCGTGCCCGTATCATCGAGGCTGCTCACAAGGAGGCCGAGGAGATCATCGCCAAGGCCCATACGACCGTCGAGGACGAGCGCAAGTCCATCTACGCCGGTGCCGCGAGCTCCATCGCCGACCTGTCCGTTGCCGTCGCCACCAAGATCGTGGGCGAGGCACTCGAGGACGATGCCGAGCAGAAGAAGCTCATCGAGCGCTACATCCAGGAAGCAGGTAGCCTGAATGCCGACTAGCCGCTATCAGGACAAGGTGCTCGAGACCTACGCGCGTTCCCTTTTGGAAGCCGCCAAGGCCGAGAACCATGTGTTCGAGGACCTCGAGATGATCGAGCGCTTGGCTTCTGCCAGCCCCGAGATCATCGCCGTGCTCGACACCATGTCCAAGCGCGACCAGCTCGACCTTCTTCCCAAGGTGGCAGCTGCCTTTAAGTATGTTGCCGAGGAAGACGAGGATGTAGTGGGCGTGACCGTCACCACGGCGATCCCGCTCGACGACGAGCTGCGTCAAACCATCACTAAGAAATGCGAGCAGGACTTCGGCCGCAAGGTATTCCTTATCGAGCAGGTCGACCCGTCTATCGTGGGCGGCCTGGTGCTCGAGGCCCGCGGCGAGCGTCGTGACATTTCCGTCAAGACGCAGCTGCGCATCGCGCAGGAGACCCTCGCAAACTCTGCTAATTCGTACGGAGGTGAAGCCTAATGTCCGAAACCCTCAATGCCCAGGATATCGCCAAGAAACTGCAGGAGCAGCTCACGAGCCTCTCCGCGACGGTCGATACGCATGAGGTTTCAACGGTCGACGAGGTAGGCGACGGCATCGCGCGCGTCTCCGGCCTCAAGAGCGCCATGGCAGGCGAGCTTCTGGAGTTCAAGAGCTCCGATACCGGTGAGACCGTCTTCGGCCTTGCCCAGAACCTTGACCGTGACGAGGTCGGCGCCGTTCTGTTCGGTGCCGTCGACTCCATCAAGGAAGGCGACGAGTGCCGCACCACTGGCCGCGTTATGGATATCCCCGTGAGCCGTGCCATGCTCGGCCGCGTCGTCAATCCGCTCGGCCAGCCCATCGACGGCCTGGGCGACATCGTCGCTACGCACCGTCGCCCCATCGAGTTCAAGGCTCCCGGCGTCATCGATCGTACCCCGGTGTGCGAGCCGGTTCAGACCGGTCTGCTCGCTATCGACTCCATGGTGCCTATCGGCCGCGGTCAGCGTGAGCTCATCATCGGCGACCGTAAGACCGGTAAGACCGCCATCGCCATCGACGCTATCCTCAATCAGCGCGGCAAGGGCATGGTCTGCATCTATGTTGCCATCGGCCAGAAGGCCTCCACGGTTGCCAACATCCGCGAGACCCTCGCTCAGCACGGTGCGCTCGACTACACCATCATCGTTTCGGCCACTGCTGCCGATTCCGCCCCTATGCAGTACATCGCGCCTATGGCCGGTGCCGCTATCGGCGAGTTCTTTATGTACAACGGCGAGGACGGCAAGCCCGCCGGCGAGACCAACCCCGGCGGCCACGTGCTCGTCATCTACGACGACCTGTCCAAGCAGGCTGTGGCCTACCGTCAGATGTCGCTGACGCTGCATCGTCCGCCCGGACGCGAGGCCTATCCTGGCGACATCTTCTACCTGCACTCTCGTCTGCTCGAGCGTGCCGTCAAGATGTCCAAGAAGAACGGTTACGGCTCCATGACGGCACTGCCGATCATCGAGACCCAGGACGGCGACGTCTCGGCCTACATTCCGACCAACGTCATTTCCATTACCGATGGTCAGATCTACCTGCAGTCCGAGCTCTTCTTCCAGGGCCAGCGCCCGGCAGTCGACGTGGGCATTTCCGTGTCCCGCGTCGGTGGCGACGCGCAGACCAAGGCTATGAAGCAGGTCGCCGGCAACCTCCGTCTGGACCTCGCTTCGTACCAGGAGCTCGCCGGCTTTACGCAGTTCGGCTCCGACCTCGACGAGGCTACTCAGAAGCAGCTAACCCATGGTGCCCGCATGACCGAGCTCCTGAAGCAGCCGCGTTACAAGCCGTTTGAGGTTGGCGAGCAGATCGTTACGCTGTTCGCTGGCAACGAGGGCTTCCTGGATGACCTGGAGATCGCCGACGTGCTGCCTTTCCGTGCCGAGCTCATCGAGTACATGGACAATGGCTTTGGCTCGCTGCTCGACAAGGTTCGCGCCAAGAAGATCGATGATGACACCAAGGCTGAGCTCTTGCGCGTCATCGGCGACTTCAAGCAGCAGTTCATGGCCAAGCACCATTCGGATGTTTCTGGATCAGAGGAGAACTAAGCCCCATGGCCAACCTTCGCGACATTAAGAAGCGAATCTCCTCGGTTACCACGACCAAGCAGATCACGCGCACGATGGAGATGGTCTCTACGGCCAAGATCCGTCGTGCCCTCGATCGCTCCAAGCAGGCCGAGCCCTATAAGGAGGCGCTGACCGACGTCATGTTGACGGTCGCCGGCGACGCCTCCTGTTCGGGCACCGATCCCATGCTGCAGAAGCATGAGAGCGTCAAGCATGGCCTGATTGTCGTTATTGCCTCGGACCGCGGCCTTGCCGGCGGTTTCAATACGACGGTGGAGCGCACGGCCGAAAAGCTCGCCGCTTCTTGGGCGAACGACGGCATCGAGTGCGAGATCATCGCGTGCGGGCGTAAGCCGGCCACGTATTTCCGTGACCGCGCAAACGTCGTCATGCACTTTGAGGGCAACTCCTCTGAGCCCGATTTTAATCAGGCCCGCATGATCTCCTCTCATATCTGCGATGCGTATCGTGCCGGTGAGCTTGACCGTGTCGAGCTTGTCTACCACCACGCCAAGAACCGCGTGGATCAGGAGCTTCGCGTCGAGCATCTGTTGCCGCTCGACCCCGAGATGATCGCTATGGCCCACGGTCCGCGTAAGAACGAGACCGACGCCCCTAAGCGCATCTCGTCCACGTTCGAGTTCGTGCCCTCTCCCGAGCATGTTCTCGGCAAGCTTGTGCCGTCTTATATCCTGACGGTCATCTACCAGGCCCTGATCGATTCGGCGGCTGCCGAGCAGGGTGCACGCCGCAAGGCCATGCACTCCGCGACGGAAAACGCCACCGCGATCATCTCGACCCTTACCCGCACGTATAGTCGCGTGCGCCAGGCTTCGATCACGACCGAGATTAACGAGATCGTCGGCGGAGCCTCAGCATTGGAGGAACAGTAATGGCTAATAACACCGTAAAGCTTGCGGTCGAGGAAGCCACCAAGAAGACGACTGCCGGTGATGGTCGCATCGTGCGAATCATCGGCCCTGTCGTCGACGTCAAGTTTGACGGCGCGGTGCCCCCGATCTACAACGCGCTCACGGTCGAGGCCGAGACCCCGATCGGTCATCTGAGCACGATCCTTGAGGTCGAGAGCCAGCTTCCGGGCGGCGTCGTCCGCACGGTCGCCATGTCCTCGACCGACGGCCTGCAGCGCGGCCTCATCGCCACCGATACCGGTGAGCCCATGAAGATGCCCGTTGGTCCCAAGACGCTCGGCCGCATTTGGAACGTCATGGGCAAGCCCGTCGACGGCAAGCCCATGCCCGAGGTGGAGGAGTTCTACCCCATCCACCATGCAGCGCCCCGTTTCGACGAGCTCACCACCAAGACCGAGATTTTCGAGACCGGCATCAAGGCCGTCGACCTGCTCGAGCCCTACATCCGTGGCGGCAAGACGGGCCTGTTCGGCGGCGCCGGCGTCGGCAAGACCGTTCTGATTCAGGAGCTCATCAACAACCTCGCCCAGGAGCACGGTGGTACCTCGGTGTTCACCGGCGTCGGCGAGCGTACCCGCGAGGGCACCGACCTGTTCCTCGAGATGAGCGAGTCTGGCGTTATCGACAAGACCTGCTTGGTCTATGGTCAGATGAACGAGCCGCCCGGAGCGCGTCTGCGCATCGGTCTGGCCGGCCTTACCACCGCTGAGTACTTCCGCGATCGTGGCCAGGACGTTCTGCTATTCATCGACAACATTTTCCGCTTCTCCCAGGCAGGTTCCGAGGTTTCCGCACTGCTGGGCCGTATGCCGTCCGCCGTTGGTTACCAGCCCACGCTGGCAACCGAGATGGGCGACCTCCAGGAGCGCATTACCTCGACCAAGACGGGCTCCATTACCTCCGTCCAGGCTGTCTACGTCCCCGCAGACGACCTGACCGACCCGGCGCCTGCCACGACGTTTACGCACCTCGACGCCACCACGGTTCTTTCGCGTAGCATTTCGTCGCTCGGCCTTTTCCCGGCTATTGACCCGCTCGCGTCTTCCTCCGACGCTCTCGATCCCTCGATCGTTGGCGAGGAGCACTACCGTGTCGCCGTCAAGGTCCAGGAGCTCCTGCAGGAGTACTCCGACCTTCAGGACATCATCGCCATTCTGGGTATGGACGAGCTGTCCGAGGAGCAGCGCCTTACGGTCAACCGTGCCCGTAAGATTCAGCAGTTCCTCTCGCAGTCCTTCCACGTCGCCGAGAAGTTCACCGGCAACCCCGGTGTCTACGTCCGCGTCGAGGATACCGTCCGCTCCTTCGCCGAGATTGTCGACGGCAAGGCCGATGACCTGCCCGAGCAGGCTTTCCGCTATGCTTCCACGATTGAGGACGTGCGCGAGCGCGCCCGCAAGATGGGGGAGAAGTAGGTTATGCGTATCCGCATCGTGTGCCCCGTGAGCTGCGCCTATGAGGGCGACGCTGCGTTTGTGTCGATTCCGTCCACGGATGGCGAGTTTGGCGTCCTACCCGCTCACTCCAGCGAGATCTGCACGATCGACCGCGGTTACGTTCGCGTTTCCGATAAGGCCATGGGCACTGTCGACCACACGTTTGCCGTGGCCGGCGGCTATGCCCAGGTTGCGGACGATGTCGTGACCGTTCTCGCCGAGCGCGCTTGCGATTTGGCGACCGTCGATGCCGACAAGCTTAAAGCTGATATTCAAGGTTTTGAAGAGAAGCTGGGTAATTTGTCGGAGGATGATGCACGCCGCGCCTACCTCTATAATGAAATCGCATGGTGTAAGCTCAAGCTTGCCCAATAGTCAAACGATTTAGCGTTCGACCATTTGCGAACACATCATGCCCGGGATGGCCCAGCCACCCCGGGCATGCTTTTTGAAAGGGTAGACCTTGGATATTATCCGCGTTGAGGGTGGCCACGCCATCGGAGGCTCCGTGCCCGTTTCGGGCGCCAAGAACTCCGCGCTCAAACTCATGGCGGCAACGCTTCTGGCGCCGGGCAAGACGACGCTGCAGAACGTGCCCGATATTTCCGATGTCCACGTGATGGGCAAGGTGCTCAAAGGCATGGGCGCTACGATCGATGTTCTCGACGAGCACACGCTCGAGATTGATACCTCTCAGGTCGATTCATGGGAGGCCCCCTACGAGCTCGTTGCCAAGATGCGCGCTTCCACCGCCGTCATGGGACCCCTGCTGGGCCGCTTCCATCGCGCCAAGATCGCCATGCCGGGCGGCTGCAACCTGGGTGCTCGCAAGATCGATATGCACATTCTTGGTCTTGAGGCCCTGGGCGTTGAGTTCGATACCGCCCACGGTTACATCAACGCTAATGCGCCCCAAGGTCTGCGCGGTACCACCGTCACGCTCGAGTTCGCCAGCGTCGGTGCGACCGAGAACCTCATCATGGCCTCTGTGCGCGCACAGGGCACCACGGTTATCGATAATGCCGCCCGCGAGCCCGAGATCGTCGATCTCGCTAACATGCTCAACGAGATGGGCGCCAAGATTGTCGGCGCGGGCACGCCCGTCGTGACTATCGAAGGCGTGGAAGAGCTCCATCCCGTTACCCATCGCGTGGTGGGCGACCGCATCGAGGCCGGTACCTTTATCGTTGCCGGTGCGTTGATGGCCGACGATCGCGGTGTCGACGTCACGGGTTTTTGCCCCATTCACTTGGGCATGGTGCTCAAGAAGATGGAGCTCATGGGTATCGACTGCGAGCGCGTCGAAGATGGCGTCCATGTGAACCGTGCCGAGCGTATCAAGCCGGTCGACATCCAGACGCTTCCGTTCCCCGGTTTCCCGACCGACATGCAGGCGCAGATTATGGTGCTCTCCGCCCTTGCCGACGGCAGTTCCGTTATTACCGAAAACATCTTCGAGAATCGCTTTATGTTTGCCTCTGAGCTGGTGCGCATGGGTGCCGACATTCGTATCGAGAGCCATCATGCCATGATTCATGGCGTCAAGGGCTTCTCGGGTGCACAGGTTACCTCGCCCGATCTGCGTGGCGGAGCGGCCCTCGTCGTAGCGGGCTTGATCGCCGACGGGACGACCGAGGTTTCGGCCATCCATCACATCAAGCGCGGCTACGAGCAGTTTGTCGAAAAGCTGCAGGCGCTCGGCGCGCATGTCGAGCATGCTACCGTCCCCGATCCCGTCATCTACTAATACAGGTTGCCTATGTTTAATAAAAAGCCCCTCGCGGATACCACCGCCCGAAGACCCTCAACTGGTGCGCAGGCCAAGATCTACAGTCGCGATAACGTGGCTCGCTATTCCGAGCGCGCTCGTCAACGTCGTCGTAGCCACACGATTCGTCACGTCGCGCTCATTGTCGTGCTTGGCGTGCTGCTGAGTGCCACTACCGCTGCCGGCCTGTGGTTTGCCACCATTATGGGCAAGCTCGGCGATTCTAATGTCATTACCGACAATCTGCGTCGGGTTCTGGTTGACACCGATGAGGCAAAGGATCCGTTCTACGTGCTGCTTCTTGGCACCGACGGCCGTCCGGGCGAGGATACGTATCGTGCCGACTCGATTATCCTGGCACGCATCGACCCCACGCAAAAGCAGGCGACGCTCATTTCCGTTCCGCGCGACACCAAGGTCGAGTACAAGGGCGAGACCATGAAGATCAACGCCTGCCATACCGTTGGCGGCGCCGAGGCCATGGTCGAGGCGGTTAACGAGCTGTGCGGTGTTCAGATTTCCCACTATGCCGAGGTCAGCTTCGACGGTATGCAGGCGCTGATTGATTCGGTTGGCGGTATCGACATTAACGCAACCGATGATGTTGACGACCCCGAGCACCTGGATATTAAGATTACCGCTGGCCAGCAGCATATGGACGGTGCCACCGCCCTTACCTATGCCCGCTGCCGCTACACCTATGCCGACGGCGATTACACGCGCATGCGCCACCAGCGTCAGGTGCTTGGCGCCCTTGCCAACCAGATTCTCAATAACTTCGATGCCACGAAGATCTTTGGCCTGGTTAATTCGCTGTCCGATATGCTCGTAACCGATATGAGCGTTCAGGATATCGTGGCTACGGTCAACGCCATGCGCGGTATGGATGTCGACGGTATCTACTCGGCCAACCTGCCCTCGTACGCCGACGACAGCACCATGATCGACGGTGTGAGCTACGTCTTTGTCTACGAGGACGAGCTCAAGGAAATGATGGAGCGCGTCGATGCCGGCAAGGATCCCAAGGGTCCCAACACCATGGGTCTTTCCGACGGTTCCAGCTCTACGATCGGCGACCTGAACAACAACACGTCTGACGACTACGCAAACGGTACCGCAACCTCATCGGTCAGCTCTGACGATTCCGATGACTCAAGCGATTCAAGCGATTCAAGCGATTCAAGCGATTCGGACTACTACGAAGAGCCCACCGGCGACGGTAACGGCTACGAGGCCAACTACTAGAGTTACGGCGTTTTACCAAACGCCGTAACGACTCGACGCTCCGCGGGCCGCA
>URGF01000040.1 GCA_900547285.1 uncultured Collinsella sp.
AGGTGCGGGAACGGCCTATTTGCTCAATGTGTTCGGCTGAGATCGGAAATCAACCAAACGCTTGGCTTCGTGACGGGATCTAGGAGGCTAAAAACGGGCTCTGACCAGCATGGCAGCATGCAGCAAATTGTTCAAAATAGGTATTTATAGACGACGTGGCAGCAATTTTAAAAATCTTTGAACGGTGTTGTGAGCCACTGGTATGCATTTTGCGACCACAGCCTTGTGCCCGTTGACCTGCGGCTTGGCTCAGCTTGTCCCCACGGCACCGTATCTTGTCAACAGATCCGTCAAGCTTTTGGTCAGCATTTGGTTGGAATGCGCATGAAACGTGGTGCGAGCATGGGCATATGTGGAGGTCATGAGGTTGTAGCTGCATATTCTTGCAGCCTAGGAGGTTGAAAGATATTATTACCAAGTCTTTTCCTGCTTCAGGCGCACCTTCACGACCTGAAGCCACATTTGCCCAGAGGAGGTGACAATATGAAGGCTTATGAACTGCTGTTCTTTGTTGACCCGTCGCTCGACCCCGAGACTCGTCTCGCTGTTATGAAGCGTATCGATACCACGATCGCTGAGGGCGCTGGCAAGGTCGACTCCGTTGACGAGTGGGGCAAGCGCAAGCTCGCCTACGAGATCAACGACCTCACCGATGGTGACTACACCCTCATCAACTTCCACGCAGATCCTACCCAGATCGCCGAGCTTGATCGCGTCCTGCGCATCACCGACGCTGTGGTCCGCCACATGATCGTCCGTCGCGACGACCAGGAGTAAGACTGTCGTTTTGGACTGGGCTTGTGCCCCAAGAGGAAGTAGTGAGTTATGAGCATCAATCGAGTGAACATCACCGGTAACCTCACCCGCGATCCCGAGCTGCGCGCCACCGCCGGCGGAACCCAGGTTCTGTCCTTTGGCGTTGCCGTGAACGATCGTCGCCGCAACGCGCAGACTGGCGAGTGGGAGGACTATCCCAACTTTGTCGACTGCACCATGTTCGGCACCCGCGCCGAGGCCGTGAGCCGTTTCCTGGCAAAGGGAAACAAGGTCGCGATCGAGGGCAAGCTGCGCTACAGCTCTTGGGAGCGCGACGGCCAGCGCCGGAGCAAGCTTGAGGTCATCGTCGATGAGATCGAGTTTATGAGCTCCCGTGGTGGCCAGGGTGGCTACGATCAGGGCGGTTACGCCCCCGCAGCTCCCGCGCCCGCAGCACGTCCTGCCGCGCCGGTGGCTACGCCGCCCGCGGTCGACGTCTACGATGAGGACATCCCGTTCTAAGGGTTGTTCACCTATTTTTGAGTGAGAGGCGGCTTCGGTTCGCCGAAGTTGCCAAATGAAAGGTATTTTGACATGGCTAATGATTTTTCTGCACGTCAGCCGCGTCGTAAGTACTGCCAGTTCTGCAAGGAGAACACTGAGTTCATCGACTATAAGGACACTCAGCTTCTCCGTAAGTACATGACCGACCGTGGCAAGATCAAGCCCCGTCGCGTCACTGGCGCTTGCACGCAGCATCAGCATGACATCGCCAACGCCATCAAGCGCGCCCGCGAGATGGCTCTCCTGCCGTACACCGTCCCCGTGGTTTCCTCTCGTGGCAACCGCGACCGCGGCTAAGAAGGGAGACGCATCATGAAGGTTATTCTTCTCGATGAGATCAAGGGCAAGGGCGGCGAGGGTGACGTCGTAGAGGTCGCTCAGGGTTACGCTGAGAACTTCCTGTTCCCCAAGAAGCTCGCTGTTGCCGCCACCAAGGGCAACCTCAAGCAGCTTGACGAGCGTCGCAACAACATCGCCAAGCGCGAGGCCGTCCGTCTGGCTACCGCCAACGAGACCAAGGCTGCCTTCGAGGGCAAGACGGTCACCGTTGACGTCAAGGTCGGCGACGAGGGCATCCTCTTTGGCTCCGTTACCGCCGCTATGGTCGCTGACGCCATCAAGGCTCAGCTCGGCATGGACATCGACCGCAAGCGCGTCGAGCTCGGTAAGCCCATCAAGGTTGCCGGTGCCCACACCGTTGCCATCTCGCTGTACCGCGAGATCAAGGCCGAGGTTGTCGTTCTCGTCGGCGTTACCGCCGAGGAGCTCGCTGCCGAGGCTGAGGTCGAGGAGGCCGCTGAGGTCGCCGAGGCCGAGACCGCCGAGGTCGAGACTGAGGCTGCTGCCGAGTAGCATTTGCTGCAACGCAACAATCTTGTTCTAAGAAGGGCGCTCTGGGAAACCAGGGCGCCCTTTTGTTTTTTGCGCTGAGTGAGTGTCATGGTGAACGTTGCGTCGAAGTCCTATATACAGGACCGTTCATCCGTTTGGTTCGGTGATGATTGGCGGCGCGCGGCGCGTTTTGGGACCGTGGCTGATACTATGGATGCTCGCAAGCGATATGAATGAGGATGCTCATGGCATATGACGATAGGGAGACGGGGCTGACGGTCGAGGACCGCGGCTCAAAGTTGGGTCTTCCCCAAAACCAAGATGCAGAGGCCAATGTACTGGCCGCTATGCTGCTATCGCCCGAGGTGGTCGAAGAGGCCCAGGTCGAGCTGCAGCCCGATGATTTCTACCGGCCCATTCATAAGACCATCTACACCGCGATGGTCGATATGTACAACAGCCGCATTCCCATCGACTCCATCTCGCTGATCGATTACCTGCGAAGCATCAACAAGCTCGATGCCGTGGGCGGCGAGGCCTACATTTTGGAGCTGATGGGTCAGACTCTGTCGCTCGTGAACTGGCAGCACCATGCCGCCATCGTTCGTCGCGATTCGATGCTGCGCGAGCTGATCGGCGCCACCAACGAGATCAACGCGCTGGCATATAACGCCCCCACCGACACCAAGGAGGTCGTGGAGCTAGCCGAGAGCAAGCTGCTCAAGGTCACGGCACGCGAGGTCAAGTCGAGCTACAAGACGCTGACCGAGTTTATGGTTGAGGCCTATAACGAGGCCGAGGAAGTGTGTCAGGCCGGTGGTCAGGCTGCGGGCGTGCCCACGGGCTTCCCGTCACTCGACCGCATGCTCATGGGCTTCCGCGAGGGCCAGCTCATCATTATCGGCGCCCGCCCTGCTGTGGGTAAGACGTCGTTCGCCCTGAATCTGGCGCTCAACGCTGCCGCTGCCGGTTATACCGTCGGCTTCTTCTCACTGGAGATGTCGGGCAAGGAAATTGCCCAGCGTCTGATTTGCGCCTACGCCATGATTTCGATCAGTGACTTCCGCATGGGCCGCATTAGCCCCGAGCAGTGGGCCAATATCAACGAGGCCACGCAGACCTTGTCCAAGCTCGATATTCTGATTGACGATACGCCCGGCACCACAGTGACCGAGATTCGCGCCAAGAGCCGCCGCATGCTCCACAACAAGGAGAAGGCCATCATCATCCTGGACTACCTGCAGCTGGTGAGTCCTCCGCCGGGACGCCGCTCCGAGAGCCGTACCGTCGAGGTCTCCGAGATGTCGCGTGGTCTGAAGATCATGGCCAAGGAGCTCAAGATCCCGCTCATCGCGCTGTCGCAGCTCTCGCGTCAGGTCGAATCCCGTACCGGCAAGCGCCCGCAGCTTTCCGACCTTCGTGAATCGGGCTCCATCGAGCAGGACGCCGATATCGTTATGTTCTTGGACCGCTCCGCCGACGAGGCCGAAGCCTCGCGCGACGATCGACCAGACGAGGGCGTTACGCGTATCGTCGTGGCCAAGAACCGTTCGGGCCCGATCGGCGACGTCGATCTGATGTTCCTGCCGGCATCCACCAAGTTCTATGAGCTTGATGGGGCACATGCCGAGGAGTAGGACAGGCGCCCGTTGCACGGGTATACTGGGAATGTTTTGTGCTTCTGCGTGCCGGCGTGGCGCGTAGACAGTCCATGAATGTAAGGAGTAAACATGCCGTCAACCGTTTTGGTCGGTGCCCAGTGGGGCGATGAGGGCAAGGGTAAGATCTGCGACCTGGTCGCCGGCGACTTCGATGCCGTCGTGCGCTACTCGGGCGGCAACAACGCCGGCCACACCATCGTCGTCAACGGCAAGAAGTACGGCCTGCACCAGGTGCCCTCCGGCATCATGTATTCCGACCATGTGTCGGTGATCGGTAACGGCTGCGTCGTCAACCCCAAGGTTGTCCTTGAGGAGATCGACATGTTCGAGGCCGACGGCATCACCACCAAGAACCTCAAGATTAGCGGCAACGCGCATGTCATCATGCCGTACCACATCGACCTGGATGGCGCCTTTGAGCAGAAGCTCGGCAAGAAGAACATCGGTACCACCAAGCGCGGCATCGGTCCGTGCTATCAGGACAAGATGGCGCGCATTGGCCTGCGCATGCAGGACATGCTGGACGAGGCACTGTTCCGCGACAAGCTGGAGACCGCTCTCGCCCGCGTGAACCCCGAGCTCGAGCTCATCTACAACCTGCCCACCTACACCGTGGACCAGATTTGCGACGAGTACCTGCCGATGGCCGAGCGCCTGCGTCCCTACATCACCGAGACGAGCCTGCTGCTCAACAACATGATCGATGAGGGCAAGGACCTGCTGTTTGAGGGCGCCCAGGCGACGCTGCTCGACATCGACCACGGCACCTATCCGTACGTGACGTCTTCCAACTGCACCGCCGGCGGCGCCATTACCGGTTCCGGCGTCGGCATGAAGAACGTCGACCGCGTGCTGGGCGTCATGAAGGCCTATATCACCCGCGTCGGTTCGGGCCCCATGCCCACCGAGCTTTCCTATGAGTCCGAGTGCGGTCACACGCTGACCGAGGAGGGCTATGAGTACGGTGTGACCACCGGTCGCCGTCGTCGCTGCGGCTGGTTTGACGGCCCTATCGCCAACTATGCCTCGCGCGTCAACGGCCTCACCGATATCGCCCTGACTAAGCTCGACGTGCTTTCGGCCTTCGACACCATCAAGGTGTGCGTGGCCTACGACGTCGATGGCGAGCGCTACACCAGCGTGCCCGAGCATCAGGTGCGCTTTGAGCATGCCAAGCCCATCTACGAGGAGCTCCCCGGCTGGAAGTGCGACATCACCGGTTGCCGCAGCTTTGATGAGCTGCCGCAGGAGGCTCAGGACTACGTGGCGTTTATCGAGGATCTGGCACACACCCGCGTGACGTTCATTGGCGTCGGCGCCGGTCGCGAGCAGATTATCAACCGATTCTGGAAGTAATCGGGACTATTTGGTTATTGCGATATACCCCTTTGCAGCCCAAGCGGGCGGCCGAGGGGTATATTTGCTTGCAAAGGGCTCGCGCGGAGCGGGCCGTTAATCCATAGAGGAGGCACCCTTGAAGGCGGACACTCAAACCATCGACATCCTGTTGTTGGGCAGCGGCGGCCGTGAGCATGCTTTGGCAGCTAAGCTCGCAGCATCACCGCGCGCCGGCAAGCTCTACATCGCGCCGGGTAACGGCGGCACCGCGAGCTGCGGCGAGAACGTTGTTCTCGACGACTGCGATCCTGCGGCCGTGGCGGCGTTTGCGCAGAGCCACGGATGCGGACTCGTGGTAATTGGCCCCGAGGCTCCGCTCGTGGCGGGCGTGGCCGACGCCGTGCGCGCGGTGGGTATTCCCTGCTTTGGCCCGGGTGCCGAGGGCGCCCAGATGGAGGGCTCTAAGCTGTTCTCCAAGCAGCTCATGGAGCGCGCGGGCATTCCGACGGCAGCCTACGGCTCGTTTACCGACGAGGCTTCGGCTCTTGCTTATGTGCGTGAGCAGGGCGCTCCGCTGGTCGTCAAGGCCGACGGCCTTGCCGCGGGCAAGGGCGTTATCGTGGCGACCGAACTTGAGCAGGCCGAGGAGGCCGTGCGCGAGTGCTTTGGCGGCACCTTTGGCGATGCCGGCAACACCGTGGTTATCGAGGAGATGCTGACCGGCCCCGAGTGCTCGCTTTTGGCCTTTACCGACGGCAAGACCGTGCGCCCCATGGCCACCTCGCAGGACCACAAGCGCGCGCTCGAGGGCGACAAGGGCCCCAACACCGGCGGCATGGGTGTCTACAGCCCGGTGCCCATCGTGACCGACGAGGAGCACGCCACCATGGTGAAGGTCATGGAGCAGACCGTGGCCGAGCTCGCTGCCGAGGGTATCGACTACCGCGGCTGCCTGTACGGCGGCTTTATGCTCACGCCCGCCGGCCCCAAGGTGCTGGAGTTCAATGCCCGCTTTGGTGATCCCGAGACTCAGGTTGTGCTGCCGCGCCTTAAGAACGACCTGGTCGAGGTCATGCTCGCCTGCGCCAACTGCGAGCTCGATCAGATTGAACTCGACTGGCGCGACGAGTGGGCCGTGGCCGTTGTCCTGACGAGCGCGGGCTATCCCGGCAGCTACGAGAAGGGCAAGGTCATCACTGGCATTGAGGATGCCGAGGCCATGGAGAACGTGACCGTTTACCACGCGGGTACTGCCGTGGTGGACGGCCAGCTCGTGACCAATGGTGGCCGCGTGCTTGCCGTGACCGCGCTGGGCGATACGTTTGAGAACGCCCGCAACCTTGCCTACGAGGCCTGCGAGAAGATTGATTTTGAGGGCAAGACCCTGCGTCACGACATCGGCCTGCGCGCGCTGCGCGGCCGCGACGCCTGGGATGCCTAAAATCCGAGAGGAATGAGACGGATGGACGAGAAGAACGAAGAGCTCGTGGACGCGCAGATCGTCGAAGAGGACAGCCGCGTGTATGGGCACGCCGAGGGCGAGCCTGGTGGCGAGGTCGCTGACGAGCCGGCGCTGGTGCTGGGCGATGACGACCCGCACGATGCCGAGCTGCACGAGAAGATTCTTTCGGAGGAGTGCGCCTGGAAGGGCAAGATCCTCGACGTCCACCGTCTTGAGGTTGAGCTGCCCAACGGTCGCCGCAGCGCCCGCGATATCGTTCGCCATCCGGGTGCGGCGGCCGTCGTGGCGCTGACCGAGAGCGGCAAGATCGTACTGGTGCGTCAGTACCGCACCGCCATCGACCGCGTGACGGTCGAGATTCCCGCCGGCAAGCTCGATCCAGGCGAGGACCCGCTCGATTGCGCCAAGCGCGAGCTGCATGAGGAGACGGGCTTTAGGGCTGGTCGCATTCGTTTTTTGACGTCGATTGTCACGTCCTGTGGTTTTTGCGATGAGATTATCCACATCTACTTGGCTACCAAGCTCGAGTTTGATGCGCCCAACCCCGATGATGACGAGTTTGTCAACGTGGACCTGGTGCCGCTGCACGAGCTGATCGACGCCGTGCTCGACGGCAAGATCGAAGACGCCAAGACCGTCGTAGGCGCGCTTGCCTGCGACAGCATCGCGCACCGCTTGGGTGGGGCCGAGCTCTAGGTTACGCGGTTTTACCAAACCGCGTAACGAGTCGACGCTGCAAACGCCCCTAAGCGGCAATCTGCCTTTCAATCGTCGCTCGCGTACCGAAGTACGCGTCGCTCCTCTTTCAAGGCACCTTGCTCGCTTAGGGACGTTTTCGCTGACGCTGCCAGAACATCGGCGTTATGCTTGTTGGGACGCTTTGTTTTCAGCCTGACCGGTTCAACCGGATTTCTCACGCTATTCATTTCTCTTCGAGGATTGCATGTTTAAAAGGTTTCTCTCGTATTACGAGCCCCAGACGGGGCTTTTTGTTGCCGATACTGTTTGTGCTCTGGTGCTTGCTGCCATTGACCTTGCGTTTCCTATTATTCTGCGCAATCTGACCGGCGGGTTGTTTACCCAGGGTCAGGCTGCCATTATGCAGGCGCTCGGTATGATTGCGGTGGGACTGGTGCTGATGTATGCCATCCGCTGCGCCTGCCGCTACTTTGTGAGCTACTGGGGCCATGTGATGGGCGCGCGCATGGAGTCCAAGATGCGCGAGGACCTGTTCGATCAGTACGAGCGCTTTAGCTTTGCATACTTCGATCGCAACAGCTCGGGCGACATGATGAGCCGCGTGGTCAACGACCTGTTCGATATCTGCGAGGCGGCGCACCATGTGCCCGAGTGGATCATCATCTGCGGCATCGAGATTATCGGCTCGTTTGTGATCCTCTTTACCATCGCCCCGGTGCTGGCGCTTGCCATGGCTGTGGTGACAGCAGCGTTTGCGGTCATCATGTTTTGGCAGAACATGCGCATGCGCGAGGTCTTTAGCGACAATCGCAAAAAAATCAGCGGCATCAATGCGCAGCTGCAGGATTCGCTGGCGGGCATGCGCGTGGTCAAGAGCTTTGCCAATGAGGAGACCGAGCGCTCTAAGTTCCGCGCCTCCAACAATCGCTACCTTTCGTCCAAGGAAAACATGTATCACGCCATGGGCGTCTATACTGCGACGTATGGCCTGCTCTCGGGTGTGCTCTATGTGATCGTGGTACTGCTGGGCGGCTGGCTGGTCGCCCAGGGACAGCTGCAGGCGGTCGATATGGCGACCTTTGCACTCTATATTTCGCTGTTCTGCACGCCGCTCGAGACGCTCGTCAATTCGGCCGAAACGTATCAGAAGGCTATCGCCGGCTTTAAGCGTATGGACGAGGTGCTCTCGACCGCGCCGGATATCCAGGACAAGCCGGGCGCCACGGATCTGCAGGTGACTGCCGGCGCCGTGGATTATCACGACGTGTGCTTTAACTACGAGGACGTTGAGCTGGGCGAGGGTGATGCCGAAGAGCGTCCCGTTATCGACCATATGAATCTGTCCATCAAGCCCGGGCAGACCATCGCTTTGGTTGGCCCTTCGGGCGGTGGCAAGTCCACGACCTGTTCGCTGCTGCCGCGCTTTTATGACGTGGCTGCCGGATCCATTAGCATCGACGGCCAGGACGTGCGCGATGTGACGCAGCAGAGCCTGCGCCGCGCCATCGGCCTGGTGCAGCAGGATGTCTACCTGTTTGACGGAACAATCGGCGAGAACATCGCCTACGGCAAGCCGGGCGCTACGGCAGAAGAGATCGCCGAGGCCGCCCGTCGCGCCAACATCGATGCCTTTATCGAGTCGCTTCCACAGGGCTATGACACGGTCGTGGGCGAGCGCGGCAGCCGTCTTTCGGGCGGCCAAAAGCAGCGCGTTGCCATTGCGCGTGTGTTTCTCAAGAACCCCAAGATCCTGATTTTGGACGAGGCGACGAGTGCTTTGGATAACGAGAGCGAGGAGGCGGTGCAGGAGTCACTCGAAGAGCTGGCACGCGGCCGCACCACGATTATCATCGCCCATCGTCTTTCGACCATTAAGCATGCCGATGAGATTGCGACCGTTGAGCATGGTCGCGTTGTGGAGCGTGGCACGCACGAGGAGCTTCTCGCCCGTGGCGGCACCTATGCCCGTTACTATCGAATGCAGTTCGAAGGTGCGCGTGCGCACGAGCTCGACTGATTGATATGACAGGAAGTTTATGGCTGACAAGAACCCTTTGACTCCGGAAGAAGTGACGGAGTTATTCTCCGAAATCGATGCATCCGGTGTCTTGGATCCCACGCTTGCCAAAAAGCGAACCGAGCGCATGCGTGAGAAGGAGGCTGCGGCCAAGCGCGGTGACAAAGCGGCGCTAGCGCAGCTGCGCAGCGAGGACCGCGCGAGCCAGGCAAAACATATCGACCCGCTGTCCGAGGACGATCCTTCGGGCTCGCAGGTGAGCCATACCATTACGAAGACCGCGATGGCCGTGGTCATCGGTATTCTGGTGCTGATCGTGGGCATGCAGATCGGCTACGGCGTGATGCGCCGTCTGAATACCGCCAACCTGTCCGAGAGCGTTTCGGTGGATACCGTCTCGACCGCGCTCAAGGGTGGACTCGAATGGGGCAACGGCTTTACGCAGTTCCCGCTTGATTTTTCTGTCGACGAGGCCGATGAGCGCACGGGCACGGTTGAGGTGACGGTGTTGGACACGTCGTCTGCCAATGAGCTCGAGCTGCTGTCCAACGGGCAGATCCAGGCCGCGGCGCTTGCGACCAACGCCCTGCTCAACGACAAGATTGACCGCGTGGTGTATAACGTTCACGCCTATATCGACGAGGATAGCAACATTCAGCACGATTCCTTTTTTGGCATGTTCCCCGCGCGGGGTCATCAGAGCGCCATTTTGACGTTTGTGTGGACCAAGAGCTCATCCAACGCCACGAGTATCGACTGGAAGATGCGCATCGTAAGCATGGACGACACCATTGCCGAGCGCATTCAAAAACAGGTGAACTCGGTTTCGTCGCTGATCGAGGACCCGGTGGTGAGCCAGACCAAGATTGACGAGGAAAAGGCCGAACGTGACCTGGAGCATCGTCTGCATGGCCGCGAGATTTTCCGCGGCGGCAAGCCCGATCGCTCACCGTCCGATCTGCTGGAACAGGACAAGCAAAAGTAAGAGGCCATTATCCCGCGTGAGCCACAAGCCCACGCGGGATAATTTTTCTGGGACGGGGATTAAATAATCATTATGCATAGAAAGTCATAATTATCATTTCGTAAACATTTCGATGAAATTAACGCCATGAGGCATGCTTGCGGTTACAATACCGCGAGGCCTAACTACACACCTTTAAGCCGGTCCTGTGAGACCGGGAAGGAGAATTATGGCGAACAACCATACCGCGGGCGCTGCCGCCCGCACCTTCGCGCCCAGCGAGCTTTGCCAGCGTATGCTGGCCAAAACCAGCAAGGGCACCTGCGGTCCCTGTATCCTGTATCTTGAGGATGGGACCATTTTTTATGGACGTGCATGCGGCGCCGAGGGCACCGCGACCGGCGAAGTCTGCTTCAACACCTCGCTCGAGGGCTACTTTGAGGTCATGACCGACCCGAGTTATGCCGGCCAAATCGTAACCATGACCTATCCGCAGATCGGCAACTACGGTATCGACGAGACCGACGTCCAGTCGGCCTTCCCCGGCGACGCCGTGCGCCCTGCGAGCGCTCCGGCTATGCGTGGCATGATCGTTCGCGACATGTGCGCCACGCCTTCTAACTGGCGTTCGGCCGTCAGCGTGCCGGAGTATCTGCGCGCCCACGGCATCGTCGCTATCGAGGGTGTCGACACCCGCGCTCTGGTGCGCCACCTGCGCGACAATGGTTCCAAGATGGGCATTATCTCGACCGAGATCTTCGACGTCGACGAGCTTGCCGAGCGTCTGGCCGCAGCGCCCACGCTGGTAGGCGAGAACCTGGTGAAGACCGTAAGTTGCCCCGCGCCTCACGAGTTTGTGGCCGCCGACCTGCCTGCCACGCATGACTTTGCACTTGCGGTTGCCGCTCCTGCCCGTCATAAAGTGGTCGCCTACGACTGCGGCGTCAAGCGCGGCATTCTGGAGGGCCTCGTCCGCGCCGGCTGCGACCTTACTGTCGTGCCGTGGGATACGCCTGCGAGTGAGGTGCTCGACATGAATCCCGATGGCGTCTTTTTGTCCAACGGCCCCGGCGACCCCGATGCCGTGGTGGAGACCTACGAGCAGGTGCAGCAGCTGATCGGCAAGGTGCCGGTCTTTGGTATTTGCCTAGGTCACCAGATGATCAGCTTGGCCTGCGGCGCCCAAATGGAAAAGCTTAAATTCGGTCACCGTGGCGGTAACCAGCCGGTTATGAATCTGGTGAGCCGTCGCGTGGAGATCACCGCGCAAAACCACGGCTTTGGCCTGCTGTTCCCCAGTCTGGGCAAACTGATTCCGGAGCTTTCCGGCGGCGAAACCGAGCATGCGGCCGATGGCGACCTGCGCGCCTGGGTGCGCCGCGGTATCGCGCCGGTCGTGATGAACGAGCGCTTTGGTCGCATTCGCCTGACACATGTGAACCTCAACGACGGCACCGCCGAGGGCATCCAGCTGCTCGACGCCCCGTGTTTCTCGGTCCAGTACCACCCCGAGGCTTCGCCTGGCCCCACCGATGCCCACTATCTCTTTACCGCCTTTACGCGACTCATGGACGGCGAGGAGAACTACCTGGACATCGACACCGCGAAGGACCGCCTCGCCGGCTGGAATTTTGCCGACGATGGTTCCGCCGTTCTACCGAACGGCGGACCGGTCGACGCTGCGGCTGCATCTGGCACATCATCTTGCCGCTCTGCTTCGGACGCGCGGGCATAAGCCCAGCGCGCCCTCGCATCACGGCAACCTGATGCACCAGCTGCACCCTCGCTGACTTTTCCAAAACATTGAGTCAGCCTCTCTAGGAGGTTTTAAACATGCCGAAACGTACTGACATCAAGCGCATCCTCGTTATTGGTTCGGGCCCCATCGTCATTGGCCAGGCCTGTGAGTTTGACTACTCCGGCGCCCAGGCCTGCAAGGTGCTCAAGGAGGATGGCTTTGAGGTCATCCTGGTCAACTCCAACCCGGCGACCATCATGACCGACCCGGGTCTTGCCGACCGCACCTATGTCGAGCCCATCACCGCCGAGTTTATCGAGCGCGTGATCAAGAAAGAGCGCCCGGACGCGCTGCTGCCCACGCTGGGTGGCCAGACCGGTCTGAATGCCGCCGTCGAGCTGGCGAAAGACGGCACGCTGGACAAGTACGGCGTCGAGATGATCGGCTGCGACCTGGCCGCTATCGAGCGCGGCGAGGACCGCAAGCTCTTTAACGAGGCCATGGCCGAGATCGGCCTGGAGGTCGCGCGCTCGGGCTATGCCTACAGCGTGGCCGACGCCGAGGCTATCGCCGAGCGCGTGGGCTATCCCTGCGTGCTGCGTCCGAGCTTTACCCTCGGCGGCGCCGGCGGCGGCATCGCGCACACCCACGAGGAGCTCGTCTCCATCGTGAGCCAGGGCCTTGAGCTCTCGCCTGCCCATGAGGTGCTGGTCGAGGAGTCCATCGAGGGTTGGAAAGAGTACGAGATGGAGGTCATGCGTGACCACGCCGGCAACGGCATCATCGTGTGCTCCATCGAGAACCTCGACCCCATGGGCGTGCACACCGGCGACTCCATCACTGTGGCGCCGGCGCAGACGCTCTCCGACCTTGAGTATCAGCGCATGCGCGTGGCCTCGCTCGCCATCTTGGAGAAGATCGGCGTCGAGACCGGTGGCTCCAACGTACAGTTTGCCGTGAACCCCAACACCGGCCGCCTGATCGTCATCGAGATGAACCCGCGCGTGAGCCGTTCGTCCGCACTGGCCTCCAAGGCCACGGGCTTCCCCATCGCCAAGGCCGCCGCTCGCCTGGCCGTGGGCTACACGCTCGACGAGATCGTCAACGACATCACCAAGGCTACGCCCGCCTGCTTTGAGCCCACAATCGACTACTGCGTCGTCAAGGTGCCGCGCTTTGCCTTCGAGAAGTTCAAGGGCACTGATCCTACACTCACCACGCGCATGAAGGCCGTGGGCGAGATCATGGCGATCGGCCGCACCTTTGAGGAGGCCTTTGGCAAGGCCATGCGTTCACTGGAGGACGGGCATCAGGGCATTTGTGCCGGTGGCAAGGAAGGTGCCGACAAACTGAGCGACGATGAGCTCGCTCAAGCCGTGGCAACGCCGACCGAGCACCGCATCTTCTTTGTGGTCGAGGCCCTGCGCCGTGGCTGGGACATCGCTCGCATCCATGCCATCTGCGGTATCGATCCGTGGTACCTCAACCGTATCAACGACATGGTGCAGGTCCAGGAGAGCATCCGCGGCCTGCGTGTGGAGGATATCGACGCCGACGCGATGCGCCTGCTCAAACAGTACGGCACGAGCGACGCCGAGATCGCCGCGCTGACCAGCTCGGACGAGCGCTTTGTGCGCGCCTATCGCAAGGGCCTGGGCGTGGTTCCCAGCATGAAGACGGTCGATACCTGCGCTGCGGAGTTCTCGAGCGCCACGGAGTACCACTACAAGACGTACGAGAACATCTACCGCACGAGCCCGGATGCCAAGAAGTGCGTAGCTCCCGACGAGACCACGCCGGCGGACAAGCCCAAGGCGATGATCTTGGGCGCCGGCCCCAACCGCATTGGCCAGGGTATCGAGTTCGACTACTGCTGCGTGCATGCGAGCTATGCGCTGGCGGCCCGCGGCTTTGAGACCATCATGGTCAACTGCAACCCCGAGACCGTTTCGACTGACTACGACACCTCGGACCGCTTGTACTTTGAGCCGCTCACCTACGAGGACGTCATGGACGTTATCGATGTCGAGCGCCCCGACGGCGTCGTGGTGACGCTCGGCGGCCAGACTCCGCTTAAGCTGGCGCGCATGCTCGAGGAGAGCGGCGTGAACATTATGGGCACCAAGCCCGATGCCATCGACTTTGCCGAGGACCGCGAGCGCTTCGCCGCTCTGCTCGACAAGCTGGGCATCATGTACCCGCCGGCGGGCCAGGCCACCTCGTTTGAGGAGGCCGAGGCCGTGGCCGCGCACATCGGCTATCCGCTGCTGGTGCGCCCGAGCTATGTGCTGGGCGGCCGCGGCATGATGATCGCCTACGATGCCGAGCATCTGCGCGATTACATGGCCGAGGCTGCGCGCATTAGCCCCGACTACCCGGTGTACCTGGACCGCTTCCTGGAGGGTGCGATCGAGTCCGACGTCGACGCCCTGTGCGATGGCGAAGAGGTATACATCGGCGGCATCCTGGAGCATATCGAGGAAGCCGGTATTCACTCCGGCGACTCCGCGACCTGCATCCCGCCGTTCAGCTTTAGCGAGAGCCTGCAGGCGAAGCTCCGCGAGACCACGCGCCGCATCGCGATGGCGCTGGGAGTCCGCGGTCTGGTCAACGTGCAATATGCCATCAAGGGCGAGACCGTCTACGTGATCGAGGCCAACCCGCGCGCCAGCCGTACCGTGCCGTTTATCTCCAAGGCCACCGGCGTGCCGCTGGCCAAATGCGCGGCGCGCATCATGGCAGGCGATTCCATTGCGAGCTTGGGCCTGCCGAGCGACGAGCGTCAGCTCGATTGGTTCTGCATGAAGGAAGCCGTCATGCCCTGGGGTCGTTTCCCGGGCGCCGACGTTATCCTGGGGCCCGAGATGAAGTCGACGGGCGAGGTCATGGGCATCGCCAAGAGTTATCCCGAGGCATACGCCAAGACGCAGCTGGCGATCGACTACAAGCTGCCCGATCCGAGCAGCGGCAAGGTGTTCATTAGCGTGTGCGACCGCGACAAGCGTCATATCCTTTCGGTCGCGCGTATCCTGCGCTACCTGGGCTTTGATATTTGCTCCACCGAGGGCACGGCGCGCGTGCTGCGTGGAGGCAACGTGACGTGTGAGGTCGTGGAGAAGATCAGCGGCTCGCACGACGGCGAGTGCCCCAACATCGGCGACCTCATCGCCGATGGCAAGATTGCGGTAATCATCAACACGCCGTACGGTCCGGGCTCGCGTGGCGATGGCTACCTGCTGCGTACCGAGGCCGTGCGCCGCGGCGTGACCTGCGTGACGGCGATGTCCGCCGCCAACACCTACGTGAGCGCCATCGAGGCCGTGCGCGAAGACCAGCAGGGTCACGGCAGCGCCAACGACATGGGCATGGACGTCATCGCCCTGCAGGACCTGCCGCAGCACACGGTGTAATGTGACCTGGTCGGCCGGGGCGGCAGCCGGACAATTTCTCTCGGA
>URGF01000041.1 GCA_900547285.1 uncultured Collinsella sp.
CATTCACTAGGCGGAAGATTTTCCACGCTCGTGTGTCCGATAATCCACGCTCGATGACGATGACCAACCTCGCCCCGGCCTATGTCTCGACCTGTAACAGTAAGAGGGTTATTCCTCCCCTATCTGTTACAGATCGAGATGTTTCGCAGAAACCCCCGCTTACGTCTCATTCTGTAACAGTAAGAACGGTTTTCAGCCTCTTCGTGTTACGGATCGAGATGTTATCGGCCTTCCCTTGGCAATGTTTCGATCTGTAACTATAAGGAGGGTCTTCAGCCCACTCGTGTTACGGATCGAGACAAACCTGAAGCCTGGTTGGCGCCAAACACGCTGACTTATCGACATAAATAGAAACGGGCCCTGTCCCACAAGGGAACAGAGCCCGAAACTCTCATGGAGCCAGTGACAGGAATCGAACCTGCAACCCACTGATTACAAATCAGTTGCGCTACCGTTGCGCCACACTGGCACACTTGGCGCTCTCGCGCGAAGCCAATTAAGAATAAAGGAATTACGGACGGGACGCAACAGACCCTTCGACCGACCACATCTCAAAACCCTTCGTCAGAACGAATAGTTTTAATTACAATTGCTATATATAAAACTATTCGTTCTGGCGAAGGGTTTCGCGATGCTTACTACCAAAGAAGCCGCCGAGCTGCTCGGCATCACTCCGCGCAGGGTGCAGGAGCTCATAAAAAACGGAGCACTTGAGGCCCGCAAGGCTTCTGGTGTATGGCTCATCGACAAAGACAGCGTCGACACGCGACTCCGCTCTGTGACCAAAACGGGGGGACGTCCCCGCCGCGGCCACGGTAAGAGCGAGATCGCGTTCACCCTCATGAACCGCACGTACGAAGTCGCTCAGCTGGTCTACAGTACATCGCGAAAAGACTTTACCCACATCGGTGCCGACATCGATTACGCCCACGCCCCTATTGGAGTATTTGGCCCTAATAGCCCCATATCGCTCGACTCCTTCCGCATCTGGTGGCGCGGCCGCGGTATCCCGCTCGCACGCATTGGGCTAGCCTCCCTGCTTGCAGAAGCCGCAGTCGATGTTCCCGATGAACTCGTCCAGCGAAATCTCGGCCTCTCCTTATCCGACCAGTATTGGATTAGGCCCCAAGGTTCCGGTCTCACCTGGGAGGACATTAACTTCTTCAATAACGCCTTTGATGACGTCTCGCTGTCCATTGCACCCTTTGCCCCAGAGGGAAAAGCGGCTGCCGCAAAGCCCGATAACACCTCGGACGGCAATCTTCAAAAGTACTGGACGTGCGAGGGCGAACGTCGAATTCTGCATAAGGCAGGAGCGCACCTGGACCAGGAACCTTATAACGAGCTGGTGGCGACCGCGCTCCACCGTCGCATCCTAAACGCCTGCGATTATGTGCCCTACTCGCTCGAGGGCACGGGCACTTCCGCCCTGAGCACATGCGATGTCTTCTTAACTGATGAAGAAGAGTATGTCCCTGCGTTCTATGTAAACCAGCACGCAAACGCAGATGAACGGCTAACCGACTACGAGCGATATGTAGCAAACTGCGAGGAGCTCGGGGTGACAGGCGTCAAGGATGCCCTTGACCGCATGATCGTATGTGACGACATCATTGCCAACTACGATCGTCATTGGCGCAACTTCGGCCTCGTGCGAAACGTAAACACGCAAGCTTGCAGACCTGCCCCCATCTTCGATTCGGGCTCATCGCTCTGGTGCAACATATCACTAGAGGAGCTTAGGGCGGGAGAGCACAGTTTTACCAGCGCACAATTTCATTCAAGCCCCGCCAAACAAATGTTGCTCGTCGAGGACATGGGCTGGTTTGACGGCGACAAACTCGAAGGCTTCGTTGACGAGGCAATCGAGATTCTTTCCAGAAACGACGCGCTCACGGCAAGGCTGCCATATCTAAAAGAGGCGCTAACGTGGCGCCTCGAAAGAATGATCGACATCGCTGAATGGAGTTAGCGAGGCAGCATTGCCCCGCCAACTTCCCTACCTCCCGCGCAGGGCCTTGAGCTTGGCCAGGGCATCGGGGCTCAGGCGACTGCCCAGAGTCATCTTGATCTGCGGAGCTTCCTCTGCCTCGTGAACGTCGTTATCGATCTGTTTAATCTCGTCTACCAGCATACGGCTCGAGATGCGCGTAACGCCCTTGCCCATGACGACGGCCTGGATCGTGCCGTCGCTCGATACCACGGAGCACGCGCGACCTTCCTCACGTGCCTCGATGCAGAGCTTCTGCACCACGGTATCGGCCGAAACACCCGTCGGCGAAAACTCAATGCGCACGCCGCGGGCCGGTAGGTTGGGGCGCTCGCTGGAGATATTGCCCGCGCCGTCAAACACGATTACGGCCTCGTAACGGCCCTGGGCAAAGGCGGCGACGTCGTTGATGAGGGCGGTGCGCGCCATATCGTGAACGTCGCTGGAATACGGATCGTCGGAATGGTCGTACACGAGCTTTTCGTAGCGCGGCGTGCAGTGGATCACGTTGTAGCCGTCGACCACCAGCAGCTCGGGCTTGTTGGAGTGCACCGTCGAGACCGGGTCGGCGATGGCCTGCGCAAACGCATTGCCGCCCACGCCATAGGTCGCGGCCGAAACAATCGGCTTGGCCGAGCCCTCGCCAAAGCGCTTGGCCTTGGACTTAGCGCGGTTCTTCTTGGACATGCGCTACTCCTCCCCCATGAGCTCGCCGGCATTGCGGCGCAGCCACTCAAAGCAGAGGGCCGTAGTCGCCTGGGCAACGTTGAGACTCTCGGTCATGCCGCGCTGGGGAAGCTTGGTCAAAAAGTCGCATTTCTCGAGCACCAGGCGCGAGATGCCGTCGCCCTCGGAGCCCATGACGAGCGCCACGCGGCCCTCGAAGGGAGCATCCCAGCAGCTGCCCTCGGCGTGCTCGGAGGCACCGCCCACCCAAAAGCCAGCGGCCTTGAGGTCGTCGAGTGCACGGGCGATATTGGGAACCTGCGCGATAGGCAGGTGCATGACGGCGCCGGCGGAAGTCTTGTAGCTGCCAACGGTCACGCCGGCAGCGCGCTTGTTGGCAATGATGACGCCCGCCGCGCCCACGACTTCGGCGGAGCGCACGATGGCACCAAAGTTGCCGTCGTCGGTCACATGGTCGAGCACAACGACAAGCGCCGGACCGTCGCCCGCGCGGTCGAGGATATCGGCAACATCAGCGTAAGGGAAGTTACCAACCTCGAGCGCAATGCCCTGGTGAGCGCCATGGCTCGACAGCGCATCGAGCTGCGCACGCGGCACATACTTAATGCGGACACCGGCGGCGTTGAGGTCATCGACCAGACGAGACAGGGCGGCATCGCGCTCCCCGCCCTCGGCGATGAGCGCACACTTGACGGGAAAGCCGGTACGCAGCGCCTCGGCGGCTGCACGACGACCTTCGATAAACTCGCCCTTGGGAGCCTGAACGTTGTCGCGGTTGCGATCGCGCTGCGGACGCGCAGCCTGGGCTTGGGAGCGCTCGCGCTGGCCCTTGGGAGCGGCAGCGCGGTCGTTGCGGCGAATCGGACGCGAGTCAGAAGCAGCCTGCTTGCCTCCACGCGGTGCACGCTTGCGATTGTCGGCCATAAAGCGACCTCCTAAATACATAACGAACAAGAATCGACCGTCCGAGCCACGGCACCTTGCCTTTCAATCGTCGGGCATGACCACCAGGTCTATGCCCTCCTCTTTCAAGGCAATCTGCCGCACCTCGAACGGTCAACAAATACTAGAGAGTCTTAATACGGGTGCCGGCGGTCGTATCCTCGATCGTCAGGCCCAGGTCCTTGAGCTGGTCGCGGATGGCGTCGGCCAGATCCCAGTTCTTGGCGGCACGGGCCTCGGCGCGGGCCTCGAGAATCTTGGCAGCAGCCTCGTCCACGTCGTCGCCCGTGTAGGCGACCAGGCCGGCGGCAACGCCCAGCAGGCCCAGCGGCAGCTCGACCTTGGGCTCGGGAAGCTCGACGCCAAACGTATCGAGCAGCTCGACCAGCGTATCGGCGGCGGCCAGGGCAGCGGCCTTGTCGGCAGCATCGCCCGCCTGCTCCAGGTACTGGTTGCACTCGGTCACAAAGCCAAAGACAGCACCCATGGCACCGGCGGTGTTAAAGTCGTCATCCATGCACTCCTTAAAGGTGGTGCGGGTCTCGGCGGCCTTGGCGGCAAACGCCTCGGCAGCCGCTTCGTCGGCATCGGCCGTCGCGTGGTTCGCGGCCCAACGCAGGTTCTCGACCGTACCGGCGATACGCGTGAGCGAGTTCTCGGCACCCTCCAGGCGCTCCCAAGAAAAGTCGAGCGGCGAGCGATAGCTCGTCTGCAGCATCAGCAGGCGCAGGGCGGCAGCGGAGTGCTGCTCGAGGACCTCGGCCAGCGTAAAGAAGTTGCCGAGCGACTTGGACATCTTCTCGCCGTCTACCAGCAGCATGCCCGTGTGCATCCAGGTGTTGGAGAAGCCCTGGTGCCAGGCGCAGGTGGCCTGGGCGCACTCGTTCTCGTGATGCGGGAAGGCAAGGTCGGAGCCGCCGCCGTGGATGTCGATCGGAGTGCCCAGGTAGCGATGCACCATGGCGGCGCACTCGGTGTGCCAACCGGGACGGCCCTCGCCCCAGGGGCTCGGCCAGCTGGGCTCGCCGGGCTTGGCGGCCTTCCACAGGGCAAAGTCGAGCGGGTCGTTCTTGTCCTCGTTCTCCTCGATGCGCGCGCCAACCATAAGGTCGTCGATGTTGCGGCCCGAGACCTGACCATAGTTGGGATCGCTGCGCACGGCAAAGTACACGTCGCCGTTATCGGCTGCGTAAGCGTGGCCCTGCTCGATAAGCGTCTTGATCATGGCGATCATGGGGCCGATCTCCTTGGTGGCGCGGGGGCGCACATCGGGATCGAGCACGTTGGCGGCGCGCATGACGCCGATGAACTTGTCGGAGAACTCCGTCGCGACCTCGGCGGCCGTACGGCCCTGCTCGTTGGCGCGCTTGATGATCTTGTCGTCGACATCGGTGAGGTTCTGGGCGAACGTGACCTCGTAGCCGCTCGCGATGAGCCAGCGGCGAATCACGTCAAAGCTGATGAACGTGCGGGCGTTGCCGATGTGGATGTTGTCGTAGACCGTGGGGCCGCACACGTACATGCGGACCTTGCCGGACTCGATGGGCTGGAACTCTTCCTTTTTATGGGTAGCGCTGTTGTAGATACGCATTCGTTACTCCTTAACGGTTTTCTGTAGCAGGCAGACGGCCCAGGCGCCGATTCCCTCGCCCTGGCCTTCCCAACCGAGCTTTTCGGTCGTAGTGGCGGCGACGCCCACGTTTTCGACGTCAACGCCCAGGGCATGGGCAAGGTTGGCGCGCATGGCATCGCGGTGCGGGGTGATCTTGGGTTGCTGACAGGCAATGGTGCAATCGGCATCGACAAACTCGAAGCCCAGCTCGCGCGCATAGTCCATCACGCGAGCGAGCAGCACCATCGAATCGGCACCCTCATAGGCGGGGTCGGTATCGGGGAATAGCTTGCCGATGTCTCCCCCGCGACAGGCGCCCAGAATGGCGTCGGCCAAGGCGTGCGCGAGCACATCAGCATCCGAGTGGCCCAGCAGGCCGCGCTCGTAGGGAATGTCGACACCGCCGATGATACATCGACGCCCCTCCACCAGACGGTGAACGTCGTAGCCATGGCCAATGCGCAGGTTACTGAACATGGGGAAGATCCTCTCCCTCGGCCATGCGACCGAGCAGAATCGCGGTTACGGGACGCAGGTCCTCGGGCACCGTCACCTTAAGGTTATCGCGTGGGCTCTGGACACAGCGGACGCGCCCGCCCATGCGCTCGACCAGCGACGAATCATCGGTACCGATAAAGCCCTCGGCAATGGCTGCAGCGTGGGCGCGCTTCATAGCATCGACGCTAAAGATCTGCGGCGTCTGCGCTGCCCAGTAGAGCTCACGTGGCGGCGTCTCGACGATATTGTCGCCATCGACGATCTTGAGCGTGTCGATCGCGGGCTGGCCGCACACGACACCGTCGAGAGCACGGTCGCTCACGAGCACGTCGATAGCGTGGTCGATGGCCTCGGTCGTAATGAGCGGACGAGCGCCATCGTGAATGGCGACGTATTCAAAGCCCGCCGGAACCGCATGCACGCCGGCACGGGTGGAATCCTGACGGGTATCGCCGGCATCGGCAAAGCTGATGGGCGTGTCATAGTCAAACGGGTCGATGGCCAGGCGGCGCATCTCGGCACGGCGCTCGGCAGGACACACCACTACAATGTGGCCGACCTTGTCGCTACGATCGAACGCGCGGATGGACCAGCTCATGAGCGGACGGCCCGCCACGTTAACGAGCTGCTTGCCGCCGGGGTTACCAAAGCGCTGGCCGCTGCCACCGGCAACGACCACGGCGCATACGGGCGCCATTATGCGTTCCCCTGTTTGGTGCCCTTCATGCGGTACAGCGAGTCCGCAAGAATGGCAGGGTTGTTGACGCCAAAGTCGCCCAGGCGCTCCGGATCCTCGCTGATGTCATCCATGAGCTCCTGCAGCGAGCCGTACTCGTCGACGATCTTCTCGGCCACGCCGTCGCGCACGACGGACACGCGCGAAAGCGTGCGCAGGCCCAGCGGTGTCATGACGGAGTCCTCGTCCAGGTCGTCGTAACCCAGAACCGCCGCCACATGCTGCGGGTCGGACAGGTCCTTAGGCGTCATGCGAGCGAGCTCGGCGCGAATCTTCTCGGCGTTTGCCTCGGAGGAATCGCTTGCGTAGTCGCGGATCATCAGGTCGTATTCGGTATCCATGCTGGAGCCCGCAAGCTGCTCGAGCTGCATCTGCACGAGCTTGCCCTGGTTACCCAGCTTGACGATGCAATCCTTAAGCTCGGTCTTTGCCTGTTGCATGATCTCGAAACTCGAGAAGATGCCGGTGATGTCGGCGAGCGTAACGTAGTCGTCGAGCTCAAGGGCCGTCAGGCGCAGCAAGGAGCGATCGAGCGACTGACGGGTGGTCTGAAGCGTGGCGACGAGCTGGTTGACCGAGCTCATGATGGTGGTGACGGGCTGAATCTCGTAGCTCTTGCCGTGAACGTACACGTTAACGACGGCACGGCGAGCCGAAACCGAGATCACGATGGCATCGGTGAGCACCGACATGCGAGCGGCAGTACGGTGACGCATGCCCGTCTCACTCGTGGCGAGCGAGGGATCGGGATTGAGGTGGAAGTTGGCGCGCAGGATCTGGGTGAGGTCGCCATCGATAACGATGGCGCCGTCCATCTTGGAAAGCTCGAACAGGCGGTTCGAGGTAAACGAAATGTTGAGCGGGAAGCCGTCGTTACCGGCGGCGAGCACGTTTTCGGTGTCGCCGACACAGATAAGGGCGCCCAGGTGACCAGCAATGATCATGTCGAGGGCGGTGCGGATCGGCTGGCCAGGTGCCGTCAGGCGAATGGCCTGTTCCATACGCTTTTGCAGCTCGTTCTTATCCAAGGCATCGCTCCCATCGTATACGCTCCATAAACGTCAATAAGTTTCTCACGGTTTGCCCCTGTGACGCCCGCAAAATCCGATGCTTACAGAATGAGCGAACACAGCTGAGAGCCCCAATCCAAATGAGCTGCTTATGTGGTAGCATCGGGATTCGCATAAATGAGGGAGTAGTCGCGTGATCGGGTTCGCCTCCGGTGGCGCGGCAAGTCAACACACTGGCCGATGCGGCCTGGCTTGCCTTAATGAACGAGACTCGTGGCTGTGCGCGCAACGCGTACGCCACGGGTCTTTTTTGTTACTCCCCCAAGAGGTACACGCGGGCCCGCCCGCAGAGAGGGAGCCAGACTATGGGACTCGCAGAGCTCGTATTGCTCGCCGTTGGCCTTTCGATGGACGCCTTTGCCGTTTCCATCTGCAAGGGCCTTGGCATGAAGAAGATCAACCTTAAAGTTGCCGTGGTGCTCGGCTTGTTCTTTGGCGGCTTTCAGGCCGGCATGCCCGTAATCGGATGGGCGCTCGGCAGTCAATTCATGGGCATCATCGGACCCATCGACCATTGGATCGCCTTTATCCTTTTGGCCTTTATCGGCGGCAAAATGCTGTGGGAGGCCTTTACCGAAGACGAGGATGAGGACGAGAGCGACGGCAAGGATGCCGAAAAGATTGACCTGGGTGAGTACCTGATTCTGGCTATCGCCACCTCAATCGACGCCCTGGCCGTGGGCATCTCATTTGCTGCGCTCTCGGTTGACATCGTTCCCGCTGTATCGCTTATCGGAGTCACAACGTTTATCTTCTCCGTCGCCGGCGTAGCGATCGGCCACACCTTTGGCGAGCGCTACGAAAAACCCGCCACCATCGTGGGCGGCGTCGTGCTCATCCTCATCGGCCTCAAGATTTTGCTGGAGCACCTGGGGATTTTGGTGCTGTAAAACACCCTTCAAAACTAAACGTCCGTATGAGGCCTCATGCAGAGTTTTGCATGAGGCCTTTTCATGCAGACTTTTGCATGTCATACTAGGATGCAAAAGTCTGCACGTTAGGAGATTGCCATGGATACCCTTCCCATCACCACGCCGCGCCAAGCCGGCATCTACGTGCGTCAGGCGCGCGAGGCGCAGGGGATCACCCGTGCCGCCCTCGCTAAAAAAGCCGGTGTTTCGGAACGCCTGCTCGCATCGCTCGAGCTAGGAGACGCCACCGGCATTCGACTCGACAAGTTGCTGACCGTCTTTAACGCACTCGGCATTGGTCTCTTCGCGCAAAGCGATAACGACTCCATCGCATCGCCCTCCGAACATCCGACGACGATAGTGAACCTCCCTATCGCGAACTCGAATACCCTGCCAAAGCCAAGCGCAGGCAGACGACCCACTCGACAAGGAACGCCATCTTCCTATGGTGCCTTGCTGGCCCAAATCGCAGCCGAGCAAGGCCTTTCCGGCACTTCAAACCTCTCCTTTGGCTGCAAGGTTGTGAAATAAATGGCAGAGATGGAGCTCGCGACCCTCATTTGTGGCGAAATCGCCGGCACTCTCCGCCAAGACGAGCATGGACTCTGCAGCTTTGCATACGCCCCAACCTATCGCGGAGCACCGTTATCGCTAACAATGCCGCTTTCCAATCGCACGTATGGCCATAGCATCGTCCGCCCGTTCCTATTTGGCCTTTTGCCCGACAGTCAAGAGCAGCGTCGCGCTATTGCCACCGAGCATGATGTTGCATCCAACAACCCCGTCGCCCTCTTGTGCCATATCGGTCTAGACTGCGCGGGGGCCGTTCAGTTTTGTCGAGCCGATCAATTAGACGCCGCCCGCGGCAGGGTCTCGGCATACCGCCCGCTTACCAATTCTCAAATCGCTCACAAGCTCAAAGCAATTCGCGATGACGAAAGAGAGACATGGATGGGCTCCAACGAAAGCTGGTCCCTGGGCGGCAATCAAGGCAAATTTGCACTAGCTTGGCATGATGGCCAATGGTGCGAATGTCTAGGGTCATCCCCCACTACCCATATCTTCAAAAATGGTGTCGTTGGGTTCAAACATCAGGCCTTAAACGAATTCGTCTGCATGAAAACGGCTCGGCGTGTTGGCATTCCAACTGCCAACGTCTCCTATTACACATTTGAAGACGAAGCCGCGCTCGTCGTTGAACGGTACGACAGAATGGTCAATAGCAGCGGAAATATCGAAAGGCTGCATCAGGAGGACTTTTGCCAGGCGCTCGGTGTATTGCCAATCCAGAAATACACCGCCGACGGAGGACCAACTACACGAGACATCCAAGAACGACTGATTAACACAGTCCCCCACCACATGAATCTTGTGCTTTTTACCTATATGTTGTTCTATAACGCCATTATCGGAGCGCCTGACGCACACGCTAAAAACTACTCGCTCATCCTTGGCAAAGGCACAAACGCGGCGCTCGCACCCATGTACGATGTCGCATCGGGGCTGGCATACGAGCGCATGCGCCGCCGGGCGCGCCTTGCCATGAGCGTTGGCGGCGAAAATCGTGTGGGGCGCATCGGTCCAGGCGCTATCCGCCGATACCACGGTATGGGCGACCCCGCGCTGGAGGCGGCACTCACCGATGCCGGGCTATCCGAGAAGTTTTGCTTTGCGACCATGATGGACCTCGCCTACGAGGTGCCCATTTGCATGGAAGAGGTCATGGACGAATACGCCGACCTGCCCGGCATGGCGGACCTGCGCGAGCATATGCTCGGCCCCGTCCGCGAAAACTGCCAGCGCACCCTCGACCTCATCAAGGCAGAAATGGACTAGGTGGCCTTAATTTCGCAATTATCAAACAAAAGAGAGGGGACACCCGTCGCAAAAGACCGGGTGCCCCCTCTCATAATGTCATTTGCAATCCGCTAGCACGTGGCTCGGACTGCTGCTAGCGCAACCTTTACGCAGCGAGGCGCTTGAGGACGTCGATGAGCAGCTCGTAGAAGCGCTCGGCAGAAGCGAGCTCCATGCTCTCGTCCGGGGTATGGACATCGGAGAGCGTCGGGCCCACGGCGATGGCGTCCAGGCCGTGCAGAGCCTCGGCAAACAGGCCGCACTCAAGGCCGGCGTGAATGGACTCGATGCGCAGCTCGGAGCCAAAGAGCTCTCGATAGCTCTCGACAAAGACTTCGCGGACCGGCGAATGCTCGGCATAGCTCCAGCCGGGATACTCGAACTCAAACTTGGCGTCGAAGCCCAGGACATCGGCAAGCGTCTGCAGGCGGTCCTTGAACTCGTTCTGCAGCGAGGTGATCGAGGAGCGCGGGGACAGCATAATCTTGACCTCGTCATCGGAGGTGGCGACCACGCCGATGTTGGAGGAAACCTCGACGGAGCCGTCGGTGGCGACGTTGCGGCGAATCACGCCGTTAGGGGCAAGACGCAGGGCGCGGATGAGGGCAAGCGCGGACTTCTCGTCCATGGCCTCGACCTCGGCGTCGTCGGCAATCTCGACGGTGCAGGTAAAGCCGGGGTCGAAGACCTCGAGCTCGGCAGTGACGTCGGCGATGATGCCCTTTGCGATCTGGGCCGCGGCCTCGGCGGCAGCGTGATCGGCATAGACCAGAACGGCCTTGCACTCACGGTTGATGGCGTTGTCCTTGGTGCCGCCGTTGAAGCTGACGATGGCGGGCTCGCCGGCGACCATCAGGCGGTCGATGATGCGGGCCATGATGAGGTTTCCGTTGCCGCGCTCCAGGTTGATATCACTGCCGGAGTGGCCGCCCAACAGACCGGAAATGTCGAGCGTGAGGGTGCTACCGGTCTTGTGCTCGCGCACGATGGGGCAGGTGTAGGTAACGACGACGCCGCCGGCGCAGCTGACGGTGGCAACGCCCTCCTCCTCGGAGTCGAGGTTGATCATGGTGCGGGCGCTGATCTGGGACTTGTCGAGCGTCTCGGCGCCAACCAGGCCGGTCTCCTCGTCGGTGGTGAACACGCACTCGAGGGCCGGATGGGCAATCGAATCGTCGTTGAGCACAGTAAGCATAAGCGCGACGGCGATACCATTGTCGGCGCCCAGGGTGGTGCCGTTGGCGGTAAGGACGCCGTCCTTGACGACCAGGTCGATACCATCGGTCGTAAAGTCGTGCTCAACGGAGCCCAACTTGTCGCACACCATATCGATGTGGCCCTGCAGCATCACGGTCGGGGCATTCTCGGCGCCGGCAGATGCGGGCTTGCGAATGATGACGTTGTAGACCTCGTCCTGATACACATCGAGACCGCGCTCCTTGGCAAACGCGACCAGGAAATCGCTGATGCCCTTCTCGTTGCCAGACCCACGGGGGATCGCGCTGACCTCCTCAAAGAAATGGAACAGCTGGGCGGGCTCGTAGCCGGTAATCTTGTAGTCCATGGTGCCTCCTTGGCGCAACTGGTTAGACAGTAAGACATGCGACTTGTATATTCCCAGACTTTGCGTGCATAAACCAGTCGAAAACGCCGAGCGCCCTCGCATCATCGGCTAACGGTGGACCGTATAGCGCAACGGTCACAACTTCCGCAGCTCTACAAATCGAGGCGCCCTTTCCGGAGCGCCTCGATTGCGCGTATCAAATTGTCGCCACGCCCTACAGCGCGCCGGAACCGGCTTGCATCATGCCGCCGGGGCCCGAGGTCACGCCGCCGCTCACGGGCGAGGCGTTGCCGGTGTGCGGTGCCGCCGGGACGGTATCGCCACCGAGTGTGCCCGCCGGACGCGGTGCCGGGATCTCGCCCGTGCCGTGGCTAAAGACAAACTTGCCGTCGACCACGTCGCACAGGACGGTATCGCCCTCGCCCCACTCGCCGGCCAGAAGCTCCTCGGACAGCGGGTCCTCGATGAGCTTTTGGATGGCACGACGCAGCGGACGCGCGCCGTTGGTGAGGTCGGTGCCCTCGGCCACAATCTTGTCGTAGGCCGCATCGGTAAGCTTGATGTTCATGCCGTTGGCAATCAAACGCTGACGCAGGTCGTCCACCAGCAGGTGAGCGATCTTGGTCAGGTTCTCGCCCGAGAGCTTCTGGAACACCACAATATCGTCGATACGGTTGAGCAGCTCGGGACGGAACAGGCGCTTGAGCTCGCCCATCGCACGACCCTTGATCTCGCTCGACGTGAGACCCTGCTCACCGGTGGTGCCAAAACCGACGCTCGCATCCTGCGCAATCTCGCGGGCGCCCACGTTGGACGTCATGATGATCACGGTATTGCGGAAGTCGACCGTCTTGCCCTGGCTATCGGTCAGGCGGCCCTCCTCCAGCACCTGCAACAAAATGTTAAAGATGTCGGGGTGCGCCTTCTCGATCTCGTCGAACAGCACGACCGAGTACGGATGACGGCGAACGGCCTTGGTGAGCTGACCGCCCTCGTCGTGGCCCACGTAACCCGGAGGGCTACCGATGAGCTTGGAGACCTCGAACTCGCTGCCGAACTCCGACATGTCGAAGCTGATGAGCGCGTCCTTGCTGCCAAAGAGGTACTCGGCGAGCGTCTTGGCGAGCTCGGTCTTGCCTGTGCCGGTGGGACCCAGGAAGATAAAGCTGCCGCCGGGACGACGCGGGTCCTTGAGCGGCGAGCGGCTGCGGCGCACGGCCTTGGCGACGGCCTCGACTGCCTCATCCTGGCCGATGATGCGCGTCTTGAGCACGCTTTCGGTCTGCAGCAGACGCCGGCTCTCGCTCTCGGTGAGCGAGGAAACCGGCACGCCAGAGGTCACGGACACGATGTCGGCAATCTGACTCACGTCGATGGTGAGCGGGCTGGCGTCGAGCTCGGCGGTCCAGGCGGCCTTGGCTTCGGCGAGTTCAATCTCGGCGGCCTTCTGCTGCTCGGTAATCTCGGCGGCCTTGTTCATGTCGTCGCTCTCGGTGGCCTCCTGCGCGGCGGCCTTGAGCTCCTCGATGCGATGCTCAGCCTCGCGCACCGGCTCGGGCGCGCGATTCGCGGCGATGCGAGCGCGGGCACCGGCCTCGTCGATGAGGTCGATGGCCTTATCGGGCAGGAAGCGATCCTGGATGTAGCGGTTGGAAAGGTTCGCGGCGGCCTCGATAGCACCCTGCGTATAGCGCACATGGTGGTGCTCCTCGTAACGCGGCTTGAGCGCGGTCAGGATCTTGACCGTGTCCTCAACGCTCGGCTCCTCGACATCAATGGTCTGGAAGCGACGCTCGAAGGCCGGGTCCTTGGTGAGGTACTTGCGGAACTCCTCGGCCGTGGTAGCGCCAATAATCTGGAAGGCACCGCGCGCAAGCACGGGCTTGAGCATGGAGCTCGCGTCGATGGAGCCCTCGGCAGAGCCGGCACCGATGATGGTATGCATCTCGTCGATAAACAAGATAACGTCGTCAGCTTCGGTGGCCTCCTGGATCACGTTCTTGAGGCGCTCCTCAAACTCGCCGCGATACTTGGCGCCCGCGACCAGACCCGGCAGGTCGAGTGTCCAGATATTCTGGTTCATAAGGTTCTCGGGTACGTTGCCGGCGGCGATCTGCTGGGCCAGGCCCTCGACGATGGCCGTCTTGCCCACGCCGGGGTCACCCAAGATAAGCGGGTTGTTCTTGGTGCGGCGCGAAAGGATCTCCATCATGCGCTGGACTTCCTTTTCGCGACCAATTACAGGGTCGAGCTCGCCGTCGCGCGCCTTCTGCGTGAGGTTCTGGCAGTAGGTATCGAGGAATTTGTGCTTTTTGTTTTTGGAGCCGTTCGGCTTTTCCGCCGCACGCTGGCGGCTCTCGGTCTTTTCCGGCTCCGGGGCAGCGGGAACGTTGTCCTGTCCGGCTGCGCCGAAGAGCTTGTTGAGGAACGGGAAGGTCGCGGTCTGGCTGTCGTTCTCGTCGGCCTCATCGTCATCACTCTGGTTCTGGCCGAGCAGTCCCTCCAGCCCGTTCATGGCTTCGGTCATTTCGCCGTTGAGGATTTCCAGATCATCCTCCGACAGGCCCATCCGCTCGATCATATCGTCGACGGGCTTGATGCCCATTTCCTTCGCGCACTTGAGGCACAAGCCCTCGTTGACGGTCTTCCCGCCGTCAATTTTTGTAATAAAGATCACTGCAAGATTCTTTTTGCATCTTGAGCATAAGGTCGGTTTCATAGAGGTGTCTCCTTATCGTGCTTTTGCTTCTAAAGAGTATATCACAGACAGGCAGTCGTATCGTTGCAGAATTGTAAACGATTTTTGGAAAAAGTTTTACGGGACATACAGGGTCCCGTGGC
>URGF01000042.1 GCA_900547285.1 uncultured Collinsella sp.
GCCGCCACGGAGACGTCTCCCTTCTCCGTGGCGGCACTTTTGTGCGCAGGGGAGGAAGGGCCGCCACGAAATCGGCCCATCTACTACGTTTAACCCCTTACCCCCAACCATGCCAAAAACGCGAAAACAAAACCGCAGGTAGAACGCCTGCAGTTTTCTGGAAAACAGGGGTATGGTCGGGGGTATCGAGTCAAACGTAGTAGATGGGCCGATTTCGTGGTTGGCGCCGCCAAATGATCCCCCGGGGACGGAGGAAAACGGATCATTTTGGTCCCGCAAGGCTTGCGGAGGCACTCGTGCAGGGCCGCCACGAACAAAGCTATGCCGGTTTACTACGATGAATTCGACATTCCCGACCATGATTGCATTTTTCTAAATATCACAAGCGTTCTACCTGCGGTTTTGAAAGCGCGCAATTTGCCGTGGTCGAAGGTGAGCGATTCATCGTAGTAAACCGGCATAGTTTTGAAATGGTATTAAATCGCTAGCACCCATTTTGCTATGCCGGAGCGGTCGGCCGTTGGGTAATTACCCTCGCAGGTAGGCGATGGCGATTTGGGTGCGGTTGCGCAGGCCCATTTTGGCCAGGATCGAGCTGATGTGGTTGCGCACCGTGCCTTCTCCCATATAAGCCGTGGCGGCAATCTCCTTGTTGTCGAGGCCGCGGGCGATGAGCTCGGCGACTTCGAACTCGCGGTCGGTCAGGCTGGCAAAGGCTGCGGGCCGGCGAGTCGCACCGGCCTCAGCGTTCGCCCCATCAAAATCGACATCTTCGATCGCCTTGCCCTCGAGCACGCGTTTGCCATCCATGACCTGCGCCAACGCTGGCGGAATGGCGGCGACATCGGTCTTGATCAGGTAACCGCGGGCGCCCAGCTTGAGCGCCGACACAATGTACTCGTCATCCGAGAATGTCGTCAGAAACACCACGCGTGCCGCGGGGTCGTGCTCAAGGATCTCGCGCGCCGCCGAAAGGCCGTCGCGCCCCGGCATCTGAATGTCGAGCAGCGCGATATCGGGTGCGAGTTCGGCGTAGAGTGCCACCGCGTCGTTGCCGTCGGCTCCGGTGCCCACTACCTCGATCTGCGTTTGGGCGCCCAGGATAATCTTGAGCGAATCGACCACTAAGCGGTCGTCGTCGACAACGATGAGCCTCATCGGCCCTCATCTCCTTGCTGTTTGGGAACGGTGGCGAACACACGCCAGCCGCCGGCACCGGCGCGCGGACCGGCGGTGAAGGTGCCGCCAAGCGCCTCGACGCGCTCGCGCATGGAGCCGAGCCCCATGCCTTCTGCGACGTTGCTGCTGCTCGCCGGGGTCGCGTCCGCGCCATTATCGGTAACGATGAGCTGGTAAAACGACGGATGCTCCATGCACCGCACGGTAACGGCATTGGCATGGGCGTGGCGCATGGCGTTGGAAAGCGCCTCGCGAAGGACCGCCGCAAAGCAGTTGGCGACATTTGCGGGCGCATGTTCGGTCATAACTTCAAGCTCAATCTGCGGGCCGCCGTCCGAGCGCGCGCCTTCAACAATGCGTTCGAGCTGCACGGAAAGGTCGACAGCGTTGTCGTTGAGCGCATGGATGCTAGTACGCACAAGTTGGAGCGCCTCGTCAACCGTGCGTTTGACGTCGGCGAAGTCGGCGGCGACGCCGGGCTCGTTGGCGTGGACCACGCGTAGGGCCTCGGTTTGCAGCGAGGCGCGCGTGAGCTGGTGGCCCACGTTATCGTGGATCTCGCGCGCGATACGGGCGCGCTCGGCGAGCGTCGCGAGCTCGACTTCGTAGTCCTGGCGGTCGGCAAGATCGCGGTTGCGCGCTTCGAGCGCGAGGGCTCGTTCCTGCAGCTCGTCGCGGATACGGTGCATGCGCTGCTGTTCGCGCTCCAACTGGGCGGTACGTAGCGATAGCAAGGTGGCAGCGATCGAAAGGATGGCGGTCAACAGCAGCGTGCGGGTGGGAAGCGCGCCGGCGTGGGCATATGCGACGAGCGCGCAGACAAAGATCGCGCCGGCGCCCAGTGCGCCCCAGACGTGCTCCCGGCGCACGTATCGCGCGATGTCATAGAAGGCGAGGGGCGCAAACGGCACAAACGACGGCACAAAGACGGCCACCATAATGTAAGCGTAGCTCGCGGCCTCACCGGCGCGGCGGGCACGTTCGCCTTGCGCAATTTCCGTAAGCGAGGCGACTACGACGCCAAGACAAAACGCCGCGACCAAGCGAGCGTCCACAGCAAGGCCCAGAGCGGCCGCGATGCAGCACGCCAGCACGATCGATTTGTCGAAAAGCCTGTTCATACGGGTATTGTACGCGAAGCTGCGTGTGGTGGAGGGGCCGCCTGCGCAACCGTGACATTCCTCCCGCGCGGCAAAGCGGTCGCGTCGGCGGGCAACGCGACCGAGCCTCCGCACTCGTGACAAAGCTCACTGGTGCGCGCCGGCCGCTCCTGCGATGATGCAATCGTACCGGGCCGCAATCAACAGAAGGGCCGCCTCATGACAGACATCGTCCACGTCGAAAACCTCGTCAAGCGCTACGACGATCTTATTGCGCTCGACCACTTTAATCTGAGCATCGCCCCCGGCGAGATCTTTGGCCTGCTGGGCCCCAACGGCTCGGGCAAGACCACGTCCATCAACTGCATTCTGCAGCTGCTCGCCTACGACAAAGGGACCATCGAGCTGTTCGGTGAACCCATGACGCCCGCCCGCTATGACCTCAAGCGCCGCATCGGCGTGGTCCCGCAGCAAGTTGCGGTGTTCGACGAGCTCACCGTGCGCGAGAACATCGACTATTTCTGCAGTCTCTACGTCAACGACCGCAAGCGCCGCCGTGCGCTGGTAGACGAGGCGATCGACTTTGTCGGGCTGGGCGACTTTGCTAAGTTCCGCCCTGGCAAGCTCTCGGGCGGCCTGGCGCGTCGCCTCAACATCGCCTGCGGCATCGCGCACAAGCCCGAGCTCATCTTCTTTGACGAGCCCACGGTGGCGGTCGACCCGCAGAGCCGCAACGCCATCCTGGAGGGCATCTGTCGCCTGCGCGATGAGGGTGCCACGGTGGTGTATACCAGCCATTACATGGAGGAAGTCGAGCAGATCTGCAGCCGCATCATGATCATGGACGGCGGCCGCGTGCTGGCGCAGGGCACCAACGACGAGCTCAAGCGCATGATTCAGATGGGCGAGAAGATTGTAATCGAGGTCGGCGAGGTTCCGAGTGCGGCGCTCGGTGCCGTCGCAAGCCTGCCGCACGTTCTGGACCTTTCGGCAACGGCGGGACAGCTCACGTTTTCGTGCGAAGCGAGCCCGCACAACCTGACGGACATTCTCGATGCGCTGCGCTCGCATGACGTGCCGCTCGGCCGCATCTATTCCGAACCGCCGACCCTCAACGACGTGTTCCTCGAGATCACCGGCCGCGAGCTGCGCGACTAGGGGGCGGCCATGTTCAACACCATCATCACCACGGTCAAGACGCTGCTGCGCCGGCCGAGCACGTGGGTCTGGGGCGCTCTCTTTCCTATCGCGCTTTCCACGATGTTCATGTTTATGTTTGCGAACCTCAGCTCCGACGGCACGGTCGACCCGGTGCCGGTTGCCGTCGTGGCGGACGAGGCCTGGGATGCCTCGACCTTTAAGGATGTGGCAGCTTCGCTTGCCAAGGCAGGCGACGACCAGCTGCTCGATGTGAGCGAGTACGAAGACTTGGCTGCCGCGCGCAAAGCGCTCAAGGCCGGCGAGGTCGCGGGCATCTATACGGTTGATGCCGCGGGCACGCCCAGGCTCACGCTGCTATCGAGTTACGACAGCTCGCGCGCCTCGTCGGTGCTTACCGACCGCAGCATCCTTGAAACGGTGGCAAGCTCGTATACGCAAAATGCCGAGCTCATGTCCCAGATTGCCCAGGACAACCCGGCGGCGCTCGCCGATCCGGCGGCGGTTGCGCGCGCCCTGTCGCTCGAGGGCGGAACCCGCCGCGTGAGCCTGACTCGTGCCACGCCCGATGGCACGGTCATCTACTATTACGCGCTTTTTGGCCTGGTCGCGATGATGTCTGCTGAGTTTGCCGCCTTGAGCGTCGTCGATTTGCAGCCTAATCTGTCGGGCCTTGGCGCGCGCCGCTGCGTGGGCGGTCTCTCCAAGACGACGTCACTGGCCGGCATTTTTGTCGGCTCGTGGCTGGTTTCCTTTGCATCGATGGCGGTTGCGATCGGCTACGTGCGCCTGGTCGTGGGCGTCGACTTTGGCGGGCGCGAGGGGTTGTGCCTGCTGGGCGGGGCTGCATCCGCGCTTGCCGCCACGGGCCTGGGGCTCTTTGTGGGCACGCTTCCCGTTAAGGGCGGCAAGGCATCCAAGTCGGGCATCCTCACGGGCTTTGCCACCACGTGCGCTTTGTTCGCCGGCCTCTACGGCGAGCCGGCGATGGCGCTTGCCGACGACGTCGCCCGCGCCTTTCCGGCCGAGTGCTGGCTCAACCCCGTCAAGCTCATCTGCGACATGTTCAATCGCCTGTATTTCTTTGAGGACCTGGGGCCCTTTGCCGTCCGCGCTGGTGCGCTCGTCCTGATGGCCCTGGTGTTTGTCGCCGCCGCTACGCTGATCTTTGGAAGGAGCCGCTATGAGCACCTTTAAGACCGCGCTTCGCATGGCGCTCGCGCACCCGTTCTACCTGCTCATCTATACGGTGTTCATTTCGCTCATGGGCGTGTTTATCGCGGCCTCCGTCAGCTGGAATTCGTCTCAGCTTACCGAGTACGAGCCCTACGACACCAACGTGATAGTGGTCGATCGCGACCACAGCGATCTTTCGCGGGCGCTTACCAAGCACCTGGGTTCGCGCTTTGACCTGGTCACGGGCGTCGGCGACGACACGTACGACCTTGCCGACGCGCTCTCCAAGAGCAACAGCGCCAAGGGTAGTGCCGATTGCGTGTTCTTTATCCCGGAGGGGTTCGAGGACGACCTCGTTGCAGCCTCCCGCGCGGGGGAATCCCTGCCCAAGCTCGACGTGACCTATGGCTCCGGCACCATGGCGGCGGCGCTTTCGTCTGCCGAGGCCTCGCGCTGGATCTCGCTCGCGGGCGCCGCGGTGGCGCTTGAACCCGCTGCCTCCAACGGCGACGTCGCCAAGGCCGCCGAGCATGCCGCCTCAAAGCGCGCGGAGGTCCAGATCGAGCAGGTTAAGGTTGACTCGACTGCCGCCGCCACGCTCGAGTCGTACTTCAACTTTGGCGCGTACGCGATCATCTCGTCGGTCATCGTGTCGGTGGGGCTGGTGTTCTCGGGCATGAACGAGCCCGAGCGCGTGCGTCGTATGGATGCCGGCCCAATCTCCGAGCGCCAGCGCTCGCTTGCCGTGTTCGCGGCTGCCGCAGTGCTCACCGTCTGCATCTGGTTTGTGTCGAGCATGATGGGCGTCGTGGGCTTTGCCAGCGCGGTTGCCGAGGTCGGCGTGGGTCGTGTGTGCCTGGCGCTGGCGGCGACGTTTGCCCTGGCGTGCACGCCTCTGGCCGTTGGCTTTGCCCTTTCGAGCCTGGGTGCGCGTGAGGAGCTGCTCAACGGTGTGGGCAACCTGCTTGGCATGCTCATGACGTTTTTGGGCGGCGCTTGGATGCCGCTGTCGCTCATGGGCTCGGCCGTGCAGACGGTGGCGCACTTTGTGCCGACGTATTGGGTGAACGACGCGATTGGCAAGGCGCTCGCTTCGGATCTGACGTCCACCGTGTTGGGCGACATCGCCTGCGACCTGGGCGTCACCGTGCTCTTCGCCGCCGCCATTGCCGCCGTAGGCCTGGCCCTCTCACGCTCCAAATCTCATGCCTAACCACAATTCGTCACTTGGGGACGTTCCTTTTCTGCCGGCAGATAGGGACACTCCTGCCCCCGGGTAGTCATTGGGGCCGTTCTTAAACGACTAGTCATTGGGCACTCATTGGGGACAGACTTAAATGAGTGGTTTCAGTCATTTAAGTCTGTCCCCAATGAGTACCCAATGACTGGTTTGGAAAAAATTGCGCCTGTCGCTTAAAAATAGTTCGCCTGGGTTTACTATTACCCTAGAAAAGTAGCTGAAGGCTAACAACGGGGGATAGCATGGCGACAAAGCAAGCGTATGTCCAGGTCAAAGGGCTCAAGAAACACTATGGCGACGGTGATGCGCGCCTGACGGTACTCGATGGCATCGACACGTCCATCAACCGCGGCGAGATCTGCGTCATGCTGGGGCCCTCCGGCTCGGGCAAGTCGACCTTTCTCAACCTGATCGGCGGCCTGGAGGATGCTGACGGCGGCTCCATCATGGTGGACAGCTGCGACCTCACGGTGCTCAAGCCCGCCGACCTGGGTGAGTACCGCCGCCGTGAGCTGGGCTTTGTCTTCCAGTTCTACAACCTGGTGCCCGATCTCACCATCAAGGAGAACATCGAGGTCACGGCGCACCTGTCCAAAAACCCGCTCAATGTCGACGATCTCCTGCGTTCGCTGGGCCTTTACGAGCACCGCAACAAGTTCCCGCGCCAGGTCTCGGGCGGCCAGCAGCAGCGCTGTGCCATCGGCCGCGCACTCGTCAAAAACCCGGGCCTGCTGCTGTGCGACGAGCCCACGGGCGCGCTTGACTATAAGACGTCCAAGGAAATCTTGCAGCTCATGGAAGATGTCAATCACGAGTACGGCTGCACCATCATCATTGTCACCCACAATGCCGCCATCGCGCGCATGGCCAATCGCGTGCTGCGTCTGCGCGACGGGCGCATCGTCGAGGATGAGCTCAACGAGTCGCCCGTCGCGGCCGCCGAGCTCGATTGGTAGGCGGCGCCATGACACCTCTCGCAAAACGTCTCCCGCGCGAGCTGCGCCGCAATATCGGCAAGTACCTGGGCATCTTTTTGCTTATGTGCGGAAGCATCGCCCTCACGTCGGGCTTTTTGCTCGCAGCGCATTCCATCGGCTGCCTTATCGACGACATGCGCGATGCGTACACGATTGAGGACGGCCGCGTGACCACCTCCTTCGAGGCTACCGATGATCAACTCAAGGCCGCCGAGGACGCGGCCGACGACGTCGGCGGCGTCACGCTCTACAAGAATTTCTCCATCGACGCCATCATCAAAAAGGCGACCGGCGACGACGGCACCAAGCGCACGCTGCGCACCTACACGCACCGCACCAAGGTCGATATCGCGTCCTACTGTGAGGGCAGGCAGCCCAAGACGGACGATGAGGTGGCCATCGACCGTGTCTTTGCCACCAACAACGACCTTGCCGTGGGCGATAAGGTTGAGCTTGAGGGCCGCACCTACATCATCTGCGGCATCATGACCCAGCCCGATAGCCAGGCGCTGTTCCTCAACAATTCGGACTTTACGGTGAACACCATCACCTATGGCGTGGCCGAGGTCACCGACGCCGGCTTTGCCGCGCTCGAGGATGCCGGCGGCGCGCCTGCCTACACCTACTCCTTCACCTTTACCGATCGCGATCTTTCCACCGCAGACCGCATCGACGCCGAGCAAGATATGGTCGAGGCGCTGACCGATGCCGATGCGCGCGTGGACGATCTGATCGATGCCGATTCCAATCAGGGCATTGGCTATGCGCGCGACGACGTGAACGGCGACTCCATGATGTGGATGACGCTGCTCGACATCATCATCGTGATCATGGCGTTCGTCTTTGTGGTCCTTACCGACGCCACCATCGAGGAGGAGAGCGCCATCATCGGCACGCGGCGCGCCAGCGGCGAGCGTCGACGCGAGATCGTGCTGCACTACCTTGCGCTTCCCGCTATCGTGGGCGTGGTCGCGGCGCTTTTGGGCACTGCGCTCGGCGTTGTGTTCTTTACCGAGCCCATGCGCAGCCTCTATTACGGATCGTACAGTCTGCCGCCCTTCCAGGTGTACTGGAGCTGGGAGATTTTTGTGAAGTGCGCCGTGGTTCCCGCCGCCGCGCTCATCCTCATCACGCTGGTGGGCCTGCTTCGCAAGATGGGCAAGACGCCGTTGCAGTTCCTTCGTCACGAGGCGAGCGGCAAATCGGGCACCAAGCGCGGCTTGCAGCTGCCGGAGCGCATGGGTTTTGTTTCCCGCTTCCGCCTGCGTATCTTCCTGCGCAACCTGGGCAACTTCGCCACGCTCTTCGTGGGCATCGCGTTCGCGTCGCTGCTGCTGCTCTTTGGCCTGGCGATTCTGCCCACGATGACGCACTATGCGGACAACCTCGAGACAGGCCTGGTCGCCGAGCACCAGTACACGCTCAAGGCGCCGCTGGAGCTCGAGGGTACTGCCGAGGAGCGCGAGCAGTGGTCGGCACTCGAGCGCTTGCAGTCGGTTGACGGCGCGTTGCTTTCCGCCGCTCAGGATGCCGATGACGAGCTTGACGACGCGGCCGATGCGGCGCAGGCGGCAGCCGATGCCGCGACCGCATCTCCGTCTGCCGAGAGCCTGACTGCGGCGCAGGATGCGCTTGCAAACGTCCAGGACAAGAAGGATGCGCTTTATGCGCGCCTCGATGACCTTGCCGATGCCCTCGGCTGCGACCGCGACGAGGCTATCGACCTGATCGACAAGGCCTTTAAGATCGACACTGACAACGACGACATTCACCCGGTTAACACGACCGATAACGGTGCAGACAAGATTGCGCAGACCGAGAAATATGCCGTCTACCAGCTGCAATACGACCGCGGCGATGGTAATGGCGAGGAGACGATTTCCGTCTACGGCATCTCGCCCGATTCGCGCTATTGGAAAGACCTCAACGTCGGCGACGGACGCGTCGTCTTTGGCGGCGGCCTGCTCGACAAGTTTGGCTGGAGCGAGGGCCAGAAGGTCACGCTCATCGACAAGTACGAGGGGGAGCATTATTCCCTTGAGTACGCGGGCAAGGACTGTGCCTGGGGCTCCAAGTCGGACATGAATATCTATATGAGTATCGACGACTTTAACGAGCTGTTCGGCAACGACGCCGCCTACTTTAACGGCTATGTGAGCGACGAGAAGCTCGACCTCGATGCTCGTTACTTTGCCGGCGACACCACGCCCGACGACATGCGGGCCGTGGGCGACCAGTTCATCGGCATGATGAGCAAAATGATCGGAATGATGATCGGGCTCGCGGTGTTTATCTTCCTGCTGTTTATGTACCTGCTGACCAAGGCGGTGATCGACCACAGTGCCCGTTCGATCAGCTACATGAAAGTCTTTGGCTATCGCGATAGCGAGATCTCGCATCTGTACATCCGCTCGATCACGCTGTGCGTGGCGGCGTCGCTCGTGCTGAGCTTGCCGGTCATTATTGGCTCACTCACGGCCATCTTCCGCTCGATGCTGCTCGCCTACAACGGCAATATCGAGATCTACGTGCCCGCTTGGTCCATGGCTGCATGCGTCGGCATTGGCTTTGCGACCTACCTGGTCGTGGCGTTGCTGCACATGCGTTCCATCAAACGTGTGGGCCTGGCCGAAGCTCTCAAGGTGCAGGAGTAGCCCCTTATTGGTCATTGGGGACGTTCTTAAACGACTAGTCATCGGGGACGGTCTTTGCTGACTCGCCGGCTCGTCGGCTGTGCTGGCAAGGACTGTCCCCAGCTGCCGGCAGGAAAGGAATGTCCCTAGCTGCCAGGTGACGAGGCACTCATTTAAGCCCGTCCCCAATGAGTGGTTTCAGTCATTTAAGTCTGTCCCCAACGACTAGGTTCTCAGCGACTAGGTGCCGTACTTGACTTTAACTCTGCTTTAACTGGTACCATCCTCTATGTCTGTAACGCCATATAGACCGAGGGGATAGATCTATGACCGCAACTGCACCCGCTAAGGTGTACTTCACCAACCTGCGCACGCATGCTCGCGAGAGCCAGCTCGACAAGCTCAAGCGCCTCATCCGTCACGCCGGTATCGAGCAGATCGACTTCGAGAACAAGTTCGTCGCCATCAAGATTCACTTTGGCGAGCTGGGCAACCTGAGCTTTTTGCGCCCCAACTACGCCCGCGCCGTCGCGGATGTCGTGAAGGAGCTGGGCGGCAAGCCCTTCCTCACCGACTGCAACACGCTCTATGTCGGTAGCCGCAAAAACGCGCTCGAGCACATCGATACCGCCTACCAGAACGGCTTTACCCCGTATGCTACGGGTTGCCAGATCATCATTGCCGACGGCCTCAAGGGCACCGACGAGGCGCTTGTCCCGGTCGAGGGCGGCGAGTACGTGCACGAGGCCAAGATCGGTCAGGCGCTCATGGATGCCGATATCGTGATCAGCCTCACCCACTTTAAGGGTCATGAGCAGGCCGGCTTTGGCGGCGCCATGAAGAACCTGGGCATGGGCGGCGGCAGCCGCGCCGGCAAGATGGAGCAGCATGCCGCCGGCAAGCCGAACGTCTCGACCGAGCACTGCGTTGGCTGCCGTGCCTGCGAAAAGATCTGCGCGCACGACGCTGTCTCGTTCAACGACACCCGCGAGCGCGAGCTTGCCAACGGCAACACCCGCACGGTGCACGTGGCCACCATCGACCACGATCGCTGCGTGGGCTGCGGTCGCTGCATTGCGGCATGCAACCAGGACTGCATCAAGCCCGGCTATGACGCCGCGGCCGACGTGCTCAACTGCAAGATCGCCGAGTACACCAAGGCCGTCGTCGACGGCCGCCCGAGCTTCCACATCTCGCTTGCCATGGACATCAGTCCCAACTGCGACTGCCATCCCGAAAACGATACGCCTATCGTCAACGACATCGGCATGTTCGCGAGCTTCGACCCGGTCGCCATCGACCAGGCCTGCGCCGACGCCGTCATGGCGTCTGAGCCGCTGCCCAACACCGAGCTCACCGATAGCGCGGCCAAGATGGAGCATAACCACGAGCATCTGGAGGGCGAGCAGGCCAAGGATCCCTTCTGCATCACGCATCCCGACACCGACTGGCGCGCGTGCATCGCGCATGCCGAAAAGATCGGCCTGGGCACGAGCAAGTACGAGCTCATCGAGGTCAAATAGCACCTAGTTATTGGACATATCAAGCGCATTCGTGGCTTAATTCAAGCAAAATCCGCCCGCGAGCCCAGCGCTCGCGGGCGGATTTTCGGAAGTGCTAGGGGTCAGATAGACCAGTAAACCGTACTATTTGCCTAAAAATACTCGTCGAGGAAGTCGTCGACCGTATTCCAGTAGAGCTCGGGGTCAACTTGCGCGCTCTTGGCGTGGGTGGCGCCGTGGATAGTGAGCTTCTGTTTAACCTTGCTGGCGCACGCCTCGTAGTTTTGGTCGAGCATACTGTACGGCACAAAGGTGTCCTGGTCGCCGTGGATAAACAGCATGGGAACCGTCGCGTGTTTGAGTTGCTCCACACTGCTCGCCTTATGAAAGTCGTAGCCTGCGCGCACGTTGTACACTAAGTTTGCTACATCGAGCAAGGGAAAGCTGGGCAGGCCGAACACGTCCTTGAGCTGCAGGGAAAACTCGTCCCAAACACTCGTATAACCGCAGTCCTCGATAATGCATTTCACGTTTGCGGGCAGAGATTCCCCCGCGACGTTCATGGCGGTTGCTGCACCCATCGACTCGCCAAAAACCAGGATGCGCGCCTCGGGGTCAGCCTGAACGATCCGCCCAATCCATGCAACGACATCAAGCCGCTCGGGCCAGCCCATGCCGATATAGTCGCCGCCGGAGCGCTCGTGGGCGCGGGCGGCAGGCGCGAGCACGTTCATGCCGCGGTCGTGGAAGCGCTTGGCGTATCGGGCCATGCCGATGGGCTCGTTGGTATATCCATGCAGGCAGACGGCGTAATCGTGGGTGTTCTCCGGGGCGGCAAAATACCAAGCGGCGAGCTCGGTTCCGTCGTCCGCGGTGAGGCTGCTGCTCTCGCGGTTCTCTTTAAACCACGCCCGCGCCTCGGTTTCCTCGGCATCCATCTGCTCGCCCTTTTCGGCGTCCTTGCCGTCCTGCATCATCTTCATGGTGTATGGCGCGCGGGGATTCAGCGCGAAGTCAAACAGAAAGTTGCCGGCAAACCCCAGCAGCGCGACAACGAGCACCAGCGCAACGACGCCGGCTATCTTGAGCTTTCGATGGGAACGTGCGTTTTGAGACATAAGAAGCTTTCCTATAAGATGTTAATACATCAACATTTAATGCAAGCGCATTATGGACGTTCGCCGTTGATGCGTCAACAGACAAAGAATGGGTAAACAAAGGGTCACGTATGGTGCAAATTTCGCACGTACCTAGACGCTTTGATATAGTGTTGAGAACTCTTTTATGTTGGAGGATGTAACCGGCATGTCCGATTCGAGCGACAGTTCTAAGCCGCGACCCAAGACCGCGGCCGTTCCACACTACACGGTGGGTGAGGAGATCATGAACTCCGTCACCCATGGTGTCGGCTGCCTGCTGGGTATCGCGGGCCTGGTGCTCCTGATCGTATTCGCCGCCCTGCGCGGCGGAGGCCCGGCCCACATGGCCGCGGCGATTGTCTATGGCGTCAGCATTATCCTCGAATACCTAGCCTCCACGCTCTACCACGCGATTCAGCCCGCGCGCGCCAAGCGCGTGTTTCGCATCATCGACCACAGCTGCATCTACCTGCTTATTGCCGGCAGCTATACGCCGTTTTGCCTCATCACGCTCGCAAACGACGGCGGCCCTACGCTGTTCTTTGCCGTGTGGGCCATCGCCATTATCGGCATTGCCCTCGAGTGCTTTATGCGCGAGCGTCAACCGCACTGGGCATGCGGCCTGGTCTACCTGCTGATGGGCTGGCTCGTCGTCTTTAAGTTGCCCGAGCTCGTGTCGCTGCTCAACCCCGTGGCGCTTGCCCTGCTCGCCGTCGGCGGCGTGTGCTACACCGTGGGCGTGCCGTTCTACATCGCCAAAAACGTGCGCTATCTGCACAGTGTTTTCCACTTGTGGGTGCTCGCCGGCAGCATCTTCCAGTTCATGGCGGTGATTCTCTTCGTAATCTAGCGACCGCGCCTGCGCGCCCGCGTCCTCGTTTGGGCGCCGGTGCAATTGCCCTATCCGTCACCTACGCTTACTACCCAACGTCCCGAATCTTGGAGGTTCGAGAAACTCCCGATGGACATAACCATCTCCCTTATCACCACCCTCGTTTTGACCCTCATCAACGGCTACTTCTCTATGTCCGAGATGGCTCTCACCACGGCTAAGCGCGCCGTGTTGGAGCACGATGCCGAGGAGGGCGATAAACGCGCCGAGCGCGCCGTCCAGCTCGCCGCCGATTCCGACCAGCTGCTCGCCACCATCCAGGTCGCCATCACGCTCGTGGGCTTCGCCTCGTCTGCCGTCGCCTCGACGAGTCTGTCCGACCCGCTCGCCACGTGGCTCATGAGCTTTGGCATCGCGCCGCTTTCAGCCATCGCGCGCGGCCTGGCGCCGGTCATCATCACCGTCGCGGTCGCCTTTGTGTCCATCGTGATCGGCGAGCTCGTGCCCAAGCGCATCGGCCTCGCTAACGCCGAGGGCGTATCCAAGCAGGTTGTGGGACCGCTCTCCGTGTTCCAAAAGATCGCCCGCCCGCTCGTGTGGCTGACCGGCGCCTGCTCCGACGGCCTGGCCCGCATCCTGCGCATCAAGAGCGCCGACGACCGCCAGAACGTCTCGGAGGAAGAGATCAAGTACATGGTCTCGGAGCAGGACGACCTGCTCGACGAGGAAAAGCGCATGATCCACGAGATCTTTGACCTGGGCGACACCGTGGCTCGCGAGGTCATGGTGCCGCGCGTGGACACCACCATGTGCGAGGACGACGAGACGGTCGCCGACGTGTTGTCCACCATGCGCCAGACCGGCTTTAGTCGCATCCCCGTCTATCATGAGGATCCCGACAACGTCGCGGGCATCGCGCACATTAAGGACCTGATCCAGCCCGCGCTCGACGGCAAGGGCGACCAGCCCATCGCCGACTTTTTGCGCGACGCCACCTTTGTGCCCGATACCAAGGACATCCTGCCGCTGCTGTCCGAGATGCAGACCTCGCACGACCAGATCGTGGTCGTCGTGGACGAGTACGGCGGCACGGCCGGCATCATCACCATCGAGGACATCGTCGAGGAGATCGTCGGCGAGATCGAGGACGAGTTCGACCCCGACAACAAGTACCTCACGCGCCTCTCGCGCCGTGAGTGGCTCGTCGATGGGCGTTTTTCGTGCGATGACGCGATTGAGCTTGGTTGGCCGCTCGAGGAAAGCGATGATTATGAGACCATCGCCGGCTGGATTTTGGAGCTTTGCGACTCGGTGCCCGACATCGGAGAGGTGTTTGAGGTCGCGGGGTACAAGTTTAAAGTGCAGTCGATGCGTGGCCAGCGCATCTCGCTCATTCGCGTGATCGCTCCGGCCGAAACCGATAAGAAGGATTCCGAGTCCTCGGCAGAGAAGCCGGCGACGTCGGGTGCGGGCCCTGCG
>URGF01000043.1 GCA_900547285.1 uncultured Collinsella sp.
CTCGTACTTCTTGGAGGCGTCGAACTGCGGGTGCAGGAGCTGGTCGAGCTGCGCGGGATCGATGCGGCTCACAGCCTCCTCGCGGGTGATGAGGCCCTCCTCGACCATTTCGATAGCAATGCGCAGGGCGGCAGTGGCGGTGCGCTTGCCCACGCGGGTCTGGAGCATCCAGAGCTTGCCCTGCTCGATGGTAAACTCGATATCGCACATATCGCGGTAATGATCCTCGAGCGTCAGGAACACGCGCTCGAGCTCCTCGCCTGCGGACTCGAGGCCCGAGGTGGTCTTGAGGTCGGCGATGGGCTCGGTGTTGCGGATGCCGGCGACGACGTCCTCGCCCTGGGCATTCACCAAAAAGTCGCCATAGAACTCCTTGGTGCCGTCGGCCGGGTTGCGCGTAAAGGCGACGCCGGTCGCAGAGGTCTCGCCCTTGTTGCCAAAGGCCATGGCCTGGACGTTGACGGCGGTGCCGAGCTCGTCGGAAATGCCGTGCTGCTTGCGGTAGATGCAGGCGCGCTCGTTCATCCAGCTGCCAAAGACGGCCTGGATGGCAAGGCGCAGCTGGAGCTCCGGATCGTGCGGGAAAACGGGCTTACCGTCGGCGACCTCGAGCTCGGGATACAGGGTCGCCTCGACGTTCTCGGAGAAGATGCCCTTAAAGGTCTCGACGAGCTCCTGCAGGTCCTCGGCCGAAAGCTCGGAATCGACACGAACGCCGGCGACCAGGCGGGCCTGGGTCAGGGCGTTCTCGAATAGGTCGGCGTCGACGCCCATGACGACGTTGGAGAACATCTGGATAAAGCGACGGTAGCTGTCCCAGGCAAAGCGCGGGTTCTGCGTCTGCGCGATAAGGCCCTGGACGGAATCGTCGTTGAGGCCCAGGTTGAGGACCGTGTCCATCATGCCGGGCATGGAGAACGGAGCGCCCGAGCGAACCGACACGAGCAGCGGATCGGAGGCATCGCCGAGTTTCTTGCCGCAACGGGCCTCGAGGTCCGCCTCGGCGGCAACGATCTCATCGAGTGCGCCTTCGGGCCAGACGTTGCCGGCACCGGAGTACTCGACACAGGTCTGGCAGGTAATGGTAAAGCCACCGGGAACCGGCAGACCGATGCGGCTCATCTCGGCAAGGTTTGCGCCTTTGCCGCCAAGCACGAAGTTCATGGATTTGTCGCCCTCAGTGACACAGGTGCCCTGGGCGTCGGTTCCAAAACGGTAAACCCTCTTGCAATCGCTCACGATACTTCCCCTTCCATGCGCTTACGCGCACGACCGTGGTAACGAATCGACCCGCCGGATGCGGGCCGTGAGGGAACTATACGGCGGGTTTTGGACAGGCTTGAGCAGAGGGTGCGCGGTTTGGTAAACGTGCTAAAACCGGCGGTAAACGGTAGGTAAAGGTGGCTACCTTATGAAGATACCACTACAAGGAAAGTGCAGGTCGGATGCGATGTTTTTGCTAAATCGCTTTACCATTTATCAGCATTATTTCCAAGTATTCTCTTTGGTTAGCTAAAAGAGCCCCGTCCCAAATTAGCTACCCAAACAACCTTGTCCCAAGTGAGCTACTTTTGTTGAGCGCGGCGGGCGGCACGGCGGGCTCTTGCCTCTTGAATCTCTTCGAGGTGAGCAATGATCTCGGCAGCGCTTTCCTCGATGGCTTTGCCGTCGGTACGCACAACAAAGCAGCCTAAGCGCTTCATGAGGGCACGAGCTTCCTCAAGCTCGCTGCGCACGCTCTCAGGCTCGGCATAGGAGCCGGCAACGGCACGGGCGTAGTCATCGCCCAAGCGGCTATCGCGAATCTCAGAAATAACGTCGACGGTCGAAATCAGGCCGAACAGGTGCATCGGGTCAACCTCGTAAATCGACTTGGGCGGCTCCATGCCATGCGCCAGTGGGACATTGGCGACCTTGTAGCCCTGATAGGCTAAATACATCGACAGCGGCGTCTTGGATGTACGCGACACACCCAGCAGCACGATATCGGCACCCGACAGATCGTCGCAACCACGACCGTCATCGTGCTCAACGAAATACTCCATGGCCTCGATACGATGGAAATAGCGGTCATCGGTCTTGTGAATCACGCCCGCAACGCACTTGGGCGGCACACCGATGAGCGACGACAGCACGGCAAGCGTCGGGCCGATCAGGTCGACCGAACGGATATGCAGCATACCCAGGTAATCGAGCACGCGGGCGCGAAGCGCCGGATCGACAATGGTATGGAACACGGCGACATCGCGATGGTCGGCATCGACGCGCGGCCCCACAAATGACTTGACCTGCTCCACGGAGGTCACCTTGGGCAGGCGCAAAACGCGAAAAGCCCCTTCATCAAATTGCCCGGACGCCGCAAGCACCACCTCACAAGCGGTATCGCCGAGCGAGTCGGAGATAACGATAACGGTGGGACGAGCGGTGACCGGGCAATCCATGCGGGGCTCCTTTTGCGCTTATGCGCAGGCTGGCTTACTTTTTGCGGGCAAGCTCACCGATGTTGGCAATGCCGGAGAAAACGGCCTCGAAGCGGTTGAGCAGCTTAAGGCGATTATCGCGAAGCTGCTCGTCCTTGTCCATGACCATGACCTCATCGAAGAAACGGTCGATGGGCGCGCGCAGGGCGGCGAGGGCGGCAAATGCGGCCGGGTAGTCCTCGGCAGCAAGGGCGGCATCGACGGCGGTCTGAGCAGCCTCGGAGGCGTCGGCGAGCGCAAGCTCGACCTCGCCCATCAGGCTGCGGTCATACTCCGCACCCAGCTCGGGCTTGGAGATATGCGCGGCGCGGGCATAGGCGGTCGCCAGGTTGTCGAACGTCTCAGCGTCGTTCTTGCGGGCCTCGTCGAGGGCGGCGCAGCGGGCGAAGAAGACGGACGGGGCGATGATGTGCACCGCGGAGACGGCGGCGACGGTATCGGCCGGAATCTTTTCGTCGCGGGCCATGCTCACCAGGCGGCCATGGAAGAAGTCACGAACCTGCTGGGCGACCTCGGCGGCGTCGAACTCAATGCCCTGCTCACTGTAGAGTTCGAGGGCAAAGTCGATGAGCGACGTGGGGTCGATCGGCAGACGGTCGCGCAGGATGTTGATAATGCCGATAGCGGCACGACGCAGCGCGTAGGGGTCGGAGGAGCCGGTCGGGGGCTCGCCGATGGCAAAGATACCGGCGATGGTATCGAGCTTGTCGGCGCAGGCCACGATGCAGCCAGCGGTGCCCTCGGGCAGCTCGTCACCGGCAAAACGGGGACGATAGTGATCGCGAATAGCATGGGCGACCTCGTCGTTCTCCCCCATCGCGGTCGCGTAATAACCGCCCATCACGCCCTGCTGGCTCGTGAACTCGACGACGGCGTTGGACACCAGGTCTGCCTTGCACAGGTGTGCGGCGCGAGCAGCGTCGGCGGCAAGATGGGCGCCCAGGTGAGCCTCGCGGGCGATAGCGAGCGCGAGCTGCTCGATGCGCTCGGACTTGGCGAGCACGCTACCGAGCTTCTCCTGGAAGGCAACCTTGGACAGACGCTCACGGAACTCGTCGAGGGAGATCTTCAGGTCCTCCTCGTAGAAGAACTTAGCGTCGTCCAGACGGGCGCGCACGACGCGCTCGTTACCGTCGATCACTCGCTCGGCGTTCTCGGGCTTGCTGTTGGAGACGACCACGAACTCACGCGTCAGCTTGCCCTCGCCGTCATAGATCGGGAAGTAGCGCTGGTTGGTGAGCATGGACTCGCAGATGATCTCGTGCGGGACCTTGAGGAACTCCTCGTCGAAGGTACCGACGAGCACCGTCGGCCACTCGCAGAGGTTGATGACCTCTTCGAAGACCTTCTTGGGCGTATCGACATGGCAGCCGGGACGGGCAGCCTCGACCTCGGCGATACCGGCGAGGATGGCCTCACGACGACGCTCGGCAGAAAGCACGCCGGCATCCTCGAGCACCTGCTCGTAGACGGCGGGGCTGGCAACCACATGGTCACCAGGGCCAAGTACGCGATGACCGCGCGTGGTGTTGCCGCTCGTCACGTCGGCAAACGACACGGGCACAACATCCTCGCCCAGAAGGCAGCAAATCCAGCGGACCGGACGCACGAACGTCGCGTGCTCGTGACCCCAGCGCTGGGAGCGGTAGTTGGGCCACTGCAGGCCGGTGATGGTCTTCTCGCACAGAGCGGTCAGAATCGGCGTAGCCGGTGCGGAGGGAATGTTCTTCTCAGCAAAGACGTACTCACGGCCGTCGGTGTCCTCGCGACGGACCAGATCCTCGGCAGCCACACCGCACTTGCGAGCGAAGCCCTGGGCGGCCTTGGTGGCGTTACCGTCAGCGTCGAAGGCAATGTTGGCCGCGGGGCCACGCTTGACCTCGTGAACCTCATCGGTCGCGGTGGCGACGTCGGCAACGAGCACAGCCAGGCGACGCGGGCTCGAGATCACACGGACCTCGCCGTGGGCCAGGCCGGCATCGTCCAAACCCTTGACGATCATGGTGCCGAGCTGCTTGACGGCATTGTTCAGCGGCGCGGAGGGCATCTCCTCCGTACCGATCTCAAACAGGAAATCCTTAGCGTCTGCCATGGCTTACGCCACCTCGCCTTCCTGATCGGCATTCTCGTTGACTCCGGCGACCTCGGCCATGTAGGCCTCGCAGCACGCCTTGGCGACGGCGCGGACGCGCAGGATGTAGTTGGCACGCTCGACTGCGGACAGGGCGCCACGGGCATCGAGCAGGTTGAAGGCATGGCTGCACTTCATGACGCAGTCGTACGCCGGCAGCGGCAGTTTGCGCTCCAGGCAGGAGTGGCACTCGGCCTCGTAGTCGTCAAACTTCTGACGCATCATCTCGACGTTGGCGACCTCAAAGTTATAGGCACTGAACTCGCGCTCGTTCTCGAGGAACACGTCACCATAGGTCATGGGCGTGCCGTCGGGCAGATAGCTCCACACCAGGTCGTAGACGGAGTTGACACCCTGGGCGTACATGGCGATACGCTCCAGGCCATATGTGATCTCGACGGGCACGGGATCGACCTCGATGCCGCCCACCTGCTGGAAGTACGTAAACTGCGTGACCTCCATGCCGTTGAGCCAGACCTCCCAGCCAAGGCCCCAGGCGCCCAGGGTCGGGCTCTCCCAGTCGTCCTCGACAAAACGGACGTCATGGTCGTTGGGGTCCAGACCGATAGCGGCAAGAGACCCCAGGTAGAGCTCCTGGGCGTTGACCGGCGAGGGCTTGATGAGCACCTGGAACTGATAGTAGTGCTGCATGCGGTTGGGGTTCTCGCCGTAGCGGCCGTCGGCGGGACGGCGGCAGGGCTGCGCATAGCAGGTGCGCCACTCGGCGGGACCGAGCGAGCGCAGCGTGGTCGCGGTATGGAAGGTACCGGCACCGACCTCGGAGTCATAGGGCTGCATAATGACGCAGCCCTGCTCGCCCCAGTACTGCTGGAGGCGCAGGATGATGTCTTGGAAGGAAAGCGATGAAGCGTTCATGCCTCTAATATCCCCTCGTCGAAACGATTACACGGTTAGGTACTGTACTATAGCGGTTTTTAGTCGATAGCGCCGATACGGTTGAGCGGCCAGTAGCGCACAAGCGCCACGGCGATCAAGTCGGAGCGGTCGACCGGGCCAAAATAGCGGGAGTCAGCAGAGTTCTCGCGGTTGTCGCCCATCACCCACACGCACCCGTCGGGAACGGTGTAGGGATAGCTCACCTGAGCGCCAGGGGCCTGGACCGAAAGCGGCCAGCTCATGCCGGTCGTATAGTCCTCATCGAGCGCCTGGCCGTCGACGACGACCTTGCCGTCCTGCAGGTCGACCGTCTGGCCGGCCGTAGCAATAACTCGCTTGACGAGAACATCGTGCTCGGAGGTGCCATCGGGGTTGTGGAATACCACAATATCGCCCTGTTTAACGGGCTGACCGAGCTCGAGGCTCACCTTTTGCGCCAGGATCTGATCGCCAATCTCGATCGTGGACTCCATGGAGCCGGTAGGCACCACAAAGGGTTCAACCACAAATGAGCGAACCAAAAAGGTGGCGACCAGTGCAATCGCGACGACCACGATCCACTCAAAGGCACCCTTTAGCACGGAATGCTGCGATGGAACCATTCTCACTCCTCGCTCTGTGAATACGACGCGTCCAGAATCTCTTGCGCGAATGCGCGCTCCTCGGGCGTAAGGCGCGCCGTCTCGATCAGGTCGGGACGCCAGCGGCAGGCTCGCTCGATGGCATTCTTGCGGCGCCAGGCATCAACCTTGGCATGATCGCCGCTCACGAGCACCGGAGGCACACCCTCGCCATTGAACTCGGCGGGACGGGTGTACTGCGCGTACTCGAGCAGGCCACCGTCCTCGGCGGTCGAGAATGACTCATCGACGTTGCTCATCTCGTCACCAAGGGCGCCGGGAATCAGACGCACGACGGCGTCGGCAACGACCATAGCGGGAAGCTCGCCGCCCGTGAGCACGTAATCGCCGATCGACAGGCGCTCATCGGCATACGCGTATGCGCGCTCGTCGACGCCCTCGTAGCGACTGCACACAAACAGCAGGCGCTCGCTTTTGAGCAGGCGCTCGGCCACATGCTGCGTAAAAGGCTCGCCACAGGGGGTAAAGAACACCACAGTGGGCTTGGGACCCTCTGCGCTAATGGCCTCGATGGCCTCGGCGATAGGCTCGACCTTCATGAGCATGCCCTGCCCGCCGCCATACGGCTCGTCATCGACGGTGCGATGGCGGTCGTGCGTCCAGTCGCGCAGGTTATACGCCTTAAAATCAAAAAGGCCGGCCTTGCGGGCGCGGCCCAAAATCGATGTGGACATGACGGGCTCAAACATCTCGGGAAAGACCGAAAGGGTCTCAATCAGCATGTTGTCCTCCCTACTTGTCCATATCGATCAGGCCGTCCATAACGTGGACGGAAATTGTTCCTGTGTCGGGAAGATCGAGCACAACCTGCTCGATCACGGGAATCAGTACCTCGCCGTACCGATCACCCTCGACAACCCAAACATCGTTAGCGGGCGTCGACACGATCTCGACGATCGTGCCGAGCGAACCGAAGCGCTCGTCGACCACCTCGCGACCCATCAGGTCGGTATAGGCGGCGTCGAGTGAATCGAGCTCAAAATCGTCACGATTTGCCAACACATAGCATCCCGTGATGCCCTCGGCGGCCGTCAAGTCGTCAATGCCCTCAAACGAGACCAGATCGCCATCGCCCGTATCGGTGACGGACACGACCGTGCAAAAGCGGTCGCGCTTGAGCGCCGGCGGCGTCAGGGCGACGCGCATACCCGGCTCTAATACAGAAGGAAGCCCCCGCAGCGGCTGCGCGAGGACCTCCCCCTTCCTTCCGTGCGGCTTGACCACACGGGCGATGTTTTTGTACTGGGACCTCAAGGTCCTAGCCCAGAACCTCTACCTCGACAGCAGTGTCGAGGCGAGCGGCCAGTGCACGGGCGAGCGTGCGAATGGCCTTGATGGTACGGCCACGACGGCCGATGACCTTAGCGACGTCATCCTCGGCGACAGAAACCTCGATCGTAGAGGCGTCGTCACCATCGATGACCTCAAGGCTCACGGAATCCGGGTCGTCGACGATCTGAACAACGAGATATTCGACGAGATCGGCGATGCGATCTGAGAGCATTGCCTCACCCTCGAGCTGTGCAGCGTCAACCTCAGGCACGATTTACTCCTCGGCGCCCTCAGCGGCCTCAGCGGCAGCCTTAGCGGCCTCGGCCTCTTTGGCGAGCTGCTTCTTGGACTTCTTGACGACGGTCTCGGTCTTCTCGCCCTCGTTGGCGGCCTTGACCAGAGCGGCGACGGCGTCGGTGAGCTGAGCGCCCTTGGACTGCCAGTCGGCGATCTTCTCGAGGTCGAGGTTGATGGTCTTGGGGGCGGTCATCGGGTTGTAGCGGCCAACCTCCTCGATGATACGACCGTCACGCGGGGCGCGGGAATCGGCGACGACGACACGGTAGTACGGACGCTTCTTAGCGCCGTGACGAGCAAGGCGAATCTTGACTGCCAAAGGAAACTCCTCCAACCAAGCAGCTTTAGGCTGCAACTACAAACAAACAGTTGAACATAATACGCCATCGACGCGGGCAGGTGAAGTCCGTGAGACCAACTTCTTCGGTGTAGTCGAGGGCAAATCCATATCTTAGACAAGAATTCGGGATTTGCAAGCACATACACGCACCCCACATGAGCTGCGCGGTATACTCATGACATGGAAAGACGCGAACATACATACGGTTATGAGGATGCCATGGGCGTCACGCCGCCCCCCTGGACGGGTCCGGCGGTGGGCCTCATGGACCTCGATGCGTTTTTTGCGAGCGTGGAGATGCTCGACCACCCCGAGTGGCGCGGAAAGCCGCTCATCGTGGGCGGAGACGCCGATTCGCGTGGCGTCGTGTCCACGTGTTCGTATGAGGCGCGTCGCTTTGGCGTGCACTCTGCCATGGCCTCGGCCGAGGCGCGGCGCTTGTGCCCGCAAGCCATTTGGACGCACGGGCACTTTGATCGCTACCGCGAGGTGAGCGCGCAGGTCATGGCAATTCTTGCCGAGGAGACGCCGCGCGTTGAGCGCGTATCCATCGACGAAGCCTTTATCGATATCACACCGGGTCGCTTTGCGCCCGAAGACCCGCTACTGGTTGCGCGGCGTATAAGCGACCGCGTGGCAGCGCTGGGAGTGACCTGCTCCATTGGCGTGGGCTGCAACAAGACGGTCGCAAAGATCGCAAGCGAGCGTGATAAGCCGTTTGGGCTGACCATCGTGCGCCCCGGAACCGAGCAGCGCTTTTTGGCCGCGCTGCCGGTATCTGCCATGAGCGGCATCGGGCGCTCGGCCGAGGAGCGACTGCGCCGTATGCGCATCTACACGCTCGGCGAGCTGTCACGCGCGCCGGAATCCACCTTGGCCTCTATTTTTGGCGTCAACGGCGAACGTATGCGTCAGCGTGCGCTGGGACTTGAAATCTCCGAAGTCACGAGTCTCGATGAAGAGCGCGAGGTTAAATCGGTGAGCAATGAGCGCACCTTTGCGAAAGATTTGACTGAGCGCGGGGACATCGAAGCGGCGATTGCGCTGTTGGGCGAGTCAGTGGGACGCCGCCTGCGCCGTCAGGGACTGACGGGCGCCACGGTGACGCTCAAGCTCAAGTATTCGTATGGAAGCGGTCGCTCGGCACAGCGCCGGCTGCCTCATCCGACCGACGATGAGAACATCTTTGTGGCGGTGGCGCTCGAGCTGCTCGACAACATCTGGCAGGAAGGCATGCATGTGCGCCTGGCGGGCATCGGCATGAGCGACTTCGATCATCAGGGCGGCATCCAGACCGACCTGTTCTGTGAAGTCGATGATCGCGGCGCCCAATCCAGCGACCGTCGCGACCTCTCAGTCGCTATCGACGCCGTCCGAGACAAGTTCGGCGACACTGCCCTATCCTTCGGCCGCCAATCCCGCTTCAACGATTAGTCCCTATGACAAAAAGAAAGCCGGGCAGCTGCGAATGATGCAACTGCCCGGCGAACGGTAGAGGTTAGCTAAAAAGCCCGTCCCAAATGAACTACTAGAGGAGGTCGAGGGGAAGCTGGGGGGCGTCACCCCAGAGCTTTTCAAGGCGGTAGAAGTCGCGGGCTTCGGGAGTGAAGACGTGGACGACAACCGAACCGTAGTCCATGAGCATCCAGGTCTTCTGCTCACGGCCCTCGATGGAGAACGGATGCTCGCCGCAAGCCTCGGCGACCTTCTCCTCGATCTCGTCGACGATCGAATCGACCTGACGGTTATTGGTACCGGTGGCGAGCACAAAGTAATCGCACACGTCGGAGAGCTCGGTCAGATCGAGCACCTGCACGTCCTCGCCTTTCTTGTCGTAGGCGGCCTGCGCGGCGGCGCGGGCGACATCCTCGGCGGCCACACCGCTCGTGGACAGCGAGGCAGCGGTGCGGTCGGACGTGGCAACGAAGCTCTTGTGCTCCACACCTTCAAGAATCTGCTCGTCGGTCATGGTCTCATCGGGCATGGAATACCTCTTTCTAGACACACCCGAGCTAGCGCAGCTGGGCGTAATGGTTGTAAATCGTAATAGCCGTGGGATAAAGATAGCGCCCGGACTGGATCACAAAGACCAGACCCTGCGCAAAACAGGAGAAGAACAACTCATCGAGCGAGGACTTCCCCACCATCTTGCGCAGCGCATGGGCATAGTCGCCGTGACGGTTGGGCTCGATGGCATCTGCCACAAAGACCACCATATCGAGCGGCGTCATGTCGCAGGCACCCACGGTGTGACGGTCGACAGCCTGGAAAACGGCCGGTGACAGCTCGGGAAAAAGCTGCGGAAGCTCATAGGCGGCAACAGGGCCATGCAAAAGCGGCGTCGCGGCGGAAGGAGAGCCGGCAACCTTGATGCCATAGTGAAGCGCGCGGGCCACGAGCTCGTCATCGGAAAGAACCTTGTCCCAGTCGTGAATTAAGCCGGCGGCAGCCGCATCAAAGCGGTCAACGCCGTAGACCTCGGCCAGATGAAGTGCGGTCTCGGCAACACCCAGCGAATGCACATAGCGCTTGCGCTTATCTTTCATGCGAACATCGAGCAGCTCTTGAATGCGCTTGAGCAGCGCGCGCTCATCGCCCTCAAACTGATCCTCTACCGACAACGTAGCCCCCATCACTCAAAATCTTCTTGGCCCAAATCGGCATATAGCCTGCGCTTACGAATGTAGCCGAGCACGGACTCGCTCGTAAGATAGCGCACGCTCATGCCGCGGGCAACTCGCTTACGAATGTTCGTCGAGCTGATCGCCAGCGCCGGAATCTGAATATAGCGCACGTCGAACGGCAGCCCCGACTCTTTGATTCGGGCACGCGCCGTATCGATATCAAAGCCCGGTCGCGTCGCCGCAATAAAGGTAGCAAGCTCAGCGATTCGTTCGGCATCATGCCAGGTCACAATATCGATAATCGCATCGGCGCCCGTAATAAAGTAGAGCTTTACCTGCGGCGGGTAAAAATCGCGAAGGGCATGAAGCGTATCGGCCGTATAGGTTACACCCGGACGGTCAATCTCGAACCGGCTCGCCAAAAAGGCCGGGTTCGCGGCGGTGGCGAGGACCGTCATGGCATAACGGTCCTCGGCAGGCGTAACCGGCTTGTCAAGCTTAAAGGCGGGAGAGCCCGCCGGCATAAAGAGCACAGCGTCCAAGTCGAGCGACTCGCGCGCCTGCTCGGCAGTCACCAGGTGCCCGTAATGAATCGGGTCGAATGTGCCGCCCATAATGCCAAGCCGAAACTCCTTGCCCTCTTTTATGGGCAGCTCGGGCAAACCGATTCCACCGCGCAGCGACATGGCTTACTCGCCCTCCGAGGTCTCGGCATCGTCCGCGGCATCCGCCGCATCGACAACCTCGACGCCCTCATCCGCAGCATCGGCCACGTCAATGGCCTCAACGGCAACGTCCTCGCCAGCGTCCTCGAGCTCCTCGTACTCCGAGAAGTCCTCAGCGCCCTCAAAGTCAAAGGCACGCTGGCAAATGCGGACCTCGTCGCCCGCACGGCAACCGGCCTTCTCGAGCGCGTCGTCAACACCCATACGTGCAAACTTATGCTGCAGGTAAATGACGGCTTCCTCGTTTTCCCAGTCGGTCTGGATGACCATGCGCTCGATGGCACGACCAACCACACGGAAGGCACCGGGCTCCTCCTGGACAATGCGGAACCGCTTCTCGCGCTGCAGACGGCGGCGCTCCCACTCCTCGTCGCGAAGATCGACCGGCTCATCGGAAACCGCCAGCTCGGCGCGAAGCTTAGCCACCTGCTCGCCCACGGCAAGCATCAGCGTATTGAGCCCGGCGCCCGTCACGGCGGACACGGCAAAGAACATATGTCCATCGTCGAGCGCGGCGCGCTTGAGGTCGGCAATCTTGTCGGCCGTGCCCGGCGCATCGCACTTGTTGGCGACAACGATTTGCGGGCGCTCCGAGAGCTCTGCGCCATACTGCTCGAGCTCACGGTTGATGATGCGGTAATCCTCAACCGGGTCGCGATCCTCAAAACCGCCCGTCATGTCGACGACATGCATGATCAGGGCCGTACGCTCAATGTGGCGCAGGAACTGGTGGCCTAGGCCCTTGCCCTCGCTCGCGCCCTCGATCAAACCAGGAACGTCGGCAACGACGTAAGAATACTCACCGGCACGCACCATGCCGAGGTTCGGCACGAGCGTTGTAAACGGATAGTCGGCGATCTTGGGACGGGCGGCACTCATGCGCGCGATAAGCGAGGACTTGCCCACCGAGGGGAAGCCCACGAGTGCGGCATCGGCCATAAGCTTCATCTCAAGCTCAATCCAGTGCTCCTCGGCCGGTTCGCCCAGCTGAGCGAACGCGGGCGCGCGGCGCACCGACGTCACAAAGTGCGTGTTGCCCAGGCCACCGGCACCGCCGGGCGCCACGACAACGCGCTCGCCATCGTGCACCAGGTCAGCAATCTCGAACATCGGGGTCTGCGTCTCGGGGTCGAGCTCGCGCACCACGGTGCCCATGGGAACCTTCAGGATCAGGTCCTCGCCGCTCTTGCCGTTACGACGGGCACCCTGCCCGTGCGTGCCGCGTTCGGCGCGGAAGTGATGCTTAAAGCGGTAATCGATCAGCGAAGACAGCTGAGCATCAGCCTGGATGACGACATTGCCGCCACGACCGCCGTCGCCGCCATCGGGGCCGCCCTTGGGGACAAATGCCTCGCGCCTAAACGACATGCATCCGGCTCCGCCGTCGCCGCCGCACACGTTAATGCGGCTGATATCGGTGAACTGTGACAACAGAATCGCCTCCTACAAAAAGAGGGAGACCCTTGAATCCTAAAACTCAAGTGCCTCCCACATATGTGCTCTATGAAGGGTGAATTACGCGTTCGCGAGCGGGCGTACGCTGACCCTGTGCTTGATACCCTTGTGGAACTCAACGGTACCGTCGACCAGCGCGAACAGCGTATCGTCCTTGCCACGACCAACGTTCTCACCCGGGTGGATGTGAGTGCCGTGCTGACGGACGAGAATCGTGCCCGTGGTTACCGTCTGGCCGGCATAGCGCTTCGTGCCAAGGCGCTGACCGCGGGAGTCACGGCCATTACGGGAGGAACCGAGTCCTTTTTTGTGTGCCATTGTGTATACCTACTCTTTCGTTACGAGTGTAATCTACTCGGCGACGGGAGCCTCGGCAACAGCCTCGGCCTCTGCCTTGACAGCCTTCTTGGCGCGGGACGTAGCCTGGACCTTCACGATCTTCAGCTTGGTGAGCTGCTGACGGTGACCCTTCAGACGACGATAGCGCTTACGCTTGTGGAACTTGAAGACCAGCTGCTTCTCGCCCTTGAACTGCTCAACGATCTGAGCGGTAACCTTGGCCTTGGCCAGCTTGTCGGGATCGGTGACGATCTTCTTACCATCGTTGAGGAAGATGACCGGCAGGGTGACCTTGTCGCCCTCATTGCCCTCGATCTTCTCGACGGTGATGACATCGTCGGTGGCGACCTTGTACTGCTTGCCGCCCGTGTTAACGATTGCGTACATGTTTACTTGCCCTTCATGCATCAGTTAGTGCAACAGCCGAATATAGTAGCAGGCGAAAATACCCCCGTCAACGAGTATGTGGAGCAAATCCACAAGTTCGCACAGGTATGGGGCTGACGAGTCGGCCCTCGTCGTCCTCGCATGCTTGATTCTGACGCTCGACATCGTAGGAGCAGATGGTCACGAGGTCTTGCATACCGGTGGAAACAATAGGTGCATCCACGCCCGGGGTCAAGCCCTGCAACAAAACATCAGCAGCGGAAAGCAAAATTTCCGGACGCATGGAGCCCTCGTTGTCGGCATGGGTGTCGAGCATGAGCACCAGATGGTCCGGACGCTCCCCAGCCGTGAGCTCATAGCCCACGAGCGTGTGATCCAAATCCAAGCGCTTGCTCTTTTTGCCGCGCGCGTAGTCGATGCCATGGTCGGCGCGCAGCGTGTCGATCGCACGACGCACCTCGTCGGCGCTTACGGGCGCCTCGGGATCCAAGTGCAGGTCGATGCGATACGACAGACGCGTGAGCTGCGCCGTCAACGCCGGCGTGCGCACGTCGATATACGCCGCCTCGATGGGCGCCAGATCGGCCGG